>DATKVD010000535.1:0-8392 GCA_035530235.1 Planctomycetota bacterium | reverse complement strand
CTGCCCTGCTTGAGGGGCACTGTCAAGGGGCTTTCGAGGGTGTGCAGAAGCGGCGCCGGAAGGACCTACTCCACCTGGATGATGACGTCCTCTTCGTCCTCTTCTCCCGTGTCATCCTTGGGTGGGGTGGTTTCCTTGACGGTCTTCACCGGTTTGGGCTTGGGCTTTTCGGGGGTGGGCTTCTTCTCGGGCGGGGTCTTGGCGTATTCGTCGGCCTTCTTCTTGAGCATGTCGACCCAGTGTTCCTGCATGGCGGTGAGGAGGTCGCCCGTGCGACCGAGAGCGCTCTGGAGGGAGGAGTTCACGTCGTTGCCCTTCCTGATCTGGGCCAGGAAGGACTGGAACTGCTCGGCCGTCATGTTCTCGATGAGGTATCGGGTGGCGGACGCGGCCTGGGCGTAGAAGAGACCGACGTTCGGTGGATACCTCTGCATCTGGAAGAGTTCGGGCAGCTTGTAGTAGACCCCCTTCTTCACCGCGTCGGCAAGCTGTCGCTCGTAGCGCACGGCGGTGCCTTCCTCGACGTACATCGCCAGTCCCTCGTTGATGGCCAGGGGCAGTCCACGGAAGGTGCGCTCGCCGAAGTACTCGTGCAGCACCACGTGCGTCATCTCGTGAGGCAGGGTCTTGGTCAGCAGCTCGGCGATGTACTTGCCGTCCTTGTCCAGGGCGAACAGGTCGATGCGACGGAGGGTCTGTCCGGTGTCGTAGCTGCGGACGGAATAGCCGCCCCCCGACCACTGGGGCGTCCCGGCCTCGATGACGTATTCGGGGTGGTTCTTGTGGATGCGGATGGTGATGGTGTGGGGCCACTCCCGTCCCTCGAGGAAGACGCGCATGATGCGTCCGAGGTGACGCTCGGCCTCTTTGGCCGCCTCGTCGCAGAGGGCCCGGTTCTTGGCCTGCACCATGAAGTGCTGGGTCCGGACGGTGACGAAGACCATGCCCTGCTTGAGAAACCGGGCGTGACCGGTGGCGTCCGGCTCGGGGTCTTCCGTCTCCGTGTCCGGGACCTTCCCGGAGGCCCGGGCCCGGCACGCCGTCAGTCGTGTCTCACCGTACTCCCGCTCACCGTCACTCTTCGCGAGCTTGACGAACCGGTCCCAGGCGTCCACGGCCTCGGCCCACTTCTCCAGCTTCTCGTAGCTCGAGGCCAGGAAGAGATACGCCTTGGCGTGGGTGGGGCGTGCTTCGATCTCCGTCTTGAGGAGTGCGACCGCTTCGGCGTACTTCTTCTGTCCGAAAAGGGCGGCCGCGTCGTCCACGGTGTCGGCGAGCGCCACGGCGCCGCACACGAGCACCACGAGAAGAGCGACGGGAGACAGACGTTTTCCAGGCATGGCTCTCTCCGGGGACGTCCTCCGGTCCCCGTCTCCATATCCGGGGGGCCGGCTACCGTCCGGCGAACGCGTTGAGCTGGGCCTTGAGGGCCCGGAGTCTGCCGCTCAGGGCCTTGCAGTTCGCCAGCTGTGTGGACAGCTCATCCGGGTAGTTCTGCACCAGCTTCTGGATCTTCTGGAGCTGCTCCAGCAGCTCGTCCACTTCACCGGTGAGCTTCCTGGCGAGCTGCATCTGGGTCTTTGTGTCCTGGATGGAGTTGAGACGGAGGAGCTGTCCCTGGACCCGGGCGGCCTGGATGTTGTAGGTGTTGTTGATGATGCCGACACGGAGCTTGACGACCTCGATGAGGTAGCCGCGGGCGACGTCCTTCACCAGACGGTTGGCACGCTCGAACTCGGCCTCGGCCTCGTCCAGCAGCTCACTCGCCTTCTTGTCGTTGGCCTCGGTCCCGTCGGAGGTGTCCTTCGCCTTCTTCAGGAGCTCCTTCCCCTTCTCGATGTAACCGACACACTGCTCACGCATGGCGATCTTCATGACGAGTGCGTTGGTCAGCGGCTGCAGTCCGGTGAGTTTCTCGGTCTCGGTCTTCTCGTCGGTGTCGAGGGAGAAGATGTCCTCTTTCCCGGCGGTGCCCTTGACGAGGTACATGCCCCCGGTGCTGCTTTCGATGATCTGCCTGCGGACCTCGGCCTGGACCTTCTGGTCGTGGTCGCCCCGGAGTCCGAGGATGGTGCCGTAAGCGGACTTCGCGTCGTCCCAGTTGCCCAGACGCTCGGCACACATGCCGAGGTAGAGCTGAGCCTCCGCGACGAGTTCGTCCTTGCGGAGGTCCTCGGCGGCACTCTCGAGCACCTTCCAGGCGTCCTCGTACTTCTTCAAGTCGTAGAGGGACTTGCCTTCCGTGACGGCCTCTTCGGGCTTCACCCACTTGCCGTTCACGTAGACCATCCCGCGCTTCGCCTTCACCCACTTGCCGTCGATCTGGACGTAGTTGAGTGCGGCACGGGCCTTGACGTGGTCCTTGTCGATCTCGATCACCTTGTTCAGCTCGGCCACCCTTTCCTTGCCGAGACGGTTCTCCTTGCACCAGAGGGCGAGCTTGTAGTGTGCTTCGGCGTCGTCGTCGGCGAGTTCGGCGGCCTTCTCCTTGTAGATCTCGGCCGCGGTCTTCTTCTTCTCGATCCGGACGACCTGGTCCTTCGGCAGCGTCACCGTTCCCATGCGGGTGACGACCTTCACCACGTCACCGCCGTCGATGACCTGACCTTCGATCTTGCGTCCGTCCTGAAGGTGGACGACGTCGGCCCACAGTCCCGTGCTGAAGAGGAGGGACAGCATCACGACGACGGGAATGGCGCGTCTCATGTTCCGGTCCTTTCCGAATGGTCGACGGGCCCTCCGGGGGCGGACCTGCCCCCGACGGTTCCGAGGCCCGGCGCAGCATATAGAAGCTACCATGGGTGGGACCGGCTGTCAAGACGCAAAAGCCGTCCCCACCCCTACTATAAGGACGATATTTCGCCAAAAAGTTCCACGAATTTCGGCGGCAAGGCGGTTTTTCCAGGGGTTCCGGGGGCGGCCCCGGCACGGCGTTCCATTCAGATCTCGAGGATGTCCTCTGTCGGGGACCGTTTGTCCCACTTGAAGGGCACCGCGTCTCCGGTGTCGAGGAACCACGTGAGCATCCGGTCGCGCATCTCACGGACGACGTCCGCGTGCGCCGGGTCGTTCACCAGGTTCTTCAATTCGTCCGGATCCTCCTTGAGGTCGTAGAGCTCGTCGGTGTCGTAGAGCCGCCGGACGTACTTCCAGTCGTGCGTGCGGAGCATCACCGCCTTGCCGTGAAGCTCAGGACTCTGGTTCTGAATCGTGATCCGCGGGTGGTAGATGTGCTCCGGGACGTGGCTATAGGGGTTCTCGTGGGTGTGGATCTCCTCGACGCGTGCGCCGCCCTCACAGTAGACCGCGTCACGGATCTCCTCCGCCTCGCCGTTCAGGATGGGCACCAGGGACTTCGAGAAATGCGTGTGACGCGCGTCGACGCCGGTGAGTTCCATGATCGTCGCGAAGAGGTCCATCGACTGGACGAGTGCGTCCGACACCTTCCCCTTGACCTTCTGCGCGGGCACGCGCACCACCAGCGGGACGTTCGTCAGGATGTCCTCGAACGTGTTCTGGGTCTTCTCGACCATCTCGTAGTCGCCGGCGAAGTCGCCGTGGTCGGAGGTCATCAGGATGGCGGTGTTCTCCCAGAAGCCGTTCTCCTTGACGGCGTCGATGACGCGTCCGAAGTTGCGGTCCACCCGGCTGACCATCGCGTAGTAGGTGGCGAGGATCGCACGGAACTCGTCAGGGGTGAGCCTGTCGAGCCCGGTCTTCTTCCGGATCGCGTCGAGGATGCCGGGCTTGCCGTCGAGGACCTTCGGCCGAAGCGGGGGCAGCGCCTCCGGCGGGTACATCTCGATCCATGCGCGTTCGGCCTGGTAGGGCGGATGCGGCCAGCCCTGGTTCACCCACATGAAGAAGGGCTTCTCGTGGTCCCGTGTGAGGAATTCGACCGCGTGGTCCACCACGTCGTCGTCCGAGGTGTGCATCGGCTCCTCACTGACGCACCCACGGTAGAAGGTGTAGAAATGCCGGTCGCCGAACCCGGGTGCGGGCACCGTGGGGCCCCTGCTGCCCTTGCCGTGGACGCGCTCGTCGCACGAGAGTTCCGTCTCCTCGATCGGGATGGCGTCGTTCTTGCCGCCCCACCAGACGTGGTAGCCCGCCTCCTTGAGGTACCGCATCAGGTTCGGCTCGTGCCGCCTCACGAAGTGGTGCATGGTGCGGTGGCCGGCGGTGTGGCAGAACTGCCCCGTCAATATCGTGCACCGCGCCGGGGTGCAGACACCGTTCTGGCTGAAACAGCGTGTAAAGGCCACCCCCTCGGCGGCAAGCGCGTCGGTGTGGGGCGTCCTGACGGCGTCGTTTCCCAGACACCCGACGGCTTCCGCCCGCCACTGGTCGGGCAGGAACAGGATGATGTTCATTCGCTCGGACATCAGGGGGTCTCCTTTCGCATGACGGGTAGCTGGCGTCCCCGGACACCGCGGCGTTTGCCGCAGCCGGGCACGTGGTCGTAGTTGCCGTTGGCCCTCACGGAGAGGAAGTATCCGCTGGGTTTACGAAGGATCCACAGCTCATCGTCGCAATCGCGCTCACGTCTTCGGACATCGAGGGTGCCACCGAGGTCGAATGAGAAGCGCGTGGCGCCGGTTTCACGGTCGACTTCCACGTTGACGAGCCGCTGGCCCTCGATGTCCCCCGTCGCCCCGCCGATCTTCCTGAGGGAACTGCCGGAGGTGGCCTCGTGCCCCTTGTAGCAGATCTTCCAATAGGAGAGGTATACCCAGAGCGACCAGCGGCCCGTGACGCTCACATGTCTACGCCGCCCAATCCTGCGGATGAGCGGGTCGCGGCTCTTTCTCTCCTGCGGCTCACGAACGACCTCGAGGCGAGGCGTTCCGAAGTTCATCGACAGGTTGGTCATCCGGTAGTAGGTCACTCCCCAGCACAGCTGACCGTAGACCGGCTCGAACGATTCGGAGATGATGTCCTTCATGGCGACTTCTCCGCTTGTTTCTTCGTGCACCCCGAAGCGGTGGTCCGGGACTTAGCCGGGGGCGCAAGCCCCCGGAAAGCGATCGATAATATTACCTTTGAGCCCCAACGGGGCGGTAGGCCGTCGACAGCTCCTGCCGCCCCTTCGGGGCTTGAGTTGTTGTGCGGCATTCGTCGACCGGGGGCTTGCGCCCCCGGCCAAATCCCCTTGGCCCCTTCGGGGCCTCATTGCTTGTTCGCCGTTCGGCTACCAAGACCCGGAGACCCAAGGCACAGCAGCAGACGGCATGACTTTCAGCTCTGAGCCTTCAGCCTCTTTCTGTGCCCTCTGTGTTCTCTGTGGTTACATTCTAGCGCTGTACGCCTTCACCCACTCGCAGACCTCCCTGATCGTCTCGGGTTCGCACATCGGTGGCATGACGCCCGCGGAGGTCACGACGATGCCGCGGTGGTGGGGGAGCGGAGCGAGCGCCTCCTCGATCTTCCGGATGATCTCATCAGCGGGACGCGTCCAGAAGGTCGCCTGCGTCCCTCCGATGAGACACATGTCGGGACACGCGGTGCGTCCGTCGAGGAGTGTCGTGTTGCCGAGCGTGGGTGCGGTGAACGCCTCGATGCCGGCCGCGCCCAGGCTCGCGATGTCCGGGAGGATTACCTTCAGCAGCCCGCACATGTGATAGACCATCAGGCCGTTGTGGGCGTTCACGATCTCCGTGACCTCACGCAGCGTCGGCATGCAGTACTTGCGGAACTGGTCGGGGGAGATGAGCGACGTCGAGGTGTTCTCGATCATGTAGAACATGTCGGCGGGGGAGTGCTCGGCGGAGATCTCGGCCTTCCGGCGGATGACACGTTGCATGGCGTCGAAGAACGTCTCGACCTCGTCGGGGTGATCGGCCAGCAGGAGGTGGGCGTTTTCGACGCCCGCGAAATGCTCGACGAACCACATCATGGGCGTCGTGGCGATGCACTGGTTGACGCACGCGTCGGAACCGATCTCCTTCACCCGTGTGCGGCCCGTTTCCAGCTTCGCCTCGTCGAGTTCAACCTGGCAGTCGGTGTAGATCTCCCTCATCAGGCGGACGTCGTCGAGCGACTTGACGGGAAACTCGACGGGATGCCAGGCCTGCGAGTCGACGTCGAACCTGCGGACCGACCGCATGCGGCCGTGCGGCGTCGTGTAGACCGTCGTCTCGTTGTTCTCTTCACGCATGCTCTGGACCGAAGTCCTCGTCCGAACCTCGCGGAAGATCCGTTCGATGCCGACGTGCTTGTCACTGCCGATGAAGTCGTGGAACTCATTGTTGGACTTCCCGGCGAAGCGTCCGGTGCGCCAGCGCGGATACGCCGCGTCCAGCTTCGGCCAGAACGGCAGGCGGTCCACCGGCGCTAGCCGCAGCGCCGCCAGCCACCGGTCCTTCGACGTCATCGTCACTGCGGCCCCCTCGCTATGTCTGCCCGGCCGCTCATCGGGCGTATTCCGCACCGACCGGCTCGAGACGGGTGATGGGCGGCGTCGGTCTCGTCGGGTCGGTCCGGGTCTCCTCGACGAGTTTTCCGTCGATGGTCACGTTCTCCGCCTTCCCGATCTGGTAGGGCCGGGCGGGCCCGTCGAGTTCGAACCGGTTGCCGGTGATCTCGATGTTCCGCGGCATGGTCCCTTCCACCTCGATGTCGTTATGCTTTCCCCAGCTGACGTAGATGGCGAGGAAGGGACGGAACGGTTTCCCGCGCAGGTTGCGGAAGAGGTTCCCGCGGATGAGGCCCGAGCCGTCGTGGATGCCGACCCCGTGACGGAGGTTCTCGAAGACGTTGTACTCGATCACGAACGTCCCGTCCATCCCCGGGTGCGTGTCCACCGCGCAGAGTTCGTATTGTGTGCGGTCGTTCGTGTCCACGTGGTTGTGGACGAACTCCCAGTGGGTCTTTCGGACGTCGCCCTTGTGGACGTATTTTCCGAGCCGCTTCGGGCTCGACCAGTCGAGGGCCCCGTTGGAGGCGAGGGCGTGACGGCACTGGCTGAACTCACTGTCGGCCACCAGCACCCGGGCGCCCGCGACGATGCAGATGCCATACCCCAGGCCGTCCCTCGGGCAGTCGTGGACGCTCGAATGGTCGAGCTGTCCCGAGCCGCCGCTGAAGTTCACCGCACGACAGAAGCCGAAGATCTCGCAGTGGTCGACCCGCACGCTTTCCCGGCCGTTCACGTTGACGCCCGTGCTGTTGTTCCTGACGTCGCGCGTGGTCGACGGGCCCTCGAGCCGCAATCGTGTGATGCGGACGTCGCTCCCGCTCACCTGGAATACGGTCCTTTCCCAGTCCTTGCCGTGACAGTGTGTGCGACTTCCCTCTCCCAGCAGGGTCACGCCGGCCGGAACGTCCACGGTTTTCTCGAACAGGTATTCTCCGGCGGGGAGAAAGACCACCTTGACCTCGGAGGCCGCTGCACGGTCGCATGCCGACTGGATGGCGTCTGCGGTGAGGCCCTCGACGGTGACCCGGCGTTCAAAGTGCGTCTTCTCCGGGCCGGGGAGGGGCACGTCGGGGCCGACGGGATGCCGGGGTCCCGGGTTCTCCGCGGCGGCGGCCGACACACAGGAGGCACACACCACCGCCACGGTCGCCACCAGGCTCCACGCCCTCATGACGGCTCCCTCCTTCGCGTCCTGACCGGTGAGGCTACCACTTTCCAAGCGGTGTGCAGCCCGGCAGTGCGGCGTCGGCCTGCTCACGCAGGAACTCGGGGTACTTGCCGCCGCAGTCCTTCTGGCCGATCTCGTGCATCTTCAGCAGCACCTTGCGGTTCTGCCGGGCGACGTTCCGGGTGCAGTCGGGGTCGCGCTTCAGGTCGAAAAGCAGCGGCTTGTGCCCCCACAGGCTGGCGTTGTAGTACCACCGGTCGGTGCGGATGCCGACGAACGGTCCCCAGCCGGTAAGGGTGTGGTCGCGCTTCGGGGTCTTTCCCTTGAAGGCGCCCATCAGGCTGTGACCGTCGAGCTTCTGCTTGGGCCTGACCTTGCACGCCTGGAGGATCGTGGCCGGGATGTCCTGGTGCATGACGAACGTGCGGTCGGACTTGCCCGCCTTCAGGCGTTTCGGGTGCCGCATCAGGATGGGCGTGTCCAGGACCGGCGGCAGGAGCGGATGCCCCATCTTTCCGAACAGCTTCTGGTCGCCGATGTAGTGTCCGTGGTCGGTGGTCATGATGAAGAGGGTGTCGTCGACGAGACCGCTCTGGAGGAAGGTCTCGTAGAAGTGTCCGAACCAGCGGTCGACGAGCGTCACCTCGCCGGCGTAGTTGGCCCGTGCCCGACGCACCTCCTTCGGCGTGTAGGCCTGCTTGTGTCCGTAGGCCACCCAGATGACGTCGGTGACGTCGGTTTCGTTGGTGTACATGTCGCGGTAGTTCACCGGGGGGTTCCACGGCTCGTGCGGGTCGAAGGAATCG
>DATKVD010000534.1:0-2167 GCA_035530235.1 Planctomycetota bacterium | reverse complement strand
GGACCTTACGGGAAAGGACCTCACATGGCGAAGCGGAAGAAGAAGTCGGAATCAGGGGCCGAAGGCTCACTGGACCGCACCGTGGCGCAGATCCAGAAGCAGTACGGTGAAGGGGCCATCATGAAGCTGGGGGCCGACGTGGCCCCCTACACCGACGGGATCTCGACCGGGTCACTGTCGTTGGACCTGGCACTGGGGGGCACGGGCGTCCCGCGCGGGTGTGTGTGTGAGATCTTCGGACCCGAGGCGTCAGGGAAGACCACGCTCGCGCTTCAGATCGTCGCGAGCGCCCAGAGAAAAGGCGGCGTGGCGGCGTTCATCGACGTCGAACACGCCGTCCAGCCGGCCTACGCCCGCAAGCTCGGCGTCGACCTCGAAAACCTCCTCATCAACCAGCCCGGCTGCGGCGAAGAGGCACTCCAGGTCTGTGAGATGCTGGTCCGTTCGGACGCCATCGACGTCATCGTCATCGACTCCGTCGCCGCACTCGTCCCCCGGGCCGAACTCGAAGGCGAGATGAGCGACACCCAGGTGGGACTCCAGGCGAGACTCATGTCGAAGGCCCTGCGCAAGCTGACCGCCGCCATCTCGAAATCGAAGACGTGCGTCGTCTTCATCAACCAGATCCGGGAGAAGATCGGTGTGATGTTCGGGAACCCGGAGACGACGCCTGGAGGCAGGGCACTCAAGTTCTACTCGTGGGTGCGGATGGACATCCGTCGGACGGGTGCACTCCGCAGCGGCGACCAGATCGTCGGCAACCGCACACGCGTCCGTGTCGTCAAGAACAAGATCGCCCCGCCCTTCCGCACCGCGGAGTTCGACCTCGAATACGGACGGGGCATCAGCTACATCGGGGACGTCCTCGACATGGCCACCGAACTCAAGATCCTCGACCGCTCCGGGACCTGGTTCAGCTTCGGGGAGACGCGCATCGGACAGGGACGTGACCGGGCCAAGGAGTTCCTCACCGAGAACCCCGACATCCTGGACGAGCTGCGGCGACGTGTCCTCGAGAAGCTGGGCTTCGGCGAACTCGTCGACCAGCTCCCGCCACTCGCGGCACCGAAAGCGGAGGAAGCGGAAGAAGACACCCCGGTGGACGAGAGCAACGAATAGTCAACAAGGTCTTGTTCGAGCCGCCCCATGATGACACACAACGAACTGCGTGAGACGTTCCTGTCGTTTTTCGAGAAGCACGGACACGTCCGCAAGGCCAGTGACACGCTCGTGCCCACCGACGACCCCACGCTGCTGTTCACGGGTGCCGGGATGAACCAGTTCAAGGACGAGTTCCTGGGACGGGGCGACCGGTCGCTCAAGCGCGCCGCCACCAGTCAGAAGTGCCTGCGCACCGGTGACATCGACAACGTCGGACGCACCGCCGGTCACCAGACCTTCTTCGAAATGCTCGGGAACTTCTCCTTCGGCGACTACTTCAAGACCGACGCCATCCGGTGGGCGTGGGAGCTCAGCACCGAGGTCCTCCGGTTCGACCCCGAGCGATTGAGGGTGTCGGTCTACGAGGAGGACGACGAAGCGTACGACATCTGGGCCAAGGAGATCGGCGTCCGTAAGGACTGGATCTACCGCTTCGACGCGAAGGAGAACTTCTGGCCCGCGAACGCCCCCACGGACGGCCCGAACGGTCCGTGCGGTCCGTGCAGTGAGATGTTCTACGACCAGGGCGAGGCCTTCGGCTGCGCGAGACCCGACTGCGACCCCTCGTGCGACTGTGACCGCTACGTCGAGTACTACAACCTCGTCTTCACGCAGTTCGACCGACAGTCGGACGGCTCACTGGTACCGCTTCCGGGCAAGAACGTGGACACCGGGATGGGACTGGAGCGGACGCTCGCCGTCCTCCAGGGGGCGCCCACCAATTTCGAGACGGACCTCTTCCTGCCCATCATCGAGCGCGTCGGCGAGATTGCCGGCCGGACATACGAGACGAAGGGCGAGGACGGCCGACGGTTCCGTCGCATCGCCGACCACGCCCGTGCGGTTGCCTTCTGCATCGCCGACGGCGTGCTGCCCTCCAACGAGGGACGCGGGTACGTCGAGCGGCGGCTCCTGCGCGTCGCCACCATCGACGGCCGCGCGCTCGGCATTCACGACCCGTTCCTCTACCAGCTTGTCCCCGTCGTCGCGTCCATCATGGCCGGAC
>DATKVD010000533.1:0-2309 GCA_035530235.1 Planctomycetota bacterium | reverse complement strand
CCTGGGACGACAACTGGCAACTCGCCATCCTCTGGGACAAGTCAAGTCTTGGGCACACGGGTCACCGGCTCCATGGTGGTCATGAGATTGTGCGACTCTACGGAGTCACCGAGATTGTCCCTGCAGACAAGTGGGACGCATTTCTCGCCGAGCAGGCGAAGCTTCACGCCGCGCGCAGTGTGTTCGCCAAAGAGGGCCGCCCGCTTCTGACGGCCAAGATTGAGATGCCCGACGGGACTGTGATCGACCATCCGGGCCAGTCCGTGGACCTGAGCTATGAGTCGCGGGCCCAGAACGGCTCTATGACAGGAAGCTCCAGTTCAGGCACACACTCGTACCTGTCTCGTCTGTGCTGGTACTATCCCCACATAGAAAACGGCACGACGGACTATCGCCTCTCTTTTTCCGGCCTCCGCTCCGAGCCCGTAACGGTGAAGTGGCGAAATGCCGTCCCGGAGAAGGACACCATTCTGTTCCGCATGCGCTAGAGGTCGGTTCGACAACTGCTCTTCGGCGTGAGCGGGCCGGGCTATCCTTCGATGATGACCATGGCGACGGCGAGGGATTCGATGTGACTGAGGGAGAGGTGGATGTGGTTGACGCCGAGCTTCCGGGCGGCGGCCTGAGCCCCGCCGTGGAGTTTGATGGAGGCGGCGCCGGTGCCCTTCTTGACCACCTCGATGTCCTTCCAGTGGACGCGGCGGCTGATGCCGGTGCCGAGGGCCTTGGCGACGGCCTCCTTGGCGGCCCATCGCGCGGCGAAGTGCTCCACGGCACGCTTGCGGTCCCCGCAGTAGGCGATCTCGCCGGAGGTGAACGTCCGTTCGAGGAAGCGCTCCCCGTGACGCTCGATCATCCCGGCGATGCGCTCCGGCTCCACGATGTCCACACCGATTCCGATGATCACGGCAATTCCTGTATCGTTGGCTCGCCTTGCAGATATCCGAGGTCCGTGAGAAACCGGTCGGCCTGGCGAAGCGTCCGGACGTAATAGGGGTTTTTCCCGTCGCGGTAGTTGAAGAAGCCGTGCTCCTGTCCCGGGTAGGCGACGAGTTCGCAGTCGTTCCCGGCGTCGGTCATGGCGGCGGCGAAGCGCTCGACGTCTTCGAAAGGGACCGCCTCGTCGCCGATGCCGTGGAAGAGGATGGCCGGGGGCGCCCCCGCCTTCACGTGATGCGTGGGCGAGATCTCTTCCGCCCGCCCGGCCGATTCAGGTACACGGTCGGCAAAGCGCGTCACGTCGGGCGCCGGGTTGAAGCACACGAGGGCGTCGGGTCTGGAACTCACGGACAGGTCCTCGCCCGCTCCCTCGAAGCCGTCGACGAGCGCGGCGCAGAGCGCGACGTGACCCCCGGCCGACCCGCCCCCCGCGGCGATGCGGTGCGGGTCGATGCCCAACTCGCCGGCGTGCGACCGAAGCCACCTCACGGCCGACTTGCCGTCCTTGACGCATTCCACCGGGGTGGTGCCGTCCCGGTCTTTCACGCGGTACTCCGCGGAAAACGCGACCATCCCACGCGACGCAAGGTATTCGCACTGCGGAAAGAACTGCTCGGGCGTGCCGCCCGTCCATCCCCCGCCGAAGAAGAACACGATTGCCGGGCGTGCCCCGCCGCGCCCACCCGTCTCGTCTTCGAAGACGAACAGGCGCAGCGTCGTGTCGGCGATGGTCTTGTACGGAAGGTCTCTCTTGGTCACATTCATGCCGCGTATCATACCGGCCGCGGGTCCCGTGTGCAAGTTTTTCCACGTCCGTCCGGAATCACCTGGACTTCACGGAGCGCTCTGCTACAGTGGGACGTCTGCGGAGTCCTCGCCCCTTCCATCCACCGAAGCGTAGCGCGGGGACCTGTGCCCCGCGCAATGCTATCGCGGCCCACGGGTGGCCGCGCTACATCGTCATCGAGTCGCTCCACCGGGAAGCCGGGAGCCGTGGTGCACAAGACGGATATCCTAACCGACCTCACCGACGCGCAGCGTGAGGCGGCGACGCACATCGAGGGCCCGCTCCTCATCCTGGCGGGGGCGGGCAGCGGGAAGACGCGCGTCGTCACGCGACGCATCGCCTGGATGCTCCGGGAGGGCGTGCCGCCGGACGCCATCCTTGCCATCACGTTCACCAACAAGGCGGCGGACGAGATGAAATCGCGCGTGGCGGTCCTGACGGCGGCTCAGGGGCTCCGCATCTCGACGTTTCATTCGTTCTGCGCGCGGGAGCTGCGACGGTTTGCCGACCGGGTGGGGCTGACTCACCGCTATTCGATCTACGACACGGCCGACCGCACGCGTCTCATCCGGGACTGCATCTC
>DATKVD010000532.1:0-5489 GCA_035530235.1 Planctomycetota bacterium | reverse complement strand
ATGACCTTGCGGACAGCCGACTGGACCTTCACGAGCGGTGTGACCGCGGTCGCGGAGACGCGGCTGTTGACGAACGACGAGTACCTGGACCTGCTGCGTCTGCCGACGCTCCAGGCACTCCTCCAGCGGATCAAGCAGGTGGAGACGTACTCGGCGATGCCCGTGCCCGACTCGCCCGACGAGGCCACGCGGGCCGTCGAGCACGAGTTCGTCCGCAACGCCGGGGTCTGCATCGCCGGGGCGCCCGACCGGTCGGTGTGCGAGGTCATGCTCACGAGGTACCGGTTCGCCGAACTGCGGTCGTTCCTCCGGGCGAAGCTCTCCGGCGGCGAGGACGGCGGTGAGCCGCCGGCGTTCTTCGCCCCGGAAGAACTCGACGCCCTCTGGGACGACCGGGTCGACGCACGGGGCGACCTCGCCCCCGTGGTGCGTCGGCTCCGCCGGGCACTGGAAGACGCCGAGGACGCCGAAAGGCTCCTGGACCTGTGGGTGGACCGGGAGGAGCTGACGCATGTCCTGGAAGGGGCACGGGCGATCGGCTCGGAATTCATCACGACCTGGGCCGAGACGTGCGTCCGGCTCCTGGCGGCACTGACGGTCATCCGTGCACGGCTCTCGGGCGAACACGCCGAGCCCCTGACCGACCATTTCCTCCTCGGCACGTTCGAAGACGAGACGCTCCTCGAGCTGGCCCGGGAGGACCGTGACCGGATGGATAACGTCCTCGCACGCATCTTCACGCCGGTGGAGGGCGAGATCGTCGACGTCACGCGTCGGGAGGTGGGAAGCATCGCACGCATGATGGACGACCGGCTCACGTCCGACATGGCCGCCGCCCGGATGATCCCGTTCGGTCCCGAGCGACCCTTCGGATATCTCTGGGGACTCCACATCGAAAACCTCAACCTCCGGATGATCACCGAGACGTTCGTGGTCGAGGGCGACCGGGACGAGACGCGCACGAGACTCAGACGCAGCTACGTGGGTTGAAGGGGAAGGCAAATTCGAAGCACGAAGCACGAAACAAATTCGAATGACCGAAATTCAAAACTCGCCAGGCGGTGGTGTTGTTTCTGTCATTCCGTCATTTGAATTTCGTGCTTGTTTCGGATTTCGTGCTTCGGATTTCGGATTTATGACTGCCTGTCGACGCAGGAAAGAGGAGAAGTGGTGAGGTCATGGGCAAGCTTGTCGTGGTTGGAACGAAACGTTTGACGCTGCCGCTGACGGCGGTGGGGTTCGAGCCGACCCCGGCGGCGGACGCGGCGGAGCTGGAAGCCGCACTCGACCGGCTGAGCGTCGATAAGAGCGTGGCACTGGTCGTGTGCGGGGAATCCCAGGCGGCGGGCTGCGCCGACGCCGTCAAACGCTTCCGGAGACACGCCCCGGGCGTCGTCCTTGTCGTCCCCGACGCCCCCGAGCCCACGCACTTCGGACGCAACCAGCTCCAAAAGGCCATCGAACAGGCCGCCGGCGTCGATCTGCTGGGAAGAACCCAGAGCGCCTGAGCCGCTGCACCGCGGCCACCTGTGGGCCGCGATTCGACGATGCGCGGGGCACAGGTCCCCGCGCTACTGGAACGGGACAAACAATCATGGCAGACGCCACCGTCAAGAAGGTCTCCGGCCCGCTGGTCATCGCCGTGGGACTCGAGGGCTCGCGGATGTACGAACTCGTCCACGTGGGCGCCCAGAAGCTCTTCGGCGAGATCATCGAGGTCCGCGGCAAGGAGTACTCCATCCAGGTCTACGAGAATACCGAAGGCGTGACCCCCGGCGACCCGGTGGAACCCACGGGGATGCCGCTCTCGGTCGAACTCGGTCCCGGTCTCATCCAGGCCATCTACGACGGCGTGCAGCGGCCGCTCGACAAGATCCGTGCCCTGGAGGGCGACTTCATCGTCCGCGGCGCACAGGCCCCCGCACTCAACCGGGAAACGCAATGGCACTTCACCCCGACAGCCAAAGCGGGTGACACCGTCCAGGCCGGCGACGTCCTCGGCACCGTCCAGGAAACCGAGATGATCGTCCACCGCATCCTCGTGCCGCCGGGCGTCGGCGGAAAAATCAGGGACATCCACGAACTCGACGGCAACGTCGAGACCACCGTCGCCGTGCTCGAATCGGACGGCAGGGAGATCCCCCTCTCCATGATGCAGCGCTGGCCGGTCCGACTCGCGAGACCCATCAAGCGACGACTCACCCCGGACAAGGCCCTCGTCACCGGACAGCGCATCCTCGACATGCTGTTTCCGCTGGCCAAGGGGGGCACCGCGTGCGTCCCGGGACCGTTCGGCTCGGGCAAGACCGTGGTGCAGCACCAGCTCGCACGGTGGGCCGACGCCGAGATCGTCGTCTACGTGGGCTGCGGCGAACGCGGCAACGAGATGACCGACGTGCTCCTCGAGTTCCCGCACCTCAAGGACCCGAAGTCGGGCAAGCCGCTCATCGAGCGGACGGTGCTCGTGGCGAACACGTCGAACATGCCGGTGGCGGCGCGCGAGGCGAGCGTGTTCACCGGCATCACCATGGCCGAGTACTTCCGTGACATGGGCTACAACGTGGCGATGATGGCGGACTCGACCAGCCGGTGGGCGGAGGCGATGCGCGAGATCAGCGGGCGACTGGGCGAGATGCCCGGCGAGGAAGGCTACCCGGCGTATCTCACGAGCCGCATCGCCGGGTTCTACGAGCGTGCCGGGTATGCACGGGTGCTGGGCGCCGACGACCGCACCGGCTCGGTCACCTTGATCGGGGCGGTCTCGCCGCCCGGCGGCGACCTCTCCGAGCCCGTCGTCCAGGCCACGCTGCGCGTCGTCCGCGTCTTCTGGGGACTGGACGACCGACTCGCCGCGCAAAGGCACTTCCCCGCCATCAACTGGCTCACGTCGTATTCCCTCTACCAGCGCATCGTGGACGAGTGGGCCGACGGGGCCATCGACGAGAACTGGCGGAAGAACCGCGTCGACGCGATGACACTCCTCCAGCGCGAGGCCGAACTCGAGGAGATCGTCCGGCTCGTCGGCGTCGACGCCCTCTCCCCCGCCGACCGCCTCACCATGCAGGCCGCCAAGATGATCCGGGAGGACTTCCTCCACCAGAACGCCTTCGACGACATCGACACCTTCACCACGCTCGAGAAGCAGTTCATGATGCTCGACGCCATCCTCGAATTCTACCGGCAGGCGACGAAGGTCCTCGAGGCGGGCGTGCCGTTCGACAGCCTGCTCGGACTCTCCGTGCTCGAGGACGTCTCACGGGCGAAACTCATCGTCGAACCCGAAGGCAAGGTCCCGAAGGACAAGCTCGACGCCCTCAAGCAGAAGGTGATCGAACAGGTCAGCCAACTTGCCGGCGGCGTCGCATGACAGGAGGACAGGCATTCTTGCCTGTCATCAATCGGTGTCGGACAGGAATGTCCGACCTCCTATGATTGGGAAATCGGAACGAAAGGGAGAAATCGTGCAGCGAGAATACCGGACGGTTCGTGACCTGAGCGGTCCCCTGATGCTGGTGGAGGCGGTGAGTGATATCGCCTACGGCGAGCTGGCGCAGATCAAGCTGTCGAGCGGGGTCGTGCGTCAGGGACAGGTGCTGGAGGTGGACACCGACTCGGCACTGGTGCAGATCTTCGAGGGGTCGCAGGACATCTCGACGCGTGACGTGAAGGTGCGGTTCCTGGCGCGCGGGCTTCGGATGGACCTCTCCGACGACATCCTCGGCCGCACCTTCAACGGCCTCGGTCACCCCATCGACGACGGCCCCGCCATCCTCCCGAAGAAGACCGAGGACATCAACGGACAGCCCATCAACCCGACCGCACGCAACTACCCCAACGAGTTCATCCAGACCGGCATCTCCACCATCGACGGACTGAACACCCTGGTGCGCGGACAGAAGCTGCCGCTCTTCTCCGGCGCCGGACTCCCCCACAACACCGTCGCCGCCCAGATCGCCCGGCAGGCCAAGGTGCTCACCACCGGCGAGGGCTTCGCCGTCGTCTTCGCCGCCATGGGCATCACCTTCGAGGAGGCGAACTTCTTCATCGACGACTTCACCCGCACCGGGGCCATCCAGCGTGCCGTGCTCTTCATCAACCTCGCCGACGACCCCGTCATCGCGCGCATCGCCACGCCCCGAACCGCGCTCACCGCCGCCGAATACCTCGCCTTCGAACTCGGCATGCACGTCCTCGTCATCCTCACCGACATGACCAACTACTGCGACGCACTCCGCGAGGTCTCCGCCGCACGAAAGGAGATCCCCGGACGACGCGGATATCCCGGATACCTCTACACCGACCTCTCGACCATCTACGAGCGTGCCGGACGCATCCGCGACAAGCCCGGCTCCATCACCCAGATCCCGGTCCTCAGCATGCCCGACGACGACAAGACCCACCCCGTGGCCGACCTCACCGGCTACATCACCGAGGGGCAGATGTTCATCACGCGGCCGCTGCACATGCAGGGCATCTATCCGCCCATCGACGTGCTGCCGTCGCTGTCACGGCTGAAGGACAAGGGCATCGGACCCGGCAAGACCCGTGAGGACCACGCGAACGTGCTGAACCAGCTCTACGCGGCGTATGCCCGCGGCAAGACCGCGCAGGAACTGGCGGTGGTGCTGGGCGAGTCGTCCCTGACGCCGATGGACGTGCGGTACGTGAAATTTGCCGAGCGCTTCGAGGCGGAGTTCGTCACGCAGGGCGTCGAGGAGAACCGCACCATCGAGGAGACGCTGGACATCAGCTGGAAACTGCTGGGCATGCTGCCCAAGGCCGAGCTGAAACGCTGCCGGCCCGAGATCATCGAGAAGTACTACAAGGCGTCGAAGAAACTCGCGGCACAACAGGCGGAAGAATAACACCAAGGGTAATGGGGACTGTTCCCTGATGGCGAAATTCGAAGCACGAAGCACGAAACAAATTCGAATCAGACAATGACGGAATGACGGAAACGCGCGCAAGCGGAGGCGTTTCTGTCATTCGAGCATTTGGATTTCGTGCTTGTTTCGTGCTTCGGATTTCGTGCTTCGCATTGGGTCATTTGTCTGACACCCGTTGAGAACGGCTGAGGAACGATGAGAAAGAAGGTCAGTCCAACCCGTCACGAGCTGTTCCGGCTGAAGCGTCGGCTGGAGCTGGCGACGCGCGGGCACAAGCTGCTGAAGGACAAGCTCGAGGCCCTCGTGCGCGAGCTGTTGCCCCTCATCCCGGAGTACAACCGGCTGGTGAAGGAGGTGGCCGAGAAGCTCGCGCGGGCGCTCGGCCGGTTCGCCCTCGCCGACGCCGCCTCCCAGAAGGGCGCCGTCGAGGCCGCCGTCCGGCAGAACGTCCGGCCCGTCGACGTCCCCTACGAGCGCGAGTGGTACATGGGCGTCTACTTGCCGAAATTCGGCGAGGTGACGCTCCCCGCCGAATACGCCTACAGCTTCGTCGAGACCGCCGCCGAGCTCGACGAGACGGTCGAGTCGATGAAGGAGCTGCCC
>DATKVD010000531.1:0-16947 GCA_035530235.1 Planctomycetota bacterium | reverse complement strand
CGCGCAGCGCTTCATGTTGGGGCCGACCGTCTCACGTTCGAGACGCAGATCGTCCAGAATCAGCACCGTGTTCTCGGCTTCCTGCACCGAGAACGCAATTCGGTGCGTCACCTGCGTCATTCGGTAGACGGCCCCCGCGATCTCCTCCGTGGGGATGGAGATGGTGTTGGCCTCGGGCTTCAGGGTGAAAACGAAGGGACGTTTGTCGAACGTCACGACCAGGCGGACGGTCTTTCCCGAGGGATTGTAGACGTTGAAAGCGAAGCGGTTGTGAAAGAGGAACCTGGCCCCCAGGACCTCGAGGGAGCGCGAGTAACTGGCCCCGTAGCCGTCGAGACCGGTCCGTCGGTAGCGCAGGAGACTCTCCGCGTCCTTGAAGGTGATCCTCAGGGCCTGCTTTCCGCCGGTGGCGTGATCGGAGACCAGCTCGGCTTGCGCACCCCCTTCCAGATGCCAGTAACGGTCAAGCTTGGGGTCCTCGAAATCCTCGAAGCTCTCCGACGTCTCCTCCATCTGGACTTCGTCATATTTCCTGAGAGCCGGGGAGCGCGTGTCGTCGGACGCGGCGGCGGCGGTGATGGCAGCAAGACACACGGTGAGAATGGCCCTGAAGAGCGTGCGGGGCGTGTTCAAGACGGGCTCCGGCGTATCATAAGTGCCGTGATTTCCGCTTATTAGAGCGATTCCGTGGCAAAAGATTACACGTTTGTCACTGGACAGGCGCACATGGGGGGCCGCCTGGCCGGCGGGAGTCGAACCCCCCGATATCGCTCAGAATTGGCGGTTTTCCGCCCATTTCTTGCGAATTTGTGCTTGACGGGTGCCCGTGCAGGTGGTACCTTACACGTGCCTGCATACGGCCGCGTGCGCACGGCAGAGCGGTTTTTCCTCTTACAGTGATATCGTCTGCTTCCTTGAATGGAAGCCTGTTCCCGGCGGTTGTTTACCTTTGAAAGGGGGTGACTTCATGGCGGGTAAAGAGATGCTGGTTGTTGGAAGCAAGGTGAAGGCCTATCTGAAGAGCAAGGGCGTGAAGACCGCTGGTGACACCCTGGCGGCGGTGAGTGACAAGGTGTATGGGTTGCTGGACGGTGCGGTGGCGCGAACGAAAGCGAACAAGCGCGCGACCGTCAGGCCACAGGACCTCTGAGAACTGTTTTTTCTGTATCGTCACTTGAACGAGACGTCCCCTCAGGGGACGTCTCGTTTCCTTTTGGGGTCCGTCGGGTTCCCGAGGCAGGTCCGCTGCCCGCCGGAACGCGTCATTTTGACTGGACGCCCTGCGGGAGCGTCGATAGCATTTCGGGGGAACACGGACACGCCTGGAGACATGGATGTCGTCAAACGGGGAGAATCAGGACTTCGACGGGGATTTCGGGCCGGATGCCGGCTTTGAGCCGTGTGATCTCTTCACGTGGGTCGTTGCGGACCGGGTCATCGGGATGAGCCGTCCGGGTCCGGCGGACCTTGCAGCGCTCCGGTCCTGCGGCGTCGACCACGTCATTTCCCTCACGGTTCTGCCGCTGGCCGCGACGGCTCTTGAGGAGCACGGCATCACGGGCATCCACATCCCGATGCCGGACATGCGTGCCCCCTCGCTGGATGAGGTGGAGGAGTTCGTGGGGGAGCTTTCGTCACTGGTGGATGCCGGTCACAAGGTGGCGGTGCACTGCGGTGCGGGACTGGGACGGACCGGCACGATGCTGGCCTGCTACCTGGTGAGTCGGGGGGTGTCGGCGGAAGAAGCGATCGCCGAGGTGCGACGACGTCGTCCGGGCTCCGTTGAGTCACGTGCCCAGGAGCAGGCCGTCCACGACTACGAGACCCATCTCGGCTCCTGAGGGAAGTGTCCCGCCCACGGCGGTCAATAAGCGTAGAGGGTGCC
This sequence comes from Planctomycetota bacterium, assembly GCA_035530235.1. Classification (GTDB taxonomy): domain Bacteria; phylum Planctomycetota; class DG-23; order DATKVD01; family DATKVD01; genus DATKVD01. The sequence goes on along the minus strand of DATKVD010000531.1, from coordinate 15,062 downwards.
GTAGGGACGGGTGCTCTTCGGAGTGAGCTTGACGAACTCATCGGGACGGAACTCACGTCCGTCCAGGTTGACCTCGGCGCAGAAGTCCCCCAGGATGTCCGCGAGGAGCGTCCGGTCCGCTTCCCCCACCGTCTCGAGGCCGACTTCACGTCCCACCTGGTACTCTTCCACCTTCCCACGCACGTAGATGCTGCCGCCGTGCATTCCGGTTCCCACGTATTCCCGAACGGGGGAGCGACCGTCCGCGTCGAGCCCCAGCACCACCAGCACCCCGCCGGCCATGTATTCCCCGAGATAGTCTCCCGCGACGCCGCCGATGACGACCACGGGACGTCGATCGGCATACGCCTTCATGTGGATTCCCGTTCGGTAGCCCACACTGCCGCGGACGTATATCCGTCCGCCGCGCATCGAGTGACCGAGGATATCCCCCGCCGAGCCGTGAACGACCACCTTTCCGGCGTTCATGGTGTTGCCGACACCGTCCTGGGCGTTTGCGTTGACGGTGACGGCGGCCCCATTCATGAAGGCGGCGAGGTCGTTTCCGGGCACACCGTTGACCGTGATGTGGACGCCCGCGCCGAGACCCGTGCCGATGTAGCGCTGACCCTCGGCGTTGTCGAGCGTGATTTCGGCATCACCGTCGGCAATCGCCCGACGGATCCGTGCGTTGAGCTCCCGGTAGTGAACACCCCTGGCGTCGATCCTCATACCTCTATCCCCATCCCGGACACGACGTGCTTGCGATACTCGTTCGGGAGCGAGATGAGCCCGAAGTCCTGGCTCAGGAGCAGCTCCTTGAAGCCGGACACGTCGACCTTTTCCCGAATGAGTCCGGTGAAGATGCCGGCACGGTCGATCCGGCCGACGAAGATGGCCCCCACGATCCGGTTGTCCCTCAGGACGAGCTTCCGGTAGGAACCGCTCTCGTCGTCGAGACTGCTGAGAATCTCATACTCCTCCCCCTCGGGTGACGTGATGCCGACGGAGATGGTCGGGAGTCCGCAGAGGTCCACCGCGTTCATCGAAAGGCCTCCCCGCGAGGTCAGTTTCCCGCCGGCCATGTTGGCGCCCGAAATGAACCCCTGCCGGTAGGCGTTCGGGAGTATCGGCATCGGACGTCTGGCGCCCGTCAGCAGGTCCCGGGTCTCGACGACGTCGCCCGCCGCGTAGATGCCCTCGATGGAGGTCTGCATCCCGTCGTCGGTGACGATGCCGCGCCCGCAGGCAATGCCCGCGCCCCGGGCGAGACGTGTGTCGGGGACGACGCCGATGGCGAAGATGAGGAGTTCGCACGGCAGCTCGGTCCCGTCCCGCAGAAGCACGCCGGCGAGTCGGCCCTCGTGCCCGCGGACCTCGGAAACCGTGGTCCGGCAGTGCACCTCGACCCCCTTCCCCTTCAGGAAGTCGAGTGCGACCTCGGAGGCCGTCAGGTCGAAGGTCGCACTCAGGATGCGGTCGGCCAGTTCCACCACGGTCGTGCGGATGCCCAGTTCCACCAGGGCCTCGACCGCCTTGAGCCCGATGAGCCCCCCGCCCACCACCACGGCCTGCTTCACGTCCGTCGTCTCGATGTGCGACTTGATCCTCCGTGCGTCCTCCCATGTCGTGAAGGTGAACACGCCCCGTGCGTCCGTGCCGGGGAGGTCTTCGGGAACGACGGGTGCGCCCCCCGTGGCGATCAGGAGCTTTCCGAAGGGGAACGTCCGGCCGTCGTCGGTCTCGACGGTGCGGCTCTCGGCGTCGATGCGGGTCACCTCGACGCCGAGGACGGCGTCCACCCCGTTCTTCTCGTAGAAATCGCGGCCGCGATAGAGCATCCGCTCCTCGTCCACCTTCCCGGCCAGCAGGTAGGAGATGAGCGGCCGGGAGTAGGTGTGCTCCGCCTCCCGTGCGATGAGGGTGATCGGGGTGTCGCGGTCTCTCTTGCGGATTCCGGCAACGGTGCCGACCGCGGCGGCGGAGTTTCCGATGATCAGGAAAGGCCGTTTGTCACTCATCCTCATCCTCCAGGACGATGGCCTCATTGGGACAGTTGGCGACGCAGGCGGGGACGTCCTCGCCGATGCAGAGGTCGCACTTGGAGACGACCTGCCGGTCGGCCCCGCGCGCCACCGCCCCCACCGGACACACCATGATGCACATCCAGCAGCCGACGCAGCGGTCGACGTCGCAGAGGACGGCGCCGGTGGTCTCATCGCGGTGCATCGCGCCGGTCATGCACGCCTCGATGCACGGGGCCTCGTCACAGTGCCGGCACTGGAGCGCAAACGAAACGTACCCCGATTCCTCGACCTTGACGCCCGGGACGATCCGGTCGCGCTCGGTGCGGAACGCCTTGACGATCTTCTTTGACTTCGAATGCTGCACGAGACAGTGGATCTCGCACAGTCGGCACCCGATGCAGTGTTCCTCGTGCGCGATGATGCGTTTCATCGGTTACTCCCCCGCCGCCTTGATGCGCAGGATGCCGAGTTCCCGGTCGGTCAGTCCGACGCCTCGCAGGTGCTCACGGTTCCCGCGCAGGCTCTCGATGGCGTTGATGCCCATGCCGCCCATCATCTCCTTGATCTCGAGCGCCCAGGCCCGGAGCAGGTTCACCAGCCGTCGGGTCGCGATGTTCGGGTTGAGACGTTTCGTGAGGTACGGGTCCTGTGTGGCGATGCCCCAGTTGCACTTGCCGGTGTAGCACTTCTGGCAGAGGTGGCAGCCCATGGCGACGAGTGCGGCGGTTCCGATGTAGACGGCGTCGGCCCCGAGGGCGACGGCCTTGACGACGTCGGCGCTGGAGCGGATGCCGCCCGCCGCCACCAGCGACGCCTGGTGCCGGATGCCCTCCTCGCGCAGACGGGAATCCACCGCGGCGAGAGCGAACTCGATGGGGATGCCCACGTTGTCGCGTATCATCGTGGGGGCGGCGCCCGTGCCGCCTCGGTAGCCGTCGATCACCACGATGTCCGCACCGGCACGGACCGATCCCGAGGCGATCGCCGAAACGTTGTGCACGGCGGCGATCTTCACCGCGACCGGCTTCGTGTAAGCGGTGGCCTCCTTGAGGGCGAAGATGAGCTGACGGAGGTCCTCGATGGAGTAGATGTCGTGATGCGGAGCCGGGGAGAGTGCGTCGGTCCCGCGTGGGATCATGCGCGTGGCGGAGATGGCCGCGTCCACCTTCTCGCCGGGGAGGTGACCGCCGATGCCCGGCTTGGCGCCCTGCCCGATCTTGATTTCGAGTGCCGCACAGTTGTTGAGGTAGTCCACGTCCACCCCGAACCGTCCCGATGCCACCTGCACGATCATGTTGCCGGCGAACCGACGGAAGTCCTCGTGCAGTCCCCCTTCCCCGCTGTTGGCGAACGTGCCGGTCTCCCTGGCCGCCCGTGCGAGGGCCAGGGACGCACTGTAGCTGATCGACCCATAGGACATGGCCGAGAACATCACCGGAAGCTGGAGTTCGAGCTGCGGTTCGAGACGGGTCGCAAGTCCGCCCGGGGCGCCCTCACGGAATTCGACGCGCTCGGGTTTGCGACCGAGGTGGGTCAGAAGTTCCATCGGCTCGCGCAGGGGGTCGATCGAGGGGTTCGTCACCTGAGAGGCGTTCAGGAGCATCCGGTCCCAGGTGACGCCCATGCGGCGGTCGCTGCCCATCCCGGACAGGAGCATGCCCCCCGTCTCGGCCTGCTTGTAGATGTTCCTGAGGGTCTCGGCGGTCCAGTTGCCGTGGGGACGGAACTCCAGCGGGGCACGTCTGATGGCGACCGCACCGGTCGGACAGAGCGTCGCACAGCGGTGACACCCCACGCACGTCGAGCTGTCGCTCGTCACCAGTTCCTCGTCGGGGTCGTATTCGTGGACGTCATTGGCGCACTGTCGCACGCACACCTGACACTGGATGCACCGGTCAGGGTCGCGCTCGACGAGAAAATCGGGCTCCACGAGCCACTTACGCAACGTCCTTCTCCTTCGGCCGCAGTCGGCCGACGATGGGCACACCGCCCTCGGCATGCCAGAGTGTCTCGGGATCGCTGCAGACCGTCCGGATCGCGGCTTCCTCACTGGCGATGTAGAGCATGTCGTCCTTGCGCGCCGCCACCATCGGACGCAGCTTGATGCGGTCGTTGAAACCGATCATCCCGTCACTCCTCGCCGCCAGCACCGAGAACGGTCCGTTCAGAAGCGCACCCCCATAGACGATCCGGATCGCCCTGGCCGTCTTCCGCTGTTCTTCGGGCATGCGCTCGATCTGCGACCAGAAGGGCGGTGCCAGTGCCATGCAGGCCGCCTCGAGCGGCAGCCGGTGCTTCCTCACCAGCAGGTCGAAAAGATACGTGATCACCTCGGTGTCGGTCTGAAGCGAGCAGGGATACCCGGCGTTCATCAGGTAGCGACGGTTGATGCCGTAAGAGGAGATCTCCCCGTTGTGCACCACCGACCAGTCCAGGAGTCCGAAGGGGTGCGCCCCGCCCCACCATCCGGTCGTGTTGGTCGGGAAGCGTCCGTGCGCGGTCCACAGGTAGGCCTCATACTCCTCCAGCCGGAAAAACTCGGCGATGTCCTCCGGGAAACCGACGCCCTTGAAGACCCCCATGTTCCTGCCGCTCGAGAAGACGAACGTCCCGTCGATGACCGCGTTGATGCGCATCACCATGTGGACGATGATGTCGTCTTCCGTCAGCTCGTAGTGACGGGCGAGGGCCTGGTCCAGCACACTGACGAAGTAGCGGTGGAGGTTCGGTCGGCTGCGGATCTTCTCCAGGGGACGTATCGGTATCGGCTCGTCGTCGTGGATCTCACAGTGCAGACGAATGAACGCCTCGCCGGCACGCACGGCTTCGGGGCCGTCGTACATGACGTGCAGGGCGTACCGGTCGGCGTGGTCGGGGTAGATGCCGTAAGCCGCGAAACCGCCGCCCAGACCGTTCGAGCGGTCGTGCATGTTCCGAATGGCACGGGTGATGGTCTCTCCGCCGAAGCGTCTCCCCGACTCCGACAGGATGCCGGCGATGGCACAGCCGCTGATGTCCTTCCGGTCGGAAACCGGCTTGTGGTGTTTCACCGTGCGCTCCCCTCCGCTGAGCCCCCAAAAAAGAATGCCCTCGGCGGTACCCTCCCGGATACCGTCCGAGGGCACTTGAGACGTCACGGCGTTCATCAGAGAATCGGCAGGTACCGGTCCAGTTCGTACTGGCTGACGTGCATGCGGTACGTGTCCCACTCGATTTTCTTGTTGGCGATGAACTGTGCGAAGATGTGTTCGCCCAGCGCTTCACGGACCAGATCACTCTTCTCGGTGAGTGTGATGGCCTCGTCCAGGCTGCCCGGAAGCGACTCGATCCCCCGGGCCGCACGCTCCTCGGTCGTCATGTGGAAGATGTCTTCCTCCACGGGGGCGGGAAGCTCGTACTTCTCCTCGATGCCCTTGAGTCCCGCCGACAGCATCACGGCGAATGCGAGGTACGGGTTGCAGGCCGGGTCCGGACAGCGGAACTCGGCCCGGGTCGCCTTCTCCTTGCCGGGCTTGTACATGGGCACCCGCACCAGTGCCGATCGGTTCCGCCGTCCCCACGACACGTACACGGGGGCCTCGTACCCCGGAACCAGACGCTTGTACGAGTTCACCCACTGTGCCACCACCGAGCAGATCTCCCGGGCGTGCTTCAACAGTCCCGCCACGTACATCTTCGCCGTCGCCGACAGGTGATAGGTGTCGTTCGCGTCGAAGAACGCGTTCCGGTCGCCCTTGAACAGCGACTGGTGCACGTGCATCCCGCTTCCGTTCTCCCCGAACAGCGGCTTGGGCATGAAAGTCGCGTGGAACCCCTGCTTCATGGCCACCTCCTTCACGACCAGACGGTAGGTCATCGCCGCGTCGGCCATGGTGAGGGCGTCCCTGTAACACAGGTCGATCTCGTGCTGACTGGGTGCCACCTCGTGGTGACTGTACTCCACCTTGATGCCGATGTCTTCGAGCACCAGGATGGTCTCACGTCTCAGGTCGTTGGCGACGTCGAGCGGCGTCAGGTCGAAGTAGCCGCCGGCGTCGAGGGGCTCGGTCCCCTGGGCGGTCTTGAAGTAGAAGTATTCCAGTTCCGGACCGACGTAGAACGTGTAGCCCATGTCCGCCGCCCTCTTGAGCACACGCTTCAGGGCCCAGCGGGGGTCCCCCTCATAAGGCGTGCCGTCCGGGTTCAGGACGTCGCAGAACATCCGGGCGACGCCCGCCCCCTCGTTCGGCCGCCAGGGCAGGACCGCGAACGTCTCCGGGTCGGGCATCGCGATCACGTCACTCTCCTCGATGCGCGCGAATCCTTCAATCGACGAGCCGTCGAACCCTTTCCCTTCGTCCAAGGCCTCCTCCAACTCCTCAATCGTGATGGAGAAGCTCTTCAGAATCCCAAGGACGTCGGTGAACCACATCCGGATGAACCTCACCTTGTGATCCTTGGCGGTCTTCAGCACCCACGCCCTGTCCTTTGCCATTCCTCTCTCCTTTTGGTGGTCGTTGAGCCCCGTCGCGAACGTAGACGACGTCCGCATGCCTGATGGGCCCGCCGGGCCGGTTGGCCTGCGAGCCATCGGTCTACCCTATCAGCAAAAACCGTGCCAAAGCGACAGAAATCCCCCAAATCTTTGTCATGTAAGGGCTTACGTCGTTTTCCGAGGATTCATGGCGTCGGCCATATCCTACCATGATGTATGTTCGCCCGGCTCAATCCTACCACACGGTAGCTTACTGCCCTTTCGGCAGGATCGGGGAGAACCCTGAGTGGAAACCGCTGCTTTCCACGGCCCGTCAGCGTGACCGGCTCAGACGCGGAAGCGTCTGGGGTCGATGCCGTGTTTCTGGATCCGCAGTCCCATGACCCGCTCGGTGAGGCCGAGGGTCCGGGCGGCCTTGGCCCTGTTGCCCCGTGAGGACTTGAGCGCCTCCATCAGCATCTCGCGCTCGAGGTTGTCGAGCGATTGTTGGAGGGTCCCCTCAGACTGGGTGTGACTCGCCTCCGCGGTCTGGAGCGTGGGGGGCAGGTGGTGCCCGTGGATGACGTCATCGTTGCTCATGAGCACCGCCCGCTCGATGCAGTTCTCCAGCTCGCGGACGTTCCCCGGCCAGTGATAGGCCATGAGCATGTCGATGGCCGGCGTGGAGATCCGCTTGATGGCCTTGTGGTGCTTCCTGCTGTACGCTTCGACGAAATAGTCGGCCAGGAGCAGGATGTCGGTCTTGCGATCCCTGAGAGGCGGGATGTGGATGGGAAAGACGTTGAGGCGGTAGTAGAGGTCCTGTCGGAAGAGTCCGCCGTCGATGAGTTCCTCGAGGTTGCGGTTGGTGGCGGCGATGACGCGGACGTCCACCTTGATGGTCTCGGTGCCGCCGACCCGTTCGAACTCCCTCTCCTGGAGCACCCGGAGGAGCCGGATCTGCATGGCCGGGGTGAGGTCGCCCACCTCGTCGAGGAAGATGCTGCCGTCCTCTGCGAGTTCGAAGCGTCCGATCCGTCGGGTGTGTGCACCGGTAAAAGCCCCCTTTTCGTGGCCGAAGAGTTCGCTTTCGAGGATGTTCTCAGGGAGTGCGGCACAGTTGACCTTGACGAACGGTTTTCCGGCCCGCAGGCTGTTGTAGTGGATGGCGTGCGCGACCAGTTCCTTGCCGGCCCCGCTTTCGCCGATCAAGAGCACCGTGGTGTCGCCCTGACGGACACGTCCGATCAGGTCGTAGACCTCCTGCATGGCGCGGGAGTTCCCGATGATGTTGTCGGGCCGGAAGCGGTCCTTCAGCTCCTCCTGGAGACGGAGGTTCTCCTGGAGCAGTCGTTCCCGCTCTTCCTGCACCGTCTGCCTCAGACGGACCGCCTGTGCGATCATCGAGGCGATGACGGAGAGGACACGGACGTCCTCCTTGAAGGAGACGGATTCCTCGAACAGTCGGTCGGCACTGAGGGCCCCGATGACCTCGTTTCCCAGCTTGATGGGGACGCAGATGAAGGAGATGTCCTTCTTGCGAAGCTTGCTTCTGGCGCCGGTGCGGTCGAGGAAGAGCGGCTCCTCGGAAATCTGGGGGACAACGGCGGGCTGTCCCGTCTGCACGACGCGCCCGGCCACGCCCTCGCCGAGGACGTACTTCCCCCGCCGCCGCTGGCTCTCGGTGAGCCCGTAGGCCGCCTCGATCGAGATCTCCCCGCTCTGACGGTTCAAGAGCATCAGCATCCCGCGGACCATCCCCATCTGCTTGGCCATCGCCTTCAGGACGGGGAGTGCCACTTCGCGCAGGTCCATGCTGCGGTCGAGGGTCTGGCTGACCTCGAAGAGGAGTGAAAGCTCGCGGAGCTCACCCTTGACCTTCTGTCGGGTGATGCGGGGCTTCATGTCGCCGATCCTCCCGCCTGGCGTGAAAGGGGCGTGCAGGCCCGTGAAGCGGGTTCCTACCGTATTGTAGGATTGCCGGCCCGGCTGTCAATGAGAATGTTGCCCGCCGCCGGGGGGACGGAGACTGCACGGGCGGCGGCCCGACCGCGGCACTCAGAGCCCGGCTGTCACAGGGGGAGAAGGCGCTATTTCCCGTTTCCGGGGGGCTTGGTCCGCTCCTCGACGCTCTGGACGTGACGCCGGGTGTTGTGACGGTCGACGGCCCGGGCGTGCTCGTCGTCGCCAACGGTTCCGGGTGTTCGGGCGCTCAGCGCTTCCAGTTGCTCGGAAAAGCCGTAGCAGAGCAGCCTTTCCCCGGCGTGGATGACCGCGTCGGGTGTGGGGGTACCGACGGTGCCGTCACTGCGGGTCATGTTGAGCACGACAATTCCCTCGCCGGTGAGGTTGAGGGTCCGGAGGGTCTTCTCGGCGAGCCAGGTCCCCTCCTTGACGAGCAGCTGGGCGACGGCGTATCCGCGCTCGAGCTGGAGGAGTTCGTCGTAGTCACGGATGTGAAGTCGGGTGGCGGCGGCGAGTGCTCGCTGGATGGCCTTGGTCATCATCCGGTCCACGAGTCTTGAGCGTGCGACGAGGAAGAGCACCACGAGACCGCCGGCGACCATTCCGAAGCGGAGGAGGAGGTCCTGACCGGTGTGTTGGGTGAACGTCAGCACGAGTGTGGCCACCGCCGAGGTGATGCCCGCGGTGCCGAAGAGCATCAGGACCCGCACGATGCGTCGCCTGAGCGGGTGTGACGTGATGTACTCGGATTCGGCCGTCGTGAACCCCACACCCGAAAAGGCGGACTGGGCCTGGAAGTTCGCCACGTCACGCGAGAGCCCCGTCATGGTGAGTGCCACCGCACCGATCTTCACGATCAACAGTGACACTGCCACGATGACCAGCAGGGAGAAGAGAATTGCCATGACATTCGCCCGGAGCGTTTCGGGGCTGTTTCAGTCGTCTCCGCCGCCGACACCGAATCGGAGGAGGAAGTAGAGAAGCTGTGCAATGGCGGCGACCGTGGCGGCCACGTAGGTCAGGGCCGCCGCCGAAAGCACCTGGCTCACACCCGATGCCTCCTCCTCGGTCACCACGATGCCGGCGTCCGCCAGGGCCGCCTTCGCACGACTCGACGCGTTGAATTCCACCGGGAGGGTGATGATCTGGAAGACCACCACCACGGCGAAGAGGAGGATGCCGAGCTGGATGAGTCCGAGGGAGCGGAAGATCATGCCGCCGAGGATCATGGGCCACACCAGCACCGACCCGATGCCCGCCATCGGCACGACGGCCGAGCGGAACCTCAGAGGGGCATACTGCCCGGCGTCCTGGAGGGCATGACCCGCCTCGTGGGCCGCGATCCCTACACTCGCCACACTGCGACCGTCGTGCACCTCCGGTGACAGTTTCAGTGTCTTCGCACGGGGGTCGTAGTGGTCCGAAAGCCATCCCCGCGTCGCCTCGACGCTCACGTCTCGGATGCCCGCCGAGGCGAGGATGCGCCGTGCCGCCTCGGCCCCGGTGACCCCCCGCTGGGTGCCCACCCGACTGTAGCGTGCGTACGCCGACTTGACCCGGAACTGGGCGTAGAAGGCGAGCAGGACCGCCGGTCCCACCAACAGCCAGTAGAGCGGGTCAAAGGTCATGAACCACATCGCTGTCCGTCTCCGAAATGCACCGCGTGCGGGACCGTGTCGTGCAGCCATTATACCACGGCCCGCACACCCGTCAAGACGGGCCCTCGAGAAGGGCCGAGCCCCCGGTGGACGGACGTGTCCCGTCCCCCGGTCAAATGCCTTGCAGGACGTGCCGGCGGCCGGTAGGATGGAAGGCGAGTCGAGGAGACGGTTATGGGCGGAACAGCTCGAGTCATCCAGCTCGACGATATCGAGGGGATCGCCTGTCCATGCGGGTGGGCCCGTCGGGCGTTCAGCGAGCTGCCGGACGCCCCGGCGTCCGTGCACCTGGTGGACGTAAGAGCGGACGCCGAGCCCCATCATCACGATGCACATACGGAGGTCTACATCGTCCTCGAATGCGACGTTGGGGGCGCGGTCGAGTTGGACGGCGAAAGACATCCCGTCAAGCCGATGACCGCCGTGATGATTGGGCCCGGGGTGCGTCACCGGGCCCTCGGCCGCATGAAAATCCTCAACCTCGTCATTCCCCCGTTCGACCCCTCCGACGAGCATCTCGACTGACCCGGCACCCGTTCCCTCTTGACACTTGACATCGCCCCTGGCGCCTGTTAGCGTCCTGCGGTCAACTCCCAGTCGGTCCTTTTCTCAAAGGAGAGCACAGTGAAGCGCAAACCGGTTGTTGCCCTGACGATGGCCAGCTCGATGCAGAAGAGGCTTTTCGGCGGCCCGAACATGAGGGTGCTCAAGGCCGTCGCCGGGAAGGTGGTGGCGCACCGCAAGGACACCAGAGCGGACGCTGCGGATCTCAGGAGGCTGCTCAGGGACGCGGACGTGGTGATCTCGTCCTGGGGAAGCCCGTGCATCACGCCGGAAGTGCTGGCCCTGGCCCCCCATCTCAAGCTCATCTGTCACGCCGCGGGGACGGTGAAGACCGTCACCAGCGAAGCGGTGTGGAAGCGGGGCATTCGCGTGACTTCCGCGGCCGCGGCCATCGCCGTGGCCGTCGCCGAGACCACCCTTGCGTGCATCCTCACCGGGTTGAAGGGCATGTTCCCGATCCGTGAGAAATTGCGCGGAGGTGTGGACTGGTGGAAGGCCCGTGAGGGCTCGCGCGAAATGCACGCAAAAACCATCGGCATCATCGGCGCCAGTCACGTCGGACGCAACGTCATGAGACTGCTGTCGGTCTTCGACGTCAACGTGCTGCTCTATGACCCCTACGTGGACAAGGGCAAGGCAAAGAGGCTCGGGGTCACCAAGGTGACGCTGACGCAGCTTCTGAAGAAGTCGCACGTCGTGAGTCTGCACGCCCCGTCGACGGACGAGACCTACCACATGCTCGGGGCGAAGCAGTTCCGGATGATGCGGGACGATGCGGTGTTCGTGAACACGGCCCGCGGATCGTGCGTCGACGAGAAGGCGCTGGTGCGCGAGCTGAAGAAGGGACGCTTCTTCGCGTTCATCGACGTGACCGATCCCGAGCCCCCCGTGAAGGGACACGCGTTCTACAAGCTCGACAACGTCGTTCTCCTCCCGCACATCGCGGGGACCGTGGACGACATCACGCCCCTGGGGAAGCTCGCGGTCGAGGAAGTGCGTCTCTTCTCGAGGGGTCGGAAGGCGATGTACCCGGTGACGGCGGAGATGCTGTCGCGGATCGGGTAGTCGGTTCGGACAAAAGCGGCAGCGGGCCGGTCGCGAGGACCGGCCCGTCTGCCGTACCGGAAACGCCTGCAGCTCAGTGCATCATGCGACGCATCTGAAGGTCCTCAAACTCCTTCTGGAGTTCGCGTTCACGGGTGCCCCCCGGCATCTGGAGTGAGAAGTTGCGGTCGAAGGCGAGCTTGTAGTCGTATTCGACGATGCGTGCCCTGGCCCCGGCGGCCCCCGGCGGGACGTCCACCTCCCACCGCAGGATCCCCTTCGGACGATCGACCCGCAGGTAGAGCTCGTCGGTGCTGATCTTGTCCTTCATTTCGCCGAGGGTGACGCGGACGTCGGCGTCACGGTCGGCCACCGGGATGCGGTCGAACACGCGCACCTTGACCGGCGCGTTCTTGTAGTTCTCGAGGACGAGTCGGTAGCGGAACGACAGCTCGCGGTTGCCCCCCTGGACGCGCTCGGTCTTGTCGGCGATCTCGCGCGCGGCCTTGAGCTGCGGGTCGGCACCGAACCCGATGACGAAGGTCTGTCCGGTGGCCACGGTGGGGATCTCGGCACGACCCATGAAGCGTCCGTCGAGGTAGACGCTGACGGGACCGGCCAGCAGCGCGGTCTCGGCGGTGTTCTTCAGCTCGGCCTCGCGGTAGACGTAGCCGGTGAGCACGGGCGTGGCGACGTGGTAGAAGGTGGCGTCGAGCCGGAGGTTGGCGATGCGGACCATCTGCTGGTCGGCGCGACTGGCGATGCTGGCGCGTGCGGGCAGGGCGTAGCTGATGCTGGGGCCCTGGAGATCGGCGGCGACTTCGGTCCTGAGCACGCGCAGGGCGTCGACGTCGGCCTGCAGCTCGAGGATCTGTGCCTCGTTGCCGGCGACGTTCATCTTCCAGTTGAGCTCACGGTTGGCGGTGAACTCCTGTGCCCGCTGCTGCTGCTCGCGTGCGACGTTCAGCCGCATCTGACTGCTCTTGTACTGGCTCACCACGCTCGAGTCCGTCTGGGCTCCGCCGGTGCGCTGCCCGAGGGCCACGCGGAACGGCGCCAGTCCCGGTCCCATCGAGCTGAGCGCCGGAGTCGCCGTCGAGAGCACCACCGACGCGTCGTTCCAGTCCTCCCCGCTCATCTGACGGATGATGGCGTTGTATTCGATGGCGACGACGCGCTGGTCGGCCCCGGCACGGAAGTTGTAGGCGGGCGACCACCCGGCGCCGCCCACGAGGTAGCTCAGCTTGACGTTCACCTGTCCGGGCAGACGCTTCTCGAGGAAGAGCACGGCCTCACGGATGGTCTTCTCGGAGCCGGCGGTGAGCTGTGCGCGACTGCGCTTCAGGAGCGAGAGCTGCTTCTCGAGATCACGTCCCTCGTTGGCCAGCTTGAGCGACTCGTCGACGTTCTTCTGTCGGACGTCGAAGGCCCACGTGGACAGCTTTTCGACCTGGGCGGCGTCGAGCACGCCCTTGGACATCTCGACGGTGGCGGTGGGTGCGACGAACTGCTCGAGCTTGTCGAGATAGGTCTCGCGCTTGGCGATGAGCTGCTGCATGCGCTGCACGCGGGCGATCTGCTCGTCGAGCTTCTCGATCTCGGCGTCGAGCTTGCGGATCGCCTCCCGGGGCTCCTCGCTCACCGCACGACTGCGGTAGCGCACCGAGCGCACCTCCACCCCGGCCACCCCCTCGGCGAAGAGGCTCTCCGGCACCAGCGCCATCGGGAGATCCGTGACCACCAGCTCCACCAGACCCGCCGGGGCGTCCACCGGCACCACCCGCGTCACCAGCGCCTGTCCACGGTAGAGCGTCACCGCGTCCACCTTGCCCGTCACCATCTGCGCCTCCGCGGCGAACGACCACGACCCGCCCAGAAGCACCACCAGCGTCACCAGCCACAGCATTCCCCTCTTCATGACGTTACCCCCCTGCAAGAGACCCGTTTGGACACCGGTACGCACACGCACGACGCGACCGTCACGGGAATTGTATCCGGGCGTCGTCCGCAGGGGTGTAACGGGCGTGTAACAAGTGTCGCGCGGGGGCTCAGACGGGTCCGTGGGCGTAGACCACCTTGACCGGCTCGTCGGTGGTCCGGCGGGTGGCGTGGACCACGCCGGGGGCGATGTAGGCGGCCGAGCCGGGTTTCACCGGGTAGGTCTTTTCCCCGATCAGGATCTCGCCGACGCCACTGACGACGTAGACCGCCTCCTGGTCGGCGTGACGCTGCCGCTCGCCGAATTCCGGCTCCGTGTAGACCGCGACGCCGATGCTGAAGCCGCTGGTCGTCGGGATCGTCCCGGTCCCCACCAGGTCCTTGCTCCAGCGGTCGATGCAGATCTCCTTCTCAACGTCGTCTTCGTGACACAGGGGTTTGTCGCTCAAGGGTTGCCTCCTCCGGAGGGGTTCGGAAAATGGAATCGGTTCAATCGATCGCGGTCTGGGTCCCCGGGTAGAGCACGTGCAGGAAGCGGAACATGATGAACGCGGGCAAGAGGAGGAAGAGCACGCCGAGCGTCTGATCCGCCTCTCCGGTGAAGGCCACGAAATTGGCATTCACGACGATCGTTCCGACGAGGCCGGCGACGACGAGCTTCTGGACCGAAGCGGTGCTGAGTTCGTGGACCGATCGCCGGACGAGCTGGAGGAATCTCATCACCACGCCCGCCACGAACACGCTGACGATCACACACAGCGTGACCGAGGCCTTCGAGAGCGGCAGCACGTAGAGAAGGACGTTGAAGATCACGAGGAGGAGGATGAGCGTCGCCGTCAGTCGAAGCAATCGCTCCCGACGCGGGTGCTTCTCTTCCGACACGATCCGCGTGACGATGAACACGAATCCCACGAGGGCCGCCACGGGGCCCCAGCATTCGACTTTCGGTACCAGTGGCCCTCCCTGGTGGGCGAACGCCATCCCGAGGATGATGCTCAGTCCCCGAATGACCGACAGGTTCGCCGCGCCCGCGAACGGCATCTCGCGCGTCACGGAGGCGAACACCAGGAACAACAGGGCAACCACGACCGTCAGGAGACCGGCCGACGCTGAGACCCAGGTCGCTCCCGCCACGGCCAGCAGTATCAGAATGAACGCGGCGGCAAAAGCCGCGTGCAGGGAAATCACCCCCAGGGGAAGCGATCCCGGCCGGCCGTGCTCCTTGTCCGACTCGTATTCGAAGCAGTCACACAGCGTCATGCCCCCCGTCCCCAGGAACGTGGTGACCGCAAGCATCATGGCCACACGACCCGGGTGAAGGACTTCAGGCGTCTGGGCGGCGGCAATGACATGTCCGGTCAGCACGTCGGACCAGGTTGCGAAGATCAGCGGGAACCGTATCAGCCGGAGATACGCGTTCGACCTGCCTTCAGA
>DATKVD010000530.1:0-6765 GCA_035530235.1 Planctomycetota bacterium | reverse complement strand
CGGCCCCGACGAGTCCGGCGGCCGCGTCGTCCCGGGCACGGTCGCCGCCTTCGAGGAGCACCCACACCGCCGTGTGCCCGGAGAGGATCCGCTTGCCGATCTCACGCCGCGCCGGGGAATCCAGAAGCGCCTTTGCGTTTGCCGCCGTCAGCGGTCCCGACCAGACCTGTCCCGGAAACTGGTAGAACCCGGGATACTTCAGCACCATCCAGGGGAGCGTGGCCTGGGTCTGTTTGCCCCAGAGATCGAGCACGGCGGCGTCGGGCTTGCCGTCGAGGTCGACGAGGAGGGATTCGACGTTGGAGACGACGTCGATGCCCGCGGCGCACGTGCTGATCCAGTCGGCGACCTTCCTGGCGTCCCCCTCGAGCGGTCCGCGGTGAAACACGTAAAGCTCGTAGGGCGCCGGGGGCCAGCGCTCGAGGGCATAGCGGAAGACGGGCACACTGCACGCCTCGATCCGCCCCGCACCCAGCACAAGGGCGCACAGAACCAGCCCGGCGGCGATGCGTCCCGATGCGTTCATGGCTTCCTTCCGCAAGAGGGGGTTACCTACCCTAATATTACCCCGGATTCGCGCAATTACCAACCCTCGGCGATAACTTCGACGCCCGAGAGGAGGGTCTGGGCACGCTTCGCGCCGGCCGTCGGGGTGAGCGTCACCTTCAGGTCCCTGCGGACGCGGACGCCCCGGAACTCCCGTATGACGACCCGGTCGGTCCCGCCGGCCTCTTTGACGACGTCGAAACCGGTGAGGACACGTTCGCCCTGGACGGCCACGTCGAAGAGACGCTCGCCCGGCTTCACACGGTCGGGCTCGGCGAAATGCAGTCGCACGGTGTAGGTGCGTGTCCGGATGCCGAACGGCATCCAGGGGAGCACCTCGATCCCGCGTTCGAGTCTCCCGGTGAGTTCCGAGATGCCCCTGGCACCGCTCGCCGCGACCCACTTGTGTCCCTCGGGCCACTCGCCCACGAGACGCAGTGAGTGCCGGTAGAACCCGTCGATGTCTTCGGGGGCGGACCAGACCTTGACCTTCGGCGAGGGGCCGCCGACGAACGGGTATTCGAGCCAGAGGGTCCCGTCTTTGGCCCGGCGGTCGCCCGGGGCCCCGAGGTTGATCCCCAGCCGACGCACGGGCGCCTCTCCCACCTTGAAGCTGTTGAACGTCCACACTTCGACCTCGGGCATGTGAACGAGTGCGAGTGAGGTCTGGTTCTGGTAGCTGCACGTGCAGGTGCGGGTGTAGTCGGGGGCGCTCAGGACGCCCCCGGCGGCGATCAGGTTCGAGGTGCAGCCCGAGCGGAACCCGCCGAAGTTCCCCGTCCCGCCCCATGTCTCCAGGTCGTAGAACCCGGCGGCCGCCGAACGGAACAGCACCAGGTTCCGACTCGCCACCGGCGAGTTGCAGCCGTACATCCGACGATACCCCCAGTCCTCACTCACCCCCGTCAGGGGGTTGGCCCACTTGACCGGCTCGCCCGTCCTCAGGTCGTAGGCGTCCGTGGCGGTGATGACCCTGCCGTCGTGGAGCATGCACGGACCGCTGTAGAACTCCCGACCGTCCCACAGCACGAGTCCGTCCGAGCCGCGACGGGCGGCCATGGTCCGGGGTTCGTCGGTAAGCATGTCACCGGAGGGACGACCGGACTCGAGGAGGACGTCCTCCTTCGCGGCATAGCCGAGCCAGGTGCCGAAGACGCGCTCACGGGTCTCCCACACGGTGCTGCCGGTGCGGAGGTCGAGTGCCGTGAGTCCGCCGTCGGTGGGCACGGTCTCGCCGCGGCGCCCCATGATCTTCAGCAGTCCGTCGGGCAGACGGTCGATGCAGAACACCTTGTCCGCGCCGACGCAGATCCCGTTGTGCCGGAAGGCGTACACCGCCCGGCGACGCCAGAGCTCCTTCCCCGTGCGCCGGTCCATCACGACGAGGTACCTGCCGGCGGTGTGGTCCCAGTTGAAGTACCCGGCCTCTCCCCGCTCTTTCCCGGGAATCGCCGGGTAGAGCTCCCGGAGAAGCTCACGGTTGAGTCGTCGGAGCGTCGTGTCGTACTTCCGGTCCGCAGGCCGGGTTTCCAGGTGGGCGTCGATCTGCTCCTGGATGGCGCGCACCTCGGGGCTTCTTCCCCGGACGCGCAGGATCCGCTCGGGCATCCGGCCGGCCAGTGACGGCTCGTTCAGGAGTTCGTTGCAGTTCCGCATGACGAATTCGAGGTCGTCCTTCGCGTCCTCACGCCGGAGATAGGGCTCTCCCTGCCAGGCGTTCACGATCTGGAGGATGGTCTTGTGGGTCTTCGGGTCGTCCTCGAACTTCCAGAAATCGCCCCTCGTGAACTGCGGGTCCCAGTCGAAGCACATCGGCGAGACCACGGCGACCAGCACGTCACCGCACACGACCACCATCCCGACGGGGGCTCTCTCCTCGGCACCGGCACTCGCCGGCACCGTGAATTCCGACATCGTCTCACCCGTCGACGGGTCGAGACGCAGGATCTTCTCGCCGTAGGCCACGTAGACGCCGTCGGACGTCGAGGCGTAGTTCGAGCCGACGGCGTTCGCCCCCGGCTGGTGCCAGGTCTGGTTGTAGGCCTGCCCCAGTCCGGGAAGCTCGACCTCCCAGAGCACGCGTCCGGTGTAGACGTCCATCGCGCGCATCGTGTCCGGTCCCTCGATGAAGAGACGACCGTCCACCACCTGCGGCGACGGACCGTGACCGTGACGCGGCAGCACGTTCTCGTGCGTCGACCCGCCGAACCACAGGACCCCGAGGGGAAGTCTCACCCGCTCGTCCTTCGAGACGACGGTGTTGGCGGCGTCGGCGTACTGGTGTGTCCAGTCGCCCGCGCCCCGAAGCGCCCCCTCACGCGTCACGAGGGTGTAGTCCCCCTTGCGCGTGACCGTCTCCACCGCAAACAGTTCCCGCATCGCACGCGCAAAGGTGTCGTGGGATTCCGGGGCAACCGGAAGGCATGCAACTCCCCCGTACGGCCTCAGGACGGTCAGCACCTGCGCCATGAAGCGGCTTTCCAGGCCCGCCCCGACGACGCTCAGGTCCTCCGAAACCACCAGGCTCGCCAGGTAGGGGGGAAGCTCGAGTTCCCTTGGGTCTGCGCAGAGGATCTCGACGCGCTCGCCCAGGAGTCCCGTCGCGTCGAGCCGTCGACGGACGCGGTCCACCTTTTCCGCGTCGGCGTCAACCGCGATGACGTGAAGCTTCGACTGTCGTGCGAGTTCCTCGACGAGTCGACCGTCGGTGAGACCGAACGCGACGCAATATCCCTCGGTGACGCCGGTGTGTGTGAGGACGTCGGCGGCACGACGGGTCGCGTCGTCATCGACGTCCGGCCGGAGCCGCGGCGCGTTGAGGTACGTCGCCGACGTGAATCTCTCTCCGCCGAAGCAGAGGACGGTGCCGTTGAGCGTCGAGACGAAGAGCTTCCCGTCGGCGGCGATCACACTGTGGGGCTCCGCCTCGAGGGCGGCCTCCCACGAGATCTCCGGTTCCCCCTCCGCTTCCGGGACGGTCACCGCCATGATGCTCTCGTTGTCGGTGGTGAAGAGTCTGGGACCCGCCTTCAGGTGCACGCGGTCGCCCGCCTCGATGCGCCACAGCTCCTCGGCAACGGGCGCCAGGTACGGCGTGCCGAGCCGGTCCGTCACCTCACCCATATCGATCTTCAACGCCCGCAGCCGGCCCTGCCATACCGTGTACGACACGTTGTCATCCATCACCGGCGTGACGCTGTCGTCATACGGCTTCCAGTCCTTCGTGAGTGCCAGTCCGCCGGTGCCGTTGTCCACGTCGAAGAACCGGCCGCCGCTGAAGTAGTACCTCCCGTTCGACGCCACCGCATGGGAGCCGATCTTGCCGTACTTCGCCAGGTGGAAGTACTCCAGACGACCCGTCTCCCGGTCGAAGCAGGCCGGCACCGCCCGGCCGTTGGGAACCAGCAGCTTCTCACCGGCGGCCACGAGACACCCCTGCGGGGCCACCCCGGCGAACGCGGGACTGGTGTGCGGCTGAAGCATGAACATGAAGGCCGACGAGTCGTTCTCCCACACGACCCCGCCGGTTTCGGCGTCGAGGGCGTAGATGAAGACCCCCATCATGGGCCAGATGCCCGCGGCGAAGTAGATGCGTCCGTCGGCGACGACCGGCCCCCCGCGCGCACACCACATCGAAATCACGCGCCCGTTGCCCAGGACCTTCCGGTCCGAACGCCCGCCGCGGAACTTCCACACGAGCGTGCCGTCACCCGACTTCAGACAGTAGAGGTATCCGTCGTCACTCGCGAAATAGAGCCTGTCCTTCCACGCGACGGGGGCAAAGCGCACGGGTGCGTCGGCGTAGAAGCGCCATGTCTCGGCACCGCTGGCGGTGTCGTATGCCGTGACACTGCCCGTGCGGGGCGACGCGATGAAGAGCGTCCTGCCCTTGACGACCGGCTCGTAGGCGACGTCGAACCGCATGCGCCGCTGGTCGGGCCAGGCCGGCTCCAGCTTCGGGAGTTCACGCACCCACCGGAGGTGAAGCTCGGCGGGCAGACGTTCGTCGGTCACGGCGCTCCGCCGAGCGTCGTGACGCCACGTGGGCCAGTCGGCCGCAAGCGCACGACCCGCGCAGCACGCCAGTGCCGCCAGAACACAGACGATCGAGATGCGGAATCTCCCGGGCGAACCTTGCATGCACTTCTCCTCACGGGTCGTCGTCGGGTTATCATGCGTCGGTGAGTTCAGCCGTCGGCAGGATATCCCACTATGGGTTGCACCTCAGTCACTTATAGCACAGACTTCCCCGCGAGTCAAAGGGCGAGATGGACGGGCGGGTGGTGGGGGAGGGCAGGTGCGCCGGAGCGTTTATCGCAGTTGAAGCGTCACCTTTTGCACCCGGAACGAATCCCGGTTGACGCCCTTGTGCGGGCGGCCGGAGAAGCGCCCAGCGGCTCCGGCCATCCTCCGCCTCGAGCGGACGAAACCGAGCCGACGAGGGGCAAAATCCAAAAATTGCTTTGACAGCCGCCGGACCATGCCCTAACCTACCGGCCGACGCTGGGACCGGGAAACCTCAGGACCGTACGCAATGGGAGAGATCAGGATGAGACGGCTTTTAACCGCACTGGTGTGCCTCGTGCTGGCGGCCCTCTTCTGCACCGCAGGCTGCAGCACCTGGAAGGGCATGGGCGACGACGTCGAGCACGTCGGCGGAGAGATGAAGGGCGATTGAGGACGCAGCACCGCGACGTCCGCTTTCCGACTCTCCGATGATGGGGAGGACCGTGTGAATTCGCGAGAACGGTTCCTTGCCGCCTTGAGCGGAGAGGAGACCGACCGCGCGCCGCTGGCCCATGTCTCCGCACTGACCACCCTTGAACTCCAAGAGACCACGGGCTGTGCGATGCCCGAGGTCCATCACGACCCCGAGAAGCTCGTCCGGCTCTGCGGGGCCAACCACGACCTCCTCGGCTTCGACGCCGTCACCTTCAACATCAACTATTTCGGCGAGCCGGCCGCCCTCGGCGCACGGATGAACTGGGGCGCCCCCGATACGCTTCCCACCTATACCTCGAACCCCTGGCGCGAACCCGACGACGCAGCGGTGCCCAACGACCTGCTCGACCGTCCACCCGTCTCGACCTACCTGGAAGCACTCCGCATCGCCTGCAAGACCTACGGCGACCGCTGTGCCGTCCTCGGCAAGGTGATGGGACCGTTCTCGATGACGCTCGCGATGCACGGCATCGAGAACGTGATGCTCGCGTGCGTGGACGACCCCGCGAAGATCCGGCATTTCCTCGACGTCTCGGCCGGGGTGCTGGTGCGCTGCGCGAACGCCGAATTCGATGCGGGAGCCGACGCCGTCGCCATCGGGGAAGGCGGCGCCGGCGCCAACATGATGTCCCCCGCAATGTACGACACACTCCTGGCCGACGTCCACCGGAAGATGCTCCGCCGCATCCACGGCCCCACCATCATGCACATCTGCGGCGACATCACGCCCAGGCTCAACTCGCTCAAGACCGTCGGACTCACGTGCTTCAACTTCGACTGGGCCATCAAGCCCATCGTGATGAAGGACGCCGCGGACGACCAGTTCCGCATCATGGGGAACGTCAACACAACCGACCTCATGCTCGGCCCGCCGGAGAAGATCGAGGAACAGGTCAGCGCCTGTCTCAACGCGGGGGTGGACATCATCAGCCCCGGCTGCGCCGTCTCGCCCAAATGCCCGAACGCCAACCTCAAGGCGATGTCGGACACGATCGTCAAATGGCATGAATCTTGATGGAACCACAGAGGACGCAGAGGACACAGAGCAAAACAGCAAGACCGCGGGTCAGAAGAAGAGACGACACGATCCGCTTCTTCGACCGTCTCTTCTTCTCCCCCAATTCCGCTGTTTCTTCTTCCCTCTGTGCCCTCTGTGGTCTCTGTGGTTAAACCTTTGCCGTTTGAAGCCAAGGAAAGCCATGAACAGGGCAGCAGGGATATTCACACTGACAGCTCTCTTGATGCTGATATCGAGCGCGTCCCACGCCGAGAACCTCGTCGAGAACTCGTCGTTCGAGGCGGGCACCGGGCACGGGTGGGGGGTGTCGTTCGGGACGTGGCCGTCGCGGGTGAAGTGGGTGTCGTATCTCGATCCCGGCACCGCGGCGCATGGGAAGTATTCCCTGCGCATCCCGACGACGCGCTGGGAGCACCGCGGCGCCGTCGTCACGCGCAAGAACCGTCTCAACATCGAGACGAAGTATTACCGGCTCACCT
>DATKVD010000529.1:0-3928 GCA_035530235.1 Planctomycetota bacterium | reverse complement strand
GGGTTCAAACGCGACCTCTCCGACGAGGCCTTCCGCGCCCTCCTCGAGGCCCTCGGAGACCCCACCGTCCCCAGGAGCATGAGTGCGATCGCGCTGCCGGGCACCACGCTCGAGGAGTGCATTCGGAACGTCCTCGACAGTGACATCGGTGTGAGGGAGTACCTGGATCGTGCGGTGGGGGGCGGGTACCGTCTGCGCGGCGTGTGTCAGAAACTCGGCTGCACCTTCACCAACGATTACGAGCAGACGGTCGGGGGTCTCCTCAAGACGCTGAAGGAGAAACACCCGTGAGCACTCGGGACGGGACGGGGTGGACGGCCGTCTCAGTTCCGGTGACGGCGGTGTGTGCGATGTCCGCTCCGGGCAACCTTGCCGGGCCGCCTGCTCTTCGACGAGGATCCATATTCGGATGAGACTGGGCGTCGACACGGCTTTCTACGCGGCGTTGTGCCTCGAGGACGCGCTTGAGCGGCTGGCGGACCTCGGGTGGAAGGACGTCCAGGTCTCCGCCGGGCACCTTGGCGGGGACGGGTCGCTTGGCGAACGTCCTGCTGCGGTGCGCCGGACGTGTGACGCACTCGGCGTCACCGTGTGGCAGGTGCACTGCGACGCCGAACTGGGCCCCGGAAGCGGAGACCTTGCGGCGAACCTCGCGTGGCTCGACACGACGAGAGCGCTCGGCGCGCGATGTCTCATCACGCACGCCAACCGGGACGCGGACTACAACACCGAAGATGAGAGACGGCGATGTCTGGCGCTCAACCGGGACTGTCTGGCGGCCGTCGCGTCCCGCGCGAACCAACTCGGCCTGCGTGTTGCACTGGAGAACCGACTGGAGCGGCCGTGGGCCGCGTGCAGACGTTTCGGCGCACGGATGCAGGACTTCCTGGACCTCATCGACGCCGTCGACGCCGATAACCTCGGCGTCTGTCTCGACACCAGTCACACCCGCGTGTCGCGGCTGTCGTTTGCGGAGGAGATCGGACGCTCCGGACGGAGACTCCTCGCCGCTCAGGTGTCGGACTCGGACGGCGAGCTGCAGCACAGGATGCCCTTCACGCTTGATATTGACTGGGACGAGGTGGTGTCGGCCCTGAGGGGGATCGGCTACGAGGGACTGCTGTCGCTCGACTGCGGCGGCGACGGGGATGCGCCGCTCGACGCGCTGGACGGGAAGCTGCGCACGGTGAGAGAACGCTTCGAGGCCCTTGCCGGCGGGCGGGAACAGGAATGATAGAGATCATCGACCAGCATACGACCGTCGGCGAGACGTTCATGGCCGGCTCCGATGAGCTGACCTCCGAGGTGCTCGCCGGGATCCTGTCCGGGTGCCGGCACACGGCGCGGTTCATCTCCACCGACGCCCGGGTCGAAGCCGGCGAGATACCCGTCCAGAGCGTGAAGCGACTCCAGGAGG
Source organism: Planctomycetota bacterium (assembly GCA_035530235.1). Taxonomy (GTDB): domain Bacteria; phylum Planctomycetota; class DG-23; order DATKVD01; family DATKVD01; genus DATKVD01. Next base: position 2,511 of record DATKVD010000529.1, on the reverse strand, counting down.
TCATCCAGCCGCTCGACGGCGCGGTCGAAGGCTGGATCGCCGTCAATCCCTATTTCCTCGGTGCGGGGCTCGAGGCCATCGAGCTCGGCGTCCGTCGGTTCGGGATGAAATCGGTCGGCGAGATGATCCAGTACATGGAAGACTGGGTGACGGACGAATACATGGTGCTGCCCATCGTGCAGCTCGCGGGCGACCTGGACGTTCCGATCAACTTTCACGCCGGCGGCGCGGCGCACGTGGAAGGGGTGATTCACCTGGCGGAGAGCTATCCCCGCACGCGGTTCATCATGGCGCACTTCGGCGGCCGGGCCTGGCGCATGGCCCGGCGGCTCGTGAAGGACGCGAAACTGTCGAACCTCTACGTCGAGATCAACGGCTCGCCGACGCCCGGGCAGGCCGCCGAGCGCATCGCCGCCGCCATCGACGCCGCCGGCGTCCACCGGCTCGTCCTCGGCACCGACTTCCGACTGAAGCCCGGCGCACGCTACGAGGCCGGAAACCAGCTCCTCGACGCCCTCGAAACCATGAAACTGAGGGACACGGACGTCGAGCGGATCTGTTCACTGAACGCACGGGAACTCTTCGAACTTCCCTGAGGGCCGCATGAAGGAAGAGATTCAGAGAGCGATTGAGCGCTTGAGCGCATTCGACCGGGAGCACGCCTCCGAAGCCGTTGAAGCGGCGACGGCGCTCGGCGCCTTGGGCGCTGAGGCGTTGTGCGCGGCGCTCGACGCCCCGGAAGCGCTGAACGTGCCGGCCGCCAGGCACGCACTCAAGGATCAAATCGCCCGACAGGACCCGGCCGCCGTGGCGCCCGCGCTGCTTCGGGCACTTGCACACGGGGACTGGCGGCCGAACCAGGTGGCCTCGGACGCCATCGGACTCATGGTAGACGCGATGGTTCCCGCACTCATCCGGAACCTCGAGACCGAAAGCGAACCGAACGGTCGGATCAACACAATGGTCATCCTCCGGCGGATGGGCGTATCGGCCGCCGGTCCCGCGTTCGCGAAACTCGCCCGGGAAGACGCCGCCGTGGACGTCCGGGCGGCCGCGGTGGAGGCGCTCGGACATCTGGGCGTCGAGGAGGCGGGAGCCGCGGCGGTCGTCGCGCTGAGCGACGGATCGCCCCTGGTGAGGCTCAAGGCCGTCAAGGCCGCGGGATGGCTGAGGGCGCGCGAGGCCGTGGACGGTGTCCTGGCGTTCGCACGCGACGCCGACGCCGAGGGCCGCGCCGCGGCCGTCTACGCGCTTGACCGCATCGGCGACACACGTGCGGCCGACGACGTGGTCCGCCTGCTCAAGGACCCGGAGCCGTACGTCCGGTGGTCGGCGGCGGTGGCGCTTCGACGTCTGTGGACCGAAGGCTGCGAGGACGCGGTGCACGCGGCCGTCGGTGATGAAGAGGAAACGGTGGCCGCCGCCGCGCTCGAGACACTCTGCATCGCGGGACCGCAACGCTCTCGTGAGAGCGTTCTCTCCGCCGCGGACGACGCGAGACCCGCCGTCCGCCGGACGGCGACGGCCTACGCCCGGACGAAGTGAAAGGTCGGGCGTTGACGGAATTCTCAGGGTGAGAACACGGATGCACACGGAGGAGTCAATCATGTCTCAGAGGACGCGCACGGTGGTCACTGTTCTTCGTCTGAGCTTGTGTCTCGGTTTTTCCGCGGCGCTGATGGTGGGCGGGGCGTGTGTGGAGGCCGCCGACGACGCCACGTGGCTGTGCCGTCTCAAGCTGGTCTCCGAGGCCGAGCCCGACATGACCTCGGTCGAGAGCATCCTCAAGGACATCACGCGGCCGGACATGACCGACGAGCTGAAGTGCATCGCGGTCTACCAGTTCGTGCACCAGCACCGGTTCTGGTATCCGTCGGCGGCCGCGATGCAGAACGGTCGGGCCGTCAGCGACCCCGTGCTCCAGGCCAACTGCTACGCGACGCTCATCTGTCAGCAGGACGCCGCCATCACCAGCGCACTCTGGGCCGGACTGGGCTATGACGTGCGCTACTGGCAGCTCAAGGGACACACCACCGGTGAGGTCTACTACGGCGGCCGGTGGCGGAACTTCGACGCCACCCTCGGGCGCTACCGTCGCGACAAGGACGGCGAAATCGGCGACGTGAGTCTCACCCAGGGCAGCATGTACAAGCCCGACGTCAGCTACATCCCGCCCTACGACGACTACGAGGTCGGGCACCGGATGGACCTGTCGCTGCGGCGCGGCGAAACCTTCACCCGGCACTGGTATCCGCTGTCGAAGGAGCGTGACTACTTCCGTCCGGGGGGGAACACGGGGCGATTCCCCGACGACAAGAAAGGTGAACGCCGCGACCTCGCCTCGATCATGAGGAAGAAACCGTATCGCATCGACGCGAAGGGCGCGGGGTTCGTGAACGGGCTGTGGGAGTTCAAGCCCGACCTCTCGGACGACCGCTGGCGGGAGGGGTTCGAGAGCACGGAGAACGTGGCCGTCGCCGACGGGAAGCTCCTTTCCACGAAGGCTGCGGA
>DATKVD010000528.1:0-5522 GCA_035530235.1 Planctomycetota bacterium | reverse complement strand
CGCCGGGATGGTGGGACTCGATCGGGCGGCGACGCCGCTTGCACCGGGAAAGTTGTCGCAGGAGATCCCCTGGGACGGGACCGACGACGCCGGGAAGAAGGTCTCGGCCGCCGGGTGCAGGGCCTCGGTCGCGACCGGAATGCACGCGAAGTTCGACCGGTTCATCCTGCACGAGAAGGACGGCTTCGCCGGGGGCGGACTCATCGTCCCGGGGCTGAACGACGAGTACTTCATCATCCAGAGCCATGGCACGTATTGCAGGAGCGTTATCCGCGTCCTGAGCAGCCAGGGCAAGTTCGTGCGCGGCTTCTGGCCCTACAATCTCAACCAGCCGAAGGCGAAGGAATTCCTGCTCGAGCCGAATCCCGTCCAGTGCGAACGCGGCGAGACCGGCTTCCCCCACCAGGGCATCGACGACTGGAACGGCCTCCGCGTGCCGTACTCCGTGTGCAATGACCTGACGTTTTTCTTCCACACGAGCTACTCGGCCGCGGTGGTGACAACGGACGGCTGCATGGTGGCGGTGCCCGCGTATGCGGGGCGGGTGCGCACGTCGCTCTGGCGGCTGTCGCCGGAGGGGTTTCCGGGTGCGGTGAACTGGATGGTGCCGTGGCATCCCACGAGCTATCCCGAGTCGAAGGACGTCGCCCCTCGGCAGAAGGCGCTCTGGCAGTCGGGCCGGGCCGGCGGATGGAAGCTCGCCGCCGGGCTCGACGGGGATTTCTACCTCGCCGACGGCATCCACAACGTCGTTGCACACTACCGCGCCAGGGACTTCGAACCCATCAACTTCACCCACTCCGGAACGGTCAAGCTGGACCCGCCGCGCAACTTCATCGGGGAGCTGAACACCCAGGGGGACGACGGTAACCATTTCAATTTCAAGTTCGAGGAGAAGCAGCCGTTCGGGATCGCCGTCGCCGCCGACGGCCATATCCTCGTGCTGGACGGCGACGTGGTCAAGACCTACGCCCCCGACGGCCGGTTCGTCGAGAAGAAGCCCCGTGCGGCGGACGCGTTCAAGGAAGCCCCCGTTCCCGAGGCACTTCTCGCGGCGGGACGGAACCCCCGCGCACTCTCTTTCCCGCGGTTCCTCCAGGTGGACTCCGCGGGACGGCTGTATCTGAGCGAGGAGAGGGACGAGCGCACCATCAGCGACGTCGACGGCGGGACGCTCAAGCGCGAGAGACTCCCGTCCGGACACAGCCTGGGATTCGGATACATGTGCGTGGACGCCGACGACAACTGGTACGTGGCGACGCAGAAGGGATACAACGGCTACGGGCGGATCTGGAAGTTCTCGCCCGACGGAAAGCCTCTGAGGTTCGGCGACAGGGAAAGCCTCGATACCGACAGCCTGGGCAGGACGGTCCAGGTCCGGGGGATTCACGTCGCGAGAAACGGCGACATCTACGTTGCGGTGGTTGTTCCCGGGGGAAAGCCGCCCGGCATCAACGTCTATTCACCCGAAGGCGTCCTGAAAAAAGAGGGGCTGGTGACCGGGCTTGCGGTGAACGACGTCGCGGTCGACCGGGAGGGGAACATCTATTTCCTCGAGGGGGTCACGACGTTCAAGGGCGTGCCCAACGAAGCCACGAAGCACTGGCCGCCCGCCTATGTCTCCGCCGAAGAGGCCAGGCTGAACGACGATGAGCAGATCATCAAGCGCTGCAGTCTCATGGGTCGGCTGGTGAAGTTCCCCCCTGAAGGCGGCGCCCTTGACGGCAAAGGCGGGAAAGGTCAGACTTGGAGCCATGCGGGGGCTTCGGGGCTCGTTCCCGCGGACGGCAAGCCCGAGCGCGAGGCGGCGGCGCAGATCTGCCTCGATGCGGACGAGCGCATCTGGATACCCGACACGCTCATGTACTCCGTCAAGGCGGTGGACAGGGCGGGGAACCTCATGGTGCGCGTCGGGACGTACGGCAGCGAGGACTGCCGGGGCGGCGGCGGCGACCGCAGACTCGAAGGGACGAACATCGTCGTCGACCCCGAGGTCCCGCTCGCACGTCCTCACGGGATGGCGGTCCACGGGGACGTCCTGCTCATTACCGACATGACGTCGCACCGCGTGGTGCGGTGCCGACTGGAATACGTCGAGAAGAAGGAAGTCGCCATCGGGTTCTGATCGGGTTCTGAAAGGAGTGGGAGCCATGTTCGAACGCAGCGTGACAGTGATGCTGACGGTCTTCCTGGCGTCGTCGGTCGGCGTCGCCGAGTACCAGCCCACGCCCCACAGGCCCCTCGCACCGGGGGCCATCGCCGTCACCGCCTCCGGAAACCTCGACCAGCCGGGGGCGACCTATCAACTGATGAACGACGTCACCTCGGACCGCACCGCACTCTTTCTGGCAAAGGACGTCACGCTTGACCTCAACGGATACACCGTCACCTACGCGAAGGGCCCGTACGCGCACGTGCCGAACGGCGACTTCGAGAAGGACTTCGAGGGGTTCGACACGACGAAGGCGCCGAAGGCAGAAATCCGTGACGCCGGCGGCGACTGGCCTTTCGTCGGAAAGAAGATCTGCCGACTGCCCAAGGGCGAGGAGATCGTCTCGGCGTATGTGACGCTCCCGGTGGCGAACCGTTCATACTATGCGATGGTCGGCATGCTCAGCGACACCGCGCCCGTGACGATCAGCGTCGAGGACGAAGCCGGCAAGCCCGTCACGTATGAGCACCACGTCGGGGAGAAGACCTACAAGACCTGTCCCATCAGCGCGTCCAGCAAGCTCGACGGCGGCTGCGTCTACGCACACTTCCGGGGAGTCCCCGCCGGCAGGTATCGCGTCCGTGTGAAGGCGGGGGACGAGGACCTCTTCATCGACCAGGTCGACATTCGTCCGGCGCTCGACGTCGGCATCGCAATCGTCGGCGACGGCTGGGTCTACACCCAGTACAGCCAGGTCGCCTGGGGCGGACATCTCCCGGTGGTCCGCGATTACCTCGTCGAGGGCAGCTACAACCGGCTGCTGCCGACGGTCACGAGTGCCAAAGGGAACACGAAGGTCGTCATCAGGAACGGGATCATCCGGAACGGCTTTCGCGGCATCCACACCTGGGGCATCATCTCGAAGGGCGCAGGCGGCACCGTCGAACTCGAAAACGTGAAAATGATATCCCAGGGCGTCAACACCAACCAGGTGTTCCTGTGGGACAACCGGGGAATCATCCGCAACTGCAGGTTCGAGACGGACACGGAATTCATCATCGAGCGGCACAACATCAAGAACTGTCCGGTCGGCCTGGCGAAGGTGGACGGCTCGGAGGTGTCGCACTGCGAGTTCATCGGCGGACAGGGGAACCTCTATATCCACGGCAAGGGCGGCAAGGTCCACGACAACCTCTTCGTGAACCGGCAGCGCGTCGTCAACCACTACGCCATCGGTCTCGCCCAGGCGGAGGAGATCGAGATCTGCAACAACCGGTTCGAGGCCGACATCGGCAACGGCATCACCGTCTACGTGTCGCGAAACAACGACATCCACCACAACACGTTCAAGATGAACGCGAGAGACTGGAGCTGTACGGTTTACAAGGGTCCCGCCACCATCACGGGCGTGCGCATCACCGATTACAACTCGAAGAAGGGCCGAGTGGACGGGTGCTACGGAAACAAGGTCCGTGACAACAAGTTCATCGTGACCGGCAGGCAGTTCACGACCCACAAGGCCGACAACACCTACCAGGGAAGGGCGATGGGGCGGTCGTGCGCCGTCTTCTACTCCTCCGGCGCCGGGAAAAATTACATCACCAACAACGAGATCACCGTGAACCACGCCGACCCCGATTCCGACGCGATGACCTGTGCGTTCTACGTCGGGGCCGCCAACTACGGTGGCACCTTCGAAGGCAACAGGATCACCTCGAACGTCCCCGTGTTCTGGATCGCCGCCGGTTACGGCCCCGCCGGGGGCCTCGTCATCAAGGACAACACCTTCATCAAGGGACCGAACCCCGCGACGGACTACCAGCCCATCCGCATGGGATGGTGGGTGCTCGTCGCCAAGGACGTGGAGTTCCGCTCGAACACGACCGTCGGTTCCCCCTTCGGCATCCAGTGGGGCAACACCTCGACGAAGAAGGACGAGCACCACAGTTACTCCGTCTACTGGACACTCACCGTGAAGGGCCCCGCCGGCGCCGACGTCGTCATCGTCGACAAGGACGGCAACGAGGCCCTCCAGGCGAAGATCGGCCCCGAAGGCGTCATGACCGCCGAGCTCCTCGAATACAGCGCCACCGTCACCAAGACCGGCCCCGACTACACCTTCGAGAAGATTTACGCCGCACCCTACACCGTCAGGATCGGCGCGTGGGAACGAACGGTCGCACTCGACCGCAACACGGAACTGACGCGCTGAAGGAAGAAGGCGCCCGGCAGTCTTTCTTCGCGGAGCTCGGCGGCGTCGTCGGCGATGAGGTCAGTGCGCGGTCCACTCGACGAGGAGGAGCTTTCCGCCGGCAAGGAGTGAGCCCATGCGTCCCATGCCGCCGGCGAGCGGTCCGCGTCGGCGCGTGCGGTCGAACGTCCGGGCCGCCGGACGGTCCTGCGCACCCGGCCCGGGAGGGAGCCCGGCGGCCAAGTCGCCCGGAGGCGGCCCCGCCATCCCCGCAAACCGTCGACCTGCCCGGCCCGGCGCCTCCTCCCTCGGCAGCTCGATCTCGGCGACCGTCGTGAACCGGTCGGGCCAGTCCCACGGGATCGCACCCTTGAACTCGTTGAGCTGCGTCTCGTCCGTCAGCCAGTAGACCTTCCCGTCCTTCCCGGCCCACTTCCAGACGTCGAGCGCGAACGCACGGGTGCGATCGATCCCCTCGAGACCCTCGTAGCGTCTGAGACGTTCCTCGAGCTTCTCGGGCTGCATGGGACTGGGACGGTCGTCGTCGGTGCGCTGGAGACGTCGGGCGAGGAAGCGTTCACCGCCGCCCCCGCGCACCGCCGTCACGTCGGCCAGTCGCCACTTGCCCACGAAATCGAGGTGCTGCTGGACAATCTCCGGGGCGAAGAGGACACTGCCCGGGGGGACGTTCGCCTCGACGACGGCGGTGATGGCGACGAGTGCGCGCGCCGGGCCCTCGGAGCGTTCGAGAACCTGCTGCGACTGGGGAATGCCCCAGGCGGCGGCCACCGCCGCCAGCACGAGACCCGCCGTGACGGCGGCCCCACGGCGCGACTCAGCGAGGACGCTCAAGAGCCACACACCCGCGAGGGCGTAGACGAAGAAGGTGGGCACCAGGAAGCGCATCGCCCCGGCGGCGCGTCCGCCGCCCGACCAGTAGTAACTCATGTAGAGCACCGTCACCGGCGCCACCATCAGCGCCAGGAGCGTCCCGTGCCGCCACGTCTGCCGCCGGGCACAGAGCACCGCGATCCCGGCGAGTCCCAGCCCGAAGAGCACCCCCGCACCCTCGCCTCCCAGACCCTCCAGGTAGCTCACCGCGTGCTGCGTGAACCACTCCCACGAAAACCCCGTCTGCTCCTTCGTGAGGGAATATCCCGTCCGCCAGAACGCCCCGAA
>DATKVD010000527.1:0-4458 GCA_035530235.1 Planctomycetota bacterium | reverse complement strand
GAGACGCAACCGAAGCACACGGAGACCCCTTCCCGAGACGATCGGGAAGGGGTTTCTTTTTTCGTGTGGGTCGGCGGCGTGACGGGGCCTCTCCATCTGGAACGCGTCGGGGGTGAAGGCACGGGCTACGCCTCGGGGTCGGGGGCGTCGTCGGGGTCGATCGTCTCCCCGTGCTGTTCGCGGATGCCGCGGAAGAGGTCGCGGATGTCGAAGAGCGCCCCGATGCCGACCACCACGGCCAGGACGGCGAAGATCGCGATGCCGAAGATCAACACACCGGTCCAGAATCCCATCCACGCGTTCATGCCGTCTCACCTCCCTCCGGCAATGGGGACCGGTCCTTTCTCTCGCGGTCCGGCCAGATGAGCGACCCCGCCACCATCAGCACCACGGCAAGGCCGAGGATGCCCAGTCCGGTGACCGCCCCGCTGATTTCGATGCCGCACGACCGCTCGACGGCGGTCTTGATGGGCCCCAGGGTAAAGAGCATCCCGAAGCCCGACGAGAGCGCCAGGTACGCCCCCACCTTCGACGCGCCCTTCCAGTAGAGCCCGAACACCAGCAGCACCGTCGCCCCGATGAAATACACCGCCCCGGTGACCGCCATGTAGTCCCACAGGTCCTGTCCCAGCGGATACCACAGCCCCCAGTAGAGGAGGAACAGCCCGATGAGGACGATGATGATGCGCGCCAGGAGAAGCCGCGCCTTCACCGACAGTTCGTCCGGCCACAGCGGCGCAATCACGTCCTGCACCAGGACCGAACTCCAGCACAGGAGGTAGCTGTCGTGCGTGCTCATGAACGCCGCCAGCATCCCGGCGGCGATGAGCCCGATGATGCCCACGGGCAGGATCTGGCTCAGGAAGATGGGCATGGCCATGAGCGTCGTGTCGGGGTCGGCGCCGCCCGCCGGAAAGAACACCGCCTTCGCGTCCGCGTGGTGCCACAGGAACACCATCGCACCGATGCCCAGGAAATAGGGGATGAGAAAGCGGATGAGAAACCCCACCGACGACCAGACGTAGAGCTTCTTGACGGTCCGGACGTCCCTGACGGCGAGGGCACGCATCACCGCCGTCTGCCACACCGCGCACGACACCAGCCCCAGGAGCACCATCCAGACGACGTAGGACGTCCCGAAGCCCTCCGAGTGGAAGGGGTTCACCCCGGCTTCGCCGCGTATCTTGAGCGTCGTCTCGACGATGTTTCCCCACCCGAGGTGGTTCACGGTGAAGGCGCACGCCGCCAGGAGCCCGAACGACAGCACCACGAACTGGACGTAGTCGGTGATGACGACGGAGATCATCCCGCCGAGGATGGTATAGAGGATGACGAGCGCGAGCAGCACGCTCATGATGATGTTGAGGGTGGTGGGGTCGGTGTGGCCGACGAGACCGGTGACGAAGAGTGCCCCGGCCTTGAGGAACATGCCCATGTTGAGGACGCCCGCGAAGACGAGGATGGCCCCGCCGGTGACGCGCACCCCGCGGCCGAACCGACGGTCGTAATACTCCGGGATCGTCATCACCCCCATCCGACGAAGCGGCACCACGATGAACCCGGTGAGCCCGACGACGAGCGTGACGATCGCGGCGACCAGCGCGATGTGGAACGCCGCGAACCCCCCGGTGAACCCCTTCTGCGCCGAATACATGATCGTCACCAGGCCCAGTTCCGTCCCGATCATCGTCGCCAGCGCCAGCTTGGTCTTCAGCATCCGTCCGGCCACGATGAAGTCGGCCATGTTCGCGATATACCGACGGACGTAGAGCCCGACGAGCACCGTGCCGACGAGGTAGACGACGACGATGCCCCAGTCGAGGTTGGTGAAGTTGCTCGGGAGTGCGAGGTCTTTGAGCGTCACCGGATGTCCTCCGAGAGCCGTTGGCGGGATTCTACCGGACCGCCGCGGGGGCTGTCAACGCCCCGCTTTCAGAAACCCGCATGGAACCGCAGAGGGCGCAGAGGACGCAGAGAAAAGCGGTGCCTGGGGTGAAGAAGCAGAGGCACCGGAACCGCAGATGCACGCAGATGAACGCAGAGAAAAGCGGTACCCGGGGGGTGAAGAAGCAAAGGCACTGCAACCGCAGATGCACCTCTCGCATGCGCTTCCCTGGGGACCCCGGGTCCCTCGGGACGCGAGGCGGGTCACGCACTAACTCCCTCATGATCACAGTCCCACCTCGCGGCAAATCGTCTCAAACTCGTCCTGAAAGCATCCCTGAAGCACTATGTCTCCACGATCCGCACGACACTCCTTGGACCAATTCGTGTATTCCTTTGCCCCACACCGTCCTCCGCAGTAGATCATCTTTGCCGGAGTTTGGGCAAGGGGGTCCCAAATGTGCGCATCGCGTGGCCTGACGCTCACGCCTATAATCGCAATCAGGGACGCGGAGCTTGTCAAGGCCTCGAAGCGCTTTCTCTGCCCCTTGATGAACGACACTCCTGTCCTGTTTCGTTTATCCGGCTCGATATACGACATCACAGGCGGCAGACGGTCGGATTGAATTCTTTGTCCGTACCCCCCAGGGTCATCAACCGCGCGGATTCCCGGACTATCGAAGGCAATTCCGCCGCCGATGCTTATGTTGCCCACGACCTGCATCTGCCCAAACAGGTGGCAGCACCCATGCGGCAGGCAGAGTTCGACCTCCCCGCTTGCTATCTGGGGAGGATTCACAACGAGGTTAGTGCCTGCACTGCGGACCGCGAGTTCCAACAGCCTCTCGTAATTCAATGTCACCAGGGCACCGTCCCATCCGCCGTTTCTGATGCGGCCTGCAAGGTTCGCATACAGACTTCTCGGCCTCGGTCGGAACTGGAAGAAATAACTCGCCATGGCCCGCTGTAGTACATCCGCGCCCGGGGCATCAGCCTGCAGCAATCGCCACATTGCCGCTTCGAAATCGTTCCGAAAGTCGAGTGCCTGCGCATCAGGCACAGCGCCCCAATTTGCCGGATCGTACCGGCACAACTCATCGAATAGCCCGCCCATGAGAGGCGGCGTGTCACAAGTGTCCGAGCCACAACTTGCGCCGGCTCCGAAGAGAATAATCCCTCGTCCCATTGAGGTGGCTCCGCTCGTTGGGTCCCAAGAAAAAGCAGGACCGTCGCCTATACTCCGTTCGAGGTCGGCTGAGGGGGAGAGACCTCTTTCGAGGCTCTGGACTTGGCCTCGTGAAGCTTTGCGGCCAGTTCCTCCGGGATTTCAGCGTGAGCGAACTCGATTGAATCGGGCACTCTCCCCGCTTCGGCCTCCTTCATACACCGCTCGTACATGGTCCGATCCGTCAGAACCATAATGCGCCTCTTTGCCTCGGCGAGCAGCAAGAAATAGATGTCCGAGCGTATTTTGGTGAGTTTCCCCACGCCCAGCTTACCGCTAGCCGTGGTGGCGCTGCTGGTCGAGATGTTGGCCACGATCGAGCGGTCGGCACTGACGGCGTCGAAGTCGAATACGCCGCCCGAGGTCAGCGTTACCCTCTCACGGAAGAAGTCCACTCCGTATTGCTGAGGCATCCAGTTTCGACGCACCCAGTCTTCGACCGCTCGCTGAATTCGTGTGTCAGCCATGAAATCGGGTCCTCCGCGAGGTGGGACGATTGGCCCTACTGACGGACTTCGACATTAACGAGTGGCCCTACCATTTGCAAGGCTAGATTTCGGGGAAGCTCCATGGAAAGACACTGGCAGATGGAAGGGCGTTGGCGCGGTACTTCCCCCGATTGGCGGCGGGTCTGAAGTCGGTGAGGATGTGGGTCCGAAAAACGCGGGCCACCTCTCGCACCGCTCGGGGCAGGCAAGGACCGGCGCTGCCACGGGCACAAGGCCCTAAACTACATCACGCTTCGCTCTCTGCGTTCATCTGCGCTTGCCCCGAGTCCCGATGCATAGGGACGAGAGGTCCATCTGCGGTTGCGGGCTTTTGCTTCTCTAACCCAAGCGCCTGTCTTTCTCTGCGTGCTCTGCGTCCTCTGCGGTTCCAGTCTCTGTTTCGGTGCTTCGGATTTCGGATTTGCGGACGGGGCAGGCGTTCGAGCGGGCGCTTGACTTCGAACGCCGGGGCTGATAGACCTGCGGCGTGCAGCAGAGAAGGCGGCGGGGTTTGGCGGGTGAGAGCCAATGATCGGACCGGCTGAGAAAACGGGGACGATAGCGGCGGAGGTGCAGGCGCCGGAGATCGAACTCCTCGACGCTGCGGCGGGGGTGTTCCGTCGGCGGTGGGTGTGCCTGGCGGCGATGCTGGTGGTGGCGCTCACGCTGGGGCTCAACGTCATCCCGCACTGGATTCCCACGCCGGACAGTGCGCTCTACCTGAGCCTGGCACGGTCGCTCGTGCGCGGCGAAGGATATCAGGCCGACGGCATCCCGCACACGCTCGTGCTGCCGGGCTATCCCGTGATGCTGGCCGCGATCTTTCGCGTGGCCGGCGAGGACTTCCTCGTCGTGAACCTC
>DATKVD010000526.1:0-5274 GCA_035530235.1 Planctomycetota bacterium | reverse complement strand
GCCCCTCGCCCGACTCGACAACCACGACCTCGTCGAGCTCGTCGTCGCACTCGCGGAGCCGGCTTACCGTGCCGAGCAGGTCCTCGACTGGTTCTACGTCAAGCGTGCCGGGTGGTTCGACGAGATGACCAACCTGCCGGCCGGGTTCCGCCGGAAGCTCTCCGAGACCCTCACCCCGTTCACCACCGTCGTCACGCGGACCGACCAGGACGACCACGGCACCGTCAAGCTCGTGATCACCCTGAGCGACGGTCACCGGATCGAATCGGTGATGATCCCGGAGCGGAAGCGTCGCACCGGGTGCATCAGCACACAGGTCGGCTGTCCCGTGGGGTGTCTCTTCTGTGCGAGCGGGGCCGGCGGGTGCGAGCGCAACCTCGAGGTCCACGAAATCGTCGAGCAGGCCCTTCACCTCACCCATGCACTGCCCCCCAACGTGCCCCTCACCCACCTCGTGTTCATGGGAATCGGGGAGGGGCTGCTGAACTTCGACCGACTGACCCAGGCCATCCGCATCCTCAACGCCCCCTGGGGACTGCACATCGGCGCACGCCGGATGACCGTATCCACCGTGGGCATCCCCGGCACCATCGCGAAGCTCGCCGAGTTCCCGCTCCAGGTGAACCTGGCCATCTCACTTCACGCGCCCACCGACGAGATCCGCAGACGACTCGTCCCCTACGCGAAGCTGCTGGGTGTGGACCGGTTGATCGACGAGGCGGAGAACTTCTACGAGACGACGGGTCGGGAGGTGACGTTCGAGTACGTCCTGCTTGCCGGCGTCAACGATTCACCCGAACTCGCGGAGAAGCTCGCGAAACGGGTGAAGCCCTGTCATGCGAGCGTCAACCTCATCCCGTATAACGAAGTGGCCGGTGCCGTCTTCTCCACACCGTCGGTGCAGGCCGTGAAGACGTTCCGTGCAGTGCTGAGACGGGCCGGCGTGCACGTGACGTCCCGTCGGACGCGCGGCACCGCCGTTCACGCCGCCTGCGGACAGCTCCGTCTCGACCCCATCGAGAAAGACGACCATGCCGGACCTTGACACCCAACTGATGCTCGAGTTCCGTGCCGGCAGACAGACCGCCTTCGGAGAACTCGTCCGTCGGAACCAGGGCATCGTCTTCAACCTCGCCTGTCGATACCTCGGCGACGCGACCGAAGGCGAGGACGTGGTCCAGGAGGTGTTCATCCGGGTGCACGGGGCGGCGTCCGGTTACGAGCCGACGGCGAAGTTCACGACGTGGGTCTACCGCATCACGGTGAACGTGTGTCTGAACCGTCTGCGGGCGAGACGTACACGTCAGAGCGTTTCCCTGGACGGGGCGGGCCGGGAGGAGGGCGCGACGGGCGAAATCGCCGCCGACCGGACGGAGGCCCCGTCCGCCAGACTGGAACGCGAGGAGCTGGAGGCAAAGGTGCGCGAGGCCATGGAGGCCCTTCCGGCAAGCCAGAGAACCGCGGTGCTGCTGCGACGCTTCAACGAGTTGTCTTACCAGGAGATCGCCCAGGTGATGGAAACGACGGTCCCGGCGGTGAAATCCCTGCTGGCCCGGGCCCGTCAGACGCTTAAGTCACTTCTGAGCAAACACTTATGACGCGACCCGGCACGAAGGAATTTTTGCGGTCTTCCGTCTCACGGGCGAAACTTCCCCCCGTGACGGTGGTTCAATAGGATAGGGGAGAAGACGGGAGTCTGTCATGAACGGCTGTGAGGACATCCGGGAGCTGTTGAGTGCCGGTCTCGACGGCGAGCTGAGTGCGGCCGAGGCGGCCCGGCTGGAGGCCCATCTCGCGTCGTGCGAGGCGTGTCGACGGGAGCGCGACGCACTCGAGAGGGTGTGGAACGGTCTGGGCGTGCTGGGCGACGTCAAGACGCCCGAGGGCATGACCGAACGCGTGCTGGCACGTGTCGCGTCCATCCGCACGCACCGACGGCCCAGGGCCTTCCTGCGTCGATGGGTCTACCCGCTCGCCACCGCCGCCGCCGTGCTGCTCGCCTTCGTCATCGGCCGACTCCTCTGGGTCGACGGCGAGCTCGACCCCCAGACCCAGCAGATCGTCAGGAACATCGATCTCTTCGAGAACCTGGACGTCCTGCGGGACCTCGACATGATCGAGAAGATGGGCGACCAGGTGATCCTGCTGTCCACCGACGAGTCCAACGGGAACTCCTCCGGGGGTGGATCATGAGACGGGTCCTGAGTGTGACCCTCGCGGCGTGTGCACTGCTGGGCGGTGCGGTCGTCCAGGTGAGGGCCGACGAGTCGACGGACAACAACGTCCTCACGCATCGCGGTGACGAGCGCTACAGACGGAACCTCGAACTCTGGCGGAAGATGACCCCCGAGCAGCGTCAGGAGCTCCGGGAACGTCACGAGCGCTGGATGAACATGTCGCCCGAGGAGCGCGAGCGCATCCGGGAGAACTACCACCGCTTCCTCAGGATGAAGGAGGAGAAGCGACAGGTGCTCGTGAGGACGAAGGGCATCATCGAGAACCTCCAGCCCCAGACACGCGAGGAGATCCACAGACGCATGCAGCGGCTCCGACAGATGCCCCCCGAGGTCCGACGACGACGCATGGAACAACTCGCCGTCCTCCGGGAACTCCTCAAGGACGATTACGAGCAGTTGAGACAGCTCCCGCCAAACTCCCCCGAGGCCCGACAGCTCATGATGCGGCTTCGGATGATCGGGAGGGCGCTGCACCGTCTCAGTCCCGAAGAGCTGGACCGTCTCAAACAGATGACCCCCGAAGAGAGACGTGAAGCCATCCAGAAGCTCGTGGAGAAGATGGGCCAGGAAGGTCCGCCGGACGGTGAAGGTCCGGGACCGCACGGTCCCCGGGGCGACGGTCCACGCCGGCGGGACCGGGAGGGTGACGGTCCGCGTCACCGGGACGACAGGCCGTCGCCCGGCAGACGCCGTCCCCCACCTCCGCCGCCCGACGACCCGACGGACGAACCCGGGAACGAAGTCTAAGTCTCCCCTTCGTACGAGACGTCCCCCTCGATGAGCACATCACCGCCGACGTGGGTCACGCTCACGTCGGTGACGGTCCACGCCTTCTCGACGAACTTCACCCCGGCACCGCCGACGGCGGTGGGGGCCTCTTTGCCCCCGAGGAGTTTCGCCGCGACGAACACCATCACACGGTCGACGAGACGTGCGTCGAAGAGTGACCCCAGCACCTCGCCGCCTCCCTCCACCAGCACGTGGGTGAGCCGCTCGGCGCCGAGTGTCCGTGCGAGGGAAAGGACATCCACGCGGTGTTCGTTCTCGGGCATCCGCACGACCCGACAGCCGGCCCGTTCGAGGGCGTCGGTCCTGTCGGACGGGGCGGAGTCGCCGCAGACCACCCAGAGGGGGGCCTCGGCGGCGGTGGTGACCAGTCTGGAGTCCAGGGGAAGTCGGGCCCGGCCGTCGAGGACGATGCGTCGCGGACTGCGTCCACCGGGCAGTCGACAGGTGAGGAGGGGATCGTCGCGGACGGCGGTCCGCACGCCGATCATCACCGCGTCCACACGGTCACGCACCTGGTGCACCAGTTCCCGTGACTGTGCCGACGAGATCCATTTCGAGTCCCCCGCCGCCGTCGCGATCTTCCCGTCCAGCGTCATCGCCCACTTGGCGATGAAGAACGGCAGTCCCCGCAGGTGGAGCTTCACGTAGCCCGCGTTGAGTCGCATCGCACGTCGCTCACACAGACCCACTTCCACCTTGAGCCCGGCCTCACGCAGCCGCGCCAGTCCGCCCCCGGCCACCTCCGGAAACGGGTCCTGCATCGCCACCACCACGCGCTCGATGCCCGCCGAAATCACGGCATCGGTGCAGGGAGGGGTCTTGCCCTGGTGACAGCACGGCTCGAGCGTGACGTACAGGGTGGCCCCGCGGGCACGGTCGCCCGCCGCCCGCAAGGCGTTGACCTCCGCGTGGGGTCCGCCGAAGAACGGGTGGTGTCCTTCCCCGACGATCGTCTCGCCCCGGGTGATCACCGCACCCACGGCCGGGTTGGGCTCGACGCGTCCGAGACCGCGCTCGGCCAGCTCGAGTGCCCGCACCATCATCCGCTCGTCGAAACTCGCCATCTTACGTCCTCCCGCGACCATTCTACCGCACGTCCGTCGGCACGCAAGCCCCTTCGCCCAACCCCTTCGCACTTGACAACTTAGGCCAAGTCGGCTACAACAGCTTCCGGAGGTGTCGGATGCGGTTCACGAAGATGGAAGCCCTGGGCAACGATTACGTCTACGTGGACGGTCGGACGGAGAGGGTGACGGACGCGTCGGCCCTCGCCGTCCGCATCAGCGACCGGCATTTCGGGGTGGGGGCCGACGGTCTCATCCTCATCATGCCCAGTGACGTGGCCGACGCCCGGATGGAGATGTACAACGCCGACGGAACTCGCGGGAAGATGTGCGGCAACGGCATCCGGTGTGTCGCGAAATACGTCTACGAGCACGACATCGCGCGCAAAGACGAGATCACCATCGAAACGGACTGCGGCACCAGGCGGCTCCAGCTCTTCGTGTCGCACGGCGAGGTCGAGCGCGTGCGCGTCGACATGGGCACGCCCGAACTCGAACGCACCCACGTCCCGATGACCGGACCGGCGGGACGCGTCGTGGGCGAAGACCTCACGGTGCTCGACCGGACGTTCAAGGTGACCGCTCTCAGCATGGGCAACCCGCACTGCGTGACGTTCGTCGACGACGTCGACACGTTCGACGTGGCGAGGTACGGCGGCGCGGCCGCGCACCACCGCGTGTTTCCCGAGGGGGTCAACGTCGAGTTTGCGGAGGTGGTCGATGTCCGTCACGTGAAGATGCGCGTGTGGGAGCGCGGCTCCGGTGAGACCCTTGCCTGCGGGACGGGGGCGTGTGCGGTGTGTGTGGCCTCGGTCCTCAACGGACTCACCGAACGCGGCATCACCGTGCATCTCCGGGGAGGGGACCTCGACGTGACGTGGTCCGAGGGGGACGATGCGGTCATCATGACGGGTCCGGCACGCGAGGTGTTCACCGGGGAATGGCCGGAACCCGGGGTGCGTGCATGAAGCTGAGAAGCCCTTTTCTGATGGAGCTGGTGGGGTGCACGGCGGCCGTGCTCCTCAAGCTGCTCATGACGACGGTGCGCTGGCGTCGGCTCGACGAGCACAAGGACGTGCAGGTGCACCGGGAGCACGGGCCGGTGATCTGGGCGTTCTGGCACGCCCAGATGTCACTGCCGGCGTTCGTGGGACGTCACCGGGGCATCCGTATTCTCGTGAGCA
>DATKVD010000525.1:0-12351 GCA_035530235.1 Planctomycetota bacterium | reverse complement strand
GCGTGCATGCCGGGTTGTCGGTCTCCGCCTCCAGGGCGACCCGCTAAGCTAACACGTCCGGGGGGTGGAAATCAAGAAACGAGTCACGGCGGGCACCCTCCGGGCACGCCTCAGAGGGCCGCGCGGGGTGGTTGGATGCGGCGTCAGACGGGCCCGGCGGAAAACACCAGAAATAGCCCCGCCGGGTCCTGAGGCGCGGCGGAGGCACTCCGGCGCCGGTAATGACGTAAATTATTGCTCTATAAGGAGTTATGGGATTAGGTAGCGGAGAACGCCCTGAGGTCGGAGAACCGCCGGCACGCGCCGCAAGAGGAATTTTCCGTGCGGTCCTCCGGGGGCCGGCCGAGTGATGTAACTCCTTTAGACAAAAGACCTTATGTATAAGAAATCTTCGGGGGGAAACCCGGTTTTGGTGAAGAAATCGACCGGGATATCCCGATGAACTGTGAGGCGCCGGTGTCTCTGGCGCTCACCGCGGGGCTCAAATGACGTCCGGGTTCGGAGAGGGAGCGTGTCCTTCAGGAAACCGAAGAGAAGCCGGTTCATCTACCGGTTCGAAGACCTCGAAAAGCGTCGTCGAAGCACGTGGATCATGAGCGCGCTGCTGATGATCTCGCTCGGGGCCGGGTTCTACGTGACGCTCGTTCCGGGTGACATCGAATCGATCCCCCCGCTGTTCGGCACACTTCCGGTCCTGAGGACGGGACTGTTGGTGCTCCTGGGACTGCTCTGTGCCTACATCATCCGTGGTGAAATCGACAACGGCAAGCTGATGCGCGAGCTGTGGGAGAAGAAGGTCAACATCGACACCCTCAACCAGCGGGTGATGGAGCTGAGCGTCCTGCACGACGTCAGTGCCGCCATCAACTCGATGCTGGACATGGACAAGACCACCAACGTCATCATGGACAGTGCGTTCAAGCTGATGGCGGCGGAGATAGGCGCGGTGATGGTGGTGTGCGAAGAGGGTGACGAGTTCCACGTGCTGATCTCACGGGACCTCGCGGACGACGTTCCCGAGAGACTTCGCATCTCCGACGAAGACGGACTGCTGTCACGGGCGTACCGGGGTGGTGAGATCGTGGTGGCCGGTGAGGCCGCGAACGATGATACGCTCAGACAGCTCGTGGGTCCGGACCGGACGGTCGCGTCGGCCATCTGTGCACCCCTCAAGCACAAGGGAAAGGTGGCGGGACTGTTCGTTCTGGGGAACGTGAGCTACCCGGACAGCTTCGACCAGCGTGACGCGGAACTCCTGGCGATCTTCGCCGACCAGGTGGCCATTGCCCTGGAGAACGCCCGACTCTTCCACAACCTCGAAAAGAGTCTGGCGGACCTCAAGGAAGCCCAGGCCAAGATGGTCCAGACGAGCAAGCTGGCGGCGGTCGGACAGCTGGCCGCCGGCGTCGCCCACGAACTCAACAACCCCATCGTCGGCATCCTCGGCTACGCCCAGTACGCCCTCGAGAAGATCAAGGGCAAGGACCCCGCACAGCTGACCGCCAAGGACCTCCAAAGCTACGTCAAGTACCTGGGCTACGTCGAGCACGAGTCACAGCGATGCAAGGTCATCATCCAGAACCTGCTCAATTTCTCCAGGAAGAGCACGATCGAGATGCAGGCCACGGACGTCAACCAGGTGCTGCTGGAGACCTTCACCTTCACCGCACACCAGCTCCAGATGCACAACGTCCGACTGAAGCACGAACTGGCCGAAGGAACGCCGACCATCAGTGGGAACCCGTCACAGCTGCAGCAGGTGTTCACCAACATCATCATCAACGCCCAGAAGGCGATGAAGGACGGGGGCACACTGACCGTCGTCAGTCGCGTGGACGGTGAGGGTGACGACGTCGTCATCAACGTCCTGTTCACCGACACGGGGTGTGGCATCCTGCCGGAGGCGATCGGGAAGATCTTCGACCCGTTCTTCACCACCCGGAAGGTCGGTGAGGGGACGGGACTGGGTCTGTCGCTCAGTCACGGGATCATCAAGAACCACAGGGGTGACATCACGGTGGAGAGTGTGGTGAACCGGGGGACGACGTTCACGGTTTCGCTTCCGGTGCGTCGTGAAGGAGTCGTCCAGGAAGTGCCGGGGTCCGGGGAGGCGGCGTATTCGATGGCGGCCGGGCAGGCCGGACAGGGCTGACCGGAGAGGGAAATGAGTTTGGACGTGACCGACAAGATCAACCAGACCGGCGATTCGCACACCGACGGTGCCGGCAGTCCGGCCATTCCGGCGCGATTGCTGGTGGTCGACGATGAGCCCATGATCCGTCAGCTCCTGACGGACGTCCTGGGGGACGAAGGGTATCGCGTCGACACCGTCACCAGCGGTGAGGAAGCCGTCATCAAGCTGAGGGACACGCGCTACGACTTCGTCATCACCGACCTGATGATGCCCGGGATGAGCGGCATCCAGGTGCTCGAGACCGTCAAGCAGCTCGACCCCGAGACCGAGGTCGTCGTGATGACCGGGTACGCCTCACTCAACACGGCGGTCGAGTGCATGAAGCTCGGGGCCGCCGACTATCTCAACAAACCCATCAACATCGACGAGATCCGCATCATCCTCACCCGCATGATCGAGAAGAAGCGTCTCCAGCAGAAGGCCAAGGAGGTGGACTTCTACAAGGAGCTGAGTCGGACCGACGGACTCACCCAGCTCTACAACCACAAGTTCTTCCACCAGCTTCTGGCCACCGAGATTGCCCGTACCCGACGCTACGGCGGCGAGGTGTCACTGCTGATGGTGGACGTGGACTACTTCAAGGCCTACAACGACCACAACGGTCATCCGATGGGGGATGCCGCCCTTCAGAAGGTGGCGTGGATTCTGTCCGAGAAGAGTCGTGACGTGGACAGTGTGGCCCGGTACGGGGGTGAGGAGTTCGCGGTGATCGCGCCTGAGACCCCGAAGCAGGGGGCGATCGACCTGGCCGAGCGTCTGCGGCAAGAGATCGAAGGGGCCGATTTCGAACGGGCCGAGGTCATGCCTCACGGCAAGTTCACCATCAGCATCGGCGTGGCCTCCTATCCACAGGACGGCTCGAGCAAGTCGGAACTCATCGAGCGGGCGGACCAGGCCCTCTACCAGGCCAAGACCGCCGGTCGAAACCGTGTGGCGGCCTACGAGTCACCGTGAAGCGGACGTCTTCCACGCGGACGAGGCAAGCCGGACGACAGGAGAGGGATAACGACGTGTCTGCGGAGACGCACAACGCCGACTGCAGTCGACCCGGACGGGAGCTGGCCGGTCTCTACCAGGTGAGTGAGGCCATCAGCTCCGCCTTGGGACGGGACGAGCTGCTGAACATGATCCTCCGGATGGCCCTCATCCAGACCGGCGCCACACGGGGGTCCATCCTGCTCAAGGACGACACCGGCCGGCACCTGCGCATCGTCACCTCCGTCGGGATTGATGAAGCCCTGGTCGACACCGTGTGCGTGAGCGTGGGTGAGGGGATCGCCGGACGCGTGGTGGCCGAGGGCAGACCGGTCCTCGTGGGCAACATCGACGAGCACCCGGAATTCTCACGTCTGGCACGCAACTACCAGGACAAGTCCTTCATGAGCGTCCCCCTCGAGTGTGACGAGAGTGTGCTCTCCGTCCCCGTCAAGGGTTCCCGCAGTCGCATCATCGGCGTGCTGAACGTCCACCGCAAAGGCACGGGGGACAACTTCACCGAAAACGACCTGCAGCTGCTGTGCATCCTGGCCAGCCAGGCCGCCGTCAGCATCGAGAACGCCCGCCTCCTCGATGACCTCGAAAACACCTACATGAACGCCTTTGGATCCATGGCACTGCTCCTCGAAGCGAAGGACCCCTACACCCAGGGGCACACCGAGCGTGTCACCGGACTGTGTGAGGACCTGGGACACGCCCTGCGGATGGAGGCCTACGACCTTCAGGACCTCATGATCGGCGCACGGCTGCACGACATCGGAAAGATCGGCATCCACGAGACCATCCTCAACAAGCCCGGGCGACTCGACGAGGAGGAGTGGCTGATCGTCCGTGAGCACCCCGTGGTGGCCGACCGTGTGCTGGCACCCATCATGTTCCTCCAGACGGCCAGGCCCATCGTCCGCGGACACCACGAGCGACTCGACGGCAAGGGCTATCCCGACGGACTCGTCGACGGACAGCTCTCCCTCGGTCAGAAGATCATCATCGTGGCCGACGCCTACGACGCCATGAGTTCCAGTCGTTCCTACCGTGCGGCACTCTCCGAGGAGCAGATCCGGGACGAGTTGACCGCCCACACCGGCACGCAGTTCGACGGCGACGTCGTCAGTGCCCTCTTCGACATCCTCGAAATGAGAAACTCCCTTCTCGTCTGAACGCCTCACCCCACGGCTTTCCTGTGGCAGGGTCGCGTCCGCAGACGGTATAATCGACACCGGACACGGAAGGTCCGCATGTCCCATCTGCGAAAACGGGAGGAGACGTCATGGCCGTCTGCACGGTGAATTTCTGGGGGGAGTCGCTTCAGAAGGAATGCTCGATGGTGGTGATCCTGCCGGGACGTGTGAAGGGCCGGAAGCGTCCGTGTGTGCTGTATCAGCTGCACGGGCTGTCCGACAACCACACGGCGTGGCTCCGCTGGACGAGCATCGACCGGTACGTGAGGGAGCTGCCGCTCGTGGTGGTGATGCCCGACGGCGGACGGAGCTTCTACTGTGACGCCGTCGGGGGGCCGGCCTACGAGAAGCACATCATGGTGGATGTGATGGGGTTCGTGGAGCGGTTCCTGAACGTTCGGAAGGACCGACGGGGCCGGGCCATCGGGGGACTGTCGATGGGGGGCTACGGCGCGATGAAGCTGGCCCTCAAGTACCCCGAGACGTTCGCGAGTGTCGTCAGTCACTCGAGTGCCTTCGGCTTCGCCCACGACCCGCGACTCCTGGAGAACGAGGAGCGTCGACGCATCACGGGCGACGTCGTCCCGGGCGGAAAAGACGACCTCTATGCCATCGCCGAGAAGCTCTCACCCCGCCGGGCGCCGGCCATCCGATTCGACTGCGGAAAGAACGACGCGCTCATCGAGGGCAACCGCAAGTTCCACCGACACCTCCGCCGGCTCAGGATCCCCCACCAGTACCGGGAGTTCCCCGGCGAGCACAACTGGGCCTACTGGGACACACACATCCAGGAAGCCCTCCGCTTCCACGCCAGACACCTGGCGTTGTGAAAAAAGTACCAGGTACTTTTTTCCAACCGGCGTTTTTTGGCCAAGAACGGGGAAAATCGCCGCAGGAAAAAGTACCAGGTACTTTTTTCGGTCAGTTGCCGCTGCGGAGGGGTTGTTGTCTCATGAAGAGTGTCAGGTGGGCACGGATCTGGGCGGCAAGACGAACGTCCTTCGAGGCCGTCGCGATGTTCCTGGCCTTCTGGGCGGTCCGGACGGCCTGGGTGAATCGGCCCGTCTCGGCATAGGCGGCGGCGAGGGTGTCGAGGAAGTACGGGTCACGGTCGCCGGTGCTCCGGCAGGCGATTTCCGCAAGACGAACGGCCTCGGCCCCGTCACGCAGTTTGTCGTCCGGATGCGTCGCCAGGATCCGTGCCAGGCGATTGTGCGCGTAGACGTACCGGGGATTCATCTCGATCACTTTTCTGAAATGTCCCACCGCCTCGTCGGCTTTCCCCAGACGCACCAGTGCACTTCCCCATCCGTAGTGGGCGGGAAGGGACTCCGGACGGATCTCGACGGCCTTTCTGAAGTGCTCGACGGCCTCGGCCGGTCGTCCGGCACGACTCAGGGCGTCGCCGAGGTTGGTGTGGGCCTCGACGTACTTCGGGTCGAGTTCCAGGGCCTTCCTGAAGGCACGGACGGCGTCGTCCAGTTTTCCCTGTCGGCTGAGGGCCGTGCCCAGCATGTCGTACGTCTGAGCGGACTTGGGATAGATCTCGAGGGCCCTGGTGAACTGCTCGACGGCTTCCTCGAACTTCTCCAGCCTGGCCAGACAGACGCCGAGGTTGTTGTGGGCGTCGAAGAGCCTGGGGTCGATCTCGATCGCTTTCCTGTAATAACCGACGGCCTGGGTGGGATTTCCGTATGCGGCCAGGAGGTTCCCGAGCATCAGCTGCGTGTCGGGGTAGTCGGGCTTCAGCTCGGCCGATTTCTGGAGTTCCGCGAGGGCTTCCCGGGTGCGGCCCTTCTCCATGTGTTCCTTGCCCAGGTCCAGGTGTCGGCGGTATTCCACCGCCGGGGTCGTGATGCTCACCAGGGCGTCGGACGCGATGTTGACGAATTCGGGCAGGTTCACCGCACGGTTGGCCATGGTCGAGTCGGGGACCAGCACCGCCGGGGAGGCGTTCCCGTCCGCGTCGATGTGCGTCAGGAACATCTGCGTATACGGGGTGTTGGCCTTCGAGACGAACACCATCCACCGGCCGTTGGGTGAGAAGCTGTGCCACGAGTTCATGCGCGACGTGTTGCACCGCATCTCACGGGCTTCGCCGCCCTCGGCCGGGATGATGTAGAGCTTGCTGTCGGGTCGGATCAGCAGACCGTTGGTGCACCCGACGAAGACGATCCACCTGCCGTCGGGTGTGAACCGGGGGAACGAGTGGCTCATGCCGTTCCCGGAGGCGCCCTCGATCGGCTCGGCCGCACCGCCCTTGCCCTCGTTGAACGGGATGCGGTACAGGTCGTACCGGACCTGCGTCTCGTTCGGGTCGTTGGCGTGCTCCGCCCGGGCACCCTCGCCGTAGCTGTCCCGGGCCTCGGCCCGGATGAACACCAGCGTCTTCCCGTCGGGACTCCAGGTGGCGTTGCTCTGCACGTATTTCGCCTCGTCCGCCCCCGGCAGCCGACGGATCTCCCCGGTATCCCTGTGGTAGACGGCCAGTATCCCCCGCGTGGGGTAGAACGTCTGAAGGAACCTGTAGTCCATGTAGTTCTGCACGTAGACCGACTCGTGGACCGTGGCCACGATGTGTCGTCCGTCCGGGGAGATCTGCGGGAACAGGCCGAACGACTGTCCCGTCCGGGGCTTCTCCCGGTCTTCGGTGAAGCTGTTCCAGGTGAAGACGTCGTCGGACTCGACCGTCATCCGTGTGCTGACGTCCTTCAGGACGTGTGCCCCCTTGTCGCCGCCGGGACCGTCCATGTCCATCGCCAGCGTCTTTCCGTCACGCGAGAACGAGTGACAGTTGGCGCAGGTCGGCAGGTGCTGCATGATCACCGGCGGGTCAAACTTGGAGACGTCACGCAGCCGCCATTGAATCAGCGGGAATGCACTGTCGTCCAGGGGCTTGATGATCCCGTCCTTGGTCTCGGAGGGCATGAGGGGGACGTCACGGTAGAAGATGGGCGCCCCCACGGGGTCCTTCGACGTGCGGATCGTCACACGTCCCACCGAGACGACCCGTTGTCCCCCGGCCAGGCCGCGCACCGTCACCACCGCGTCGCTCTCCGACGAATGACGTTTCATGATCTCCCACACGCGGTGGCTCGGTATCCAGCCCCGGGCCGACGCCTGGTGCGGGGTTTCCTTGAACACGTTGGTCTTCGTCATGCAGCGGGGGTCGATGCGCGGCTCCGGACGCTTCCCGTCGGTCAGCACGTGGATGCGGTGCGGGATGTTCCCGAACGCGACGTCGATCAGCCACGTCCGGGCGTCTTCGGCGTCGTCGTGCCACAGGAACGTGGGCCGGCAGATGTCGGGCGGGAAGAGGGCGCCTTCGAGGGGATAATCCACCTTGACCGCCGCGGCGGGCACGGCGCCCGCCTCGAGGGTCTTGAGGATCGCACGGATCGTCGTCTCCACCTCCGGCGACTCTGTGGCCTTGCCGACGTCGTTCTTGAGGAAGAGGTCGGTCTCGAAGCGCGTGTCGAGGGCCTCGGGAGCGGAGTGCAGGTATGAGCCGGCCGCCGTCAGGAGCACCCAGCAGACGATGGAAAAGAGGACGTGCCAACCCCACCGTGACCCGGTAATCTTTGCTGACGTGCGAGTCAAAGCGTCCTGCTCCTTCACGGTCGAGGGGATCCCGTGGGTCAACAACCACCCAATGATACCACCGGAGGCGGGTGTCCGCAAACGCGAAGTCTGGTGAGTCGGACGGACGTGTCCGGCGGACCCGTCATGGAAAAAGAGGGGGCCGCCCCGACGGTGTCGGGACGGCCCCCCTGCACTGCAATCAGCCTATGCTGTTGATCCTCCTTTCATCCTCACGACGCGTCGGGTCAGCTCATCCGCCGACGTCGGAGGTACCCCACAAGTCCCAGCACACCGGTCCCGAGGAAGAGCAGCGTCCCGGGCTCCGGGATGGGATCGGGGTCGAACTCCGTGCCCAGAAGCACCCAGGCGTCAGAGTAGTTGTAGTAATAGTTGGGACCGGTGATCTCGCCTGTTTCCAGGCCGTTGTCGACGCCCGGACCGGCGAGGATCTCCTTGATGCCGTCGGCCGTGCCGACGAAGTCGCCGTTGTCGGCCAGCTCCAGCACCAGGATGCGTCCGTCGACTTCGCAGGCCCCCCAACTGCCGCCCGCCTGGAAGACGAGCAGCGACCACTTCCCGCTCACCGGGTCCTTCACCAGCTCGATGTCGCCGCCGCCGATGTTGTTGGTGCTGCCGGCGAGCGTGCTGTCGTCGTAGATCGCCTTGCACATGTCGGCCACGTTGTCGTCGATCGCTCCGCTCTGGTCGAGGTCCGAGAGCCGCCAGATCCCGCCCTGATCGTTGTTGTAGCCGGAGCGGGCGCCGGTGAGGACGTAGACGTCGACGTTGTCGTCGCCGTCGGGGTCGCCCACCGCCATCTGCGCGCCCTGCCAGTAACACCTGAAGCCGTCGGCAACGCTCCAGTCGCTATACCGGTGGAAGACGACGCAGTCGGGGGACCAGGTGTGGCAGTCCGCCTCGTTCCCGTCATACACACTGTACTTGATGTTGCTGTAGACCATCGAGAAGTGACAGTTCTGGTTGTCTGTGTCTCCCCCGCCGGGCCTGGCGCCCACCTCGGCGTCCTGGGAATTGCCCGCGTTGTAGCCGGGGTACTGGTACGTGTCGCAGTCGTCGGTCAGGTCGTCGTTCGAGTTCATGTCCTGCCACGTCTTCGCGCCGTAGCCGCCGGCCCACCCCATGATGGCGTCCACCTTGCCGCCGGCGTGACCCCACGGGTCGATGATGTTCCTGAACTCCGGGGTCTGCTCGAGGTTGTTCGAACTGACGCCGTAACTGCCGTCGCCCGCGCCCGGGTGCAGGACCG
Source organism: Planctomycetota bacterium (assembly GCA_035530235.1). GTDB lineage: Bacteria > Planctomycetota > DG-23 > DATKVD01 > DATKVD01 > DATKVD01. The sequence goes on along the minus strand of DATKVD010000525.1, from coordinate 3,134 downwards.
TGACGGTCCCGTCCCGCTGGACCCTGTAGAAGCGCGTGTGTGCAGCGTTGTCGAAGTAGGTGGCCACGAACACCGACCCGTCACCGTTCGTCGGGACGCCGTCCAGCGTCTGACGGGTGTGCAGGATCTCCGGGAACGACGCGTCGTCGTAGTTGGCCTGGTCCAGGTTGAACTTGTTGGGCAGCGTCGCGACGATGCCGTGCTCCGTGACCACGTTCCAGTCCTTGTCCACGTCGACACGGTAGAGATAGGCGTTGTTGTCAAGAGCCGGGGTATAAAAATTCGGGTCAATCAGGCCGTTGTCCAGGGTGGACAGGCCGCACTGGGGTACCCGCACCCAGTAGATCGAGCCGCCCGGACCCGTCGGGGCCGCCCAAGCCCCCGCGCCCAGCAGCAACAGTGCCGCACTCAACAGCAATGCTTTCCTCATGATCCGATTCCTCCCAAAAGTGCCCACTCCCCTGATTCCTCCCAATGAAGACGGTACGACGGACCCTCCTCCTTTCTGGCTAGAAAGCCGCATAGAATGACACTGAGTTGTGGTTGATTTACAGCCCCTAACAGCAGCCCCTGTGAACGGCCCAGCCAAGAGGAGGTTGGGCCGCAGCCGACAAGGAACTCACGCAAATCCCGTGCCAGAACGGGCGGGATTTCGGGGGCTTTCTGAGGCCGTTGACGTAAGTTGTTTTCAGACAGGGCCTTGCGACATGGCGTTTTCGGGATATGGGCCGACGCGACCTCCGAATGGGGTCCCCGAGGTGTTTGAAATACGCAACAGCAGCGGGGCGAATCGGCGTAAGGTATTTGCAGGACGTGTCTTGCGTCACAACGGGTCATGTTGTCTCAGATGAACATCTCGCGGTCAGCGGGGGTGTTTTGGCGTTCAGAACGTTAAACGCTGCGCCATTGTGCAGCAGGCGGTGGGGGAATTTGAGGCGGCGGGACCCCTTCGGACCCGAAAGAACCGGACCCGCAGTAGTGCGGGTCCGGTTCCTTAATAATAGTGTGGCCCGTGGGGCGTAGCGGGGCTATTTCCGGCGTTTCGGTCTTCGCCGGGCCGGCTTCTTTGCGGCCTTGTCCCGGATGGCGGCCTGGGCGGCGGCGAGCCGGGCGATGGGCACCCGGTAGGGGGAACAGCTCACGTAGTCGAGTCCCACCATGTGGCAGAACTCCACCGAGGCGGGCTCCCCGCCGTGCTCCCCGCAGATGCCCACCTTGAGGGTGGGACGCGTCCGGCGGCCGAGCCGCGTGGCCATGTCCACCAGCTTGCCCACCCCGCCTCGGTCGAGCACCTGGAACGGGTCCTTCTCGTAGATGCCGAGCCTGACGTAGTCCCCGAGGAACTTGCCGGCGTCGTCACGACTGAACCCGCACCCCATCTGGGTGAGGTCGTTGGTGCCGAAGGAGAAGAACTCGGCGACCTCGGCCACCTCGTCGGCGGTGACGGCGGCCCGCGGGATCTCGATCATCGTCCCGATGAGCACCTTGAACGGGAGCTTCTTCAGCCGGCGCTTCTTCCGGATGTCCTCGATGGTCTCGAGGATGACCTCTTTCTGGAGTGCCAGTTCGGTGACGTGACCGATGAGCGGGACCATGATCTCGGGACGGGCGCCCCTGACGTTGAGTGCCGCCTGGATGATCGCCCGGGCCTGCATCGCCGTCACCTCGGGATACGTGATCCCCAGACGACACCCACGGTGTCCCAGCATCGGGTTGAACTCGTGCAGCTTCTCGACGAGGGCCTTGATCTCCTTCACCGGGACGTCCATCTGTCTGGACATCTCCTTCTGCCCGGCGTCGTCGTGGGGGAGGAACTCGTGGAGCGGCGGGTCGAGGAGGCGGATGGTGCAGGGCCGGCCCTTGAGCGCCCTGAAGATGCCCTCGAAGTCCTTCTGCTGGAGGGGGAGGAGTTCGGCGAGGGCGCGGTTGTACTGTTTGAGGGGTGCGGCGAGTTTCTTCCGGACCTTTTTCGCGGCTTCCGGGTTGTCGCCGGCGGCCTTGAGTTCGTCACGCAGGGTCTTGACGGTCTCGGCGACGAGGATGAGTCGACGGAAACTGATGATGCGGTCGCCCTCGAAGAACATGTGCTCGGTGCGCGTCAGTCCGATGCCCTCGGCCCCGAAACGCACCGCCACCTCGGCGTCGTGCGGGGTGTCAGCGTTCGTGCGCACCCCGAGCCTGCGATACTTGTCCGCCAGGTCCATGATGGTGCCGAAGGGTCCGGTGAGCTGAGGGTCGTGGGTGGCGATGCGTCCGGCGTAGAGGGCCCCCGTCGAGCCGTTGAGGGAGATCCAGTCCCCCCGCTTGAGCTTCCGGCCGCCGACGGTCATGCTGTGCGAGGCGTAGTCGATGACGACCTCCCCGGCGCCCGCCACGCAGCACTTGCCCATCCCCCGGGCGACGACCGCGGCGTGACTGGTCATGCCCCCGCGGGCGGTGAGGATGCCGCGGGCGGCGTTCATGCCCCCGATGTCCTCGGGACTGGTCTCGATGCGGGCGAGGATGACGGTCCTGCCCTCGGAGGCCCATGCCTCGGCGGCGTCGGCGTTGAAGACGACCTGACCGGTTGCGGCGCCGGGCGAGGCCGGCAGTCCCTTGGTCAGGAGATCCGCTTTCTTCTCGGAGGCCGGGTCGAAGACCGGGTGCAGGAGCTGGTCGAGTGCCCCGGGCGGGACGCGAAGCACCGCCTCCCGCTCGTCGATGAGTCCCTCTTCCGCCATGTCGACGGCGATCTTCACGTGGGCCGCCGCCGTCCGCTTGCCCGTCCGCGTCTGAAGCATGTAGAGTGTCCCACGCTCGATCGTGAACTCGATGTCCTGCATGTCACGGTAGTGTCGCTCGAGCTTCCGACGGATGCCGTCGAGCTGACGGAACACCCCGGGCATCGTCTCTTCGAGTGAGGGATAGAGTTCCCGTCGGGTCTTCTCGTCGATGTTCTGGTTTCGTGCCCAGTCACGGGAGCCCTGCTTCGAGATCTCCTGGGGTGTGCGGATGCCGGCGACCACGTCCTCGCCCTGGGCGTTCATGAGGAACTCGCCGTAGAACTCGTTGACCCCATTGGCCGGATTGCGGGTGAATGCCACACCGGAACCGGAATTCTCTCCGGTATTGCCAAAAACCATCGTCTGAACGTT
>DATKVD010000524.1:0-2793 GCA_035530235.1 Planctomycetota bacterium | reverse complement strand
GGTGAAGGCGAGTCCCGATTACACCAAACTCATCTACGCCTCCGATTTCCTCGGCGACGCCGACTTCTACATGACGATCACGCGACTGCCGAGCCGGCCGACGAATGTGAAGCTCGCCGGGAACACCCTCACGTGGGAGGCACCCGTGCCGTGTGCCGAGGTCGACCACTACAACGTCTACCGTGCCGTGAGAAGCGGCGGACCGTACGAGCGCATCGCGACGGTCAAGGAGACGACGTTTACGGACGGCAACGCTCCCGTGTCGGCGTGCTATCTCGTCACGGCGGAGGAGCGTTCGGGGCTCGAGAGTTACTTCTCGGATGAGGTCCGCTCGGCTGCATACGAAGGTCCGGTCACGCTGCACTTCGAGGCGGAGCTGATGGAGAAGAAGACACCCATGCGCGACGTGGTGGACGGGACGGCATCGGGCTTCCGTGCGGGGCGTGTGACACCCGTCAGGGACGCCGAGACGACCGGCAACGACGAGGAGAAGACCGGGGGCGTCGAAGTCAAGTGCGACTTGCCCCAGGGGGATTACACGATGTGGGTACGCTGTCGAACTTGGCACGGCAAGGAAGCAGACGTCATGGCGACCGGGTTCAGTAAGGGATTGACGGTTCGCATGCCCGAGGACGTATGGGGATTCGGAAAGGCTACCTCTCAGCAATGGCAATGGGTGAAGACCCGATCATGGAAGCTCGGCAAGAACGCCTCGGTCGGCCTGGCATCTCAGGCGGACGGCTTCGCCGTCGACAAGATCATCGTGACCAGCGACCCGACGTACACGCCCAAGACGGTGGACGATCGCGTCCCGGCGCCGAAAGCCGTTGTGGGACTCCAGGTTACGAAGACACACGCCAACAGCATCGAACTCAAGTGGGACGCGAGCCCCGAGAAGAACGTCGCGTTCTACTCGGTCTACGTGGGCAAGGAACCGAACTTCACGCCCTCGAACGAGACGCTCCTCTGCTCGACGCACAAGACCTCGGCGCTCGACTGGGGCATCCGGCCCGACACCACGTACCACTACAAGGTCGTCGCGGTGGACCAGCGATGGGCCGAATCGCAGCCCGCAGAGATCCGGGCCAAGACGCAGCCCCTCGAGGTCGTGACGAAGCATATCCCCGTGACCCAGGCGACCGCGAGCGCCGGGCTGAAGCAGGCCGGCGACTACGTCGAGTACCCGGGCAAGGCCGCCGGTGAGCAGTCGCTCACCTTCGATTTCGACCTCCCGGCCGACGGCACGTATTACCTCTGGATGAAGTACACGCCGACGTTCAACCAGGAGTACCGCTACGACAACATCGGCCTCATCCTCGACGGTGCGAAGATGGAGCGCTACGGTCCGCACCCGCGGCCGCCGCGGGGATGGAAGGAGGGAAGACCGCTCCGCTGGTTCGTCGAGCACCTCGCGGAGAGCCGGTCGCTCAAGGCGGGGAAGCACTCGGTGAAGCTGCTCTTCCAGGAGAAGGACGGCATCCGCACCCTGATGGGTCAGCGCATCGCGGGCATCTGGGTGACGAACGACGCGTCGTTCGTCCCGCCCGGCTACACCTGTCAGGTGATGTTCGAGAAGCCGGCACCGTGGGACGGCCGGTAGGGGACAGGTCAACGCAGGGGAGGCGGCGGGCGGTCATTCCCCGGTCGGTCTCAGCATGAACGTCTCCACGTGCCGCTTCTTCACGTCCGGGACGTCCAGAGGTTCGTACCGTCCGGTCAGTTGAGCCGGCCACTCCGGTCGAAACGCCCGCACCCTCCGGTCCAGCACCACGTACCGGTAGGGGGGCGTGACCGTCGAGAGGTCGATGCCCACTTCCGTCTCTTCCCTCGTGATGACGCGTCCGGACATGTCGGCGTAGAAGGGTACATACGGTGAGTTGGAGAGCACGGTGTCGTCCGGACGGATGCGCTGTCCCAGCCAGACGGCGGTCCTGACGGCCGGCAACTCACGTGCATGAGGGGGTCGGATCGCCCGCGGCAGCAGTCCCGCCACCAGTCCCGCCGTGAGCAGCACCAGCATCACCCGGCGTCGGCGTGCCACGTCCATCCCCGGCCGTTCGCCCGACAGTGACTGCAACTTCTCCCCGATCAGGATCGTCCCGACGCCCACCCAAGGCATGGCCAGCAACACCGCCGGCATGAGGTGTCGGTGTCCGATGTATCCCCCGGTGCAGTAGAGTCCGATGAGCAGGAGGAAATGGAACACGATGAGTGTGAAGATGAGCGTCCGGGGGACCTGGTCGGCCCTCCGACGACGCAGTGCAAACACCCCCACGACGAAGGGGAATCCCAGGACCCACCGGAGGTTGTGTGCGCTCTTCTCCAGGATCTGCACGACGGCGGTCCACGCACGTTCCCAGGGATTATCGCGGCTGTCCTCGACGACGGGGGGGGCCGTCGGGGCCGCTGCGACAGGCGGCCGGGCGGCCGGGAGCCCGGACGCCGCCGGCGCCTCCGGAGACGACTCCGGCTCCGCGGCCGAAATCGGTGCGAGCACCAGCTTGCTCGTGATCTTCCCGCTGAACTTGCCGGAGAGCACGAGGTACGGGGACGAGACCACCGCGGCCACAAGGACCATCACCCCCACGCAGAGCAGTGCCTTGCGCACGCTCATGGTCCGACTCCGCCAGGCCCAGAGCGGCAGCACCGCCGTCAGGACGATCACCACGCTCAGACCCTCCGGACGAACCCAGTAGGCCAGGGCACTGACCGCACCCACCGCCGGAAACCACGTCCAGCGTCGACGGACCATGCCCTCGGCGGCCAGCCACACCGCCAGGGCGTAGAGGAAGA
>DATKVD010000523.1:0-7445 GCA_035530235.1 Planctomycetota bacterium | reverse complement strand
TCCCCCCCACCGGAAGCCCGGCGGTCAGTCGGACGGTGGTGTTGTCGGTGGTGGTGACATCGAGGAGGACGTCGGGCGAGGCGTCACCCGGAAGGACGATGCCTCCCCGTGCGAAGATCGCACGGTCCCTTGAACCCGTCGGGTCCGACGGACCGCATCCGCACGCGACCGCGATCAGAAGTGCAAGTGCCGGCCTGAGACACCGCATCGCCCACCGGAGAGAAAGACGAGGCATCACGTGAAGGTCCTCGTTCGACGGACCCGTCGGAAGAGGTGAGGATACACGCCGTGAAACGCGGAAATCAAGGAATAAACAGGGCGGTGTCGCCCAGGTCGTTGATCATCCCGACCTGGGCCTTGGGGAGCACGGAGAGGATCTTCCTGGGCTCACGACTCTCCACGTGACCATCGCAGAAAAGCACGTTCGCCTGACCGGCGTGACGGAAGTGGATGGTGAACTCCGAGGGACTCACGTAGTCCCACTCCTCCACCACGAACCTCCCCCGGGCACGAACGAGCGGCCCCCCCTCGGAGACCACGTGTGCACAGTCGGCGAAGAGCACGATGTTTTCCGGATTGGCGATGCAGGTCGCCTTCCGTCCGGCGACGCCGAAGCGGTTGTAGCCGAAGCCCAGGGTGGCCCCTTTCTGTCGGGTCCCTTCCCTGGAGGTGGCCTTGAACGCCGGACAGCTCCCCACCCCGCTCACGAGAGAGTAATACGAGAAGAGGTATCCCCGTGTGACGTCGAGCGAGACACCCTCGCCGTCGGGCAGGAGACGTTCGAGACCGTAGTAGTAGAGGGTCCCCTCGTCCGTTTCGACCTCGTGGGGGAAGTAGGTGTTGTCGTTGTACTGGAGGTAGAGCTGGACGGCGACGCTTATCTGCTTGAGGTGGTTCTGGCAGACGGCCTGGATGGCCCGGGCACGGGCACGGGAGAAGACCGGAAGCGTCAGGGCCGCGAGGATACCGATCACCACGACGACGACGAGCACCTCGAGCAGGCTCAATCCCCGCTGCCGGCCCGACCCCAGCCGACGCTTTCTCGACCCCATGAGGGACCACCCGAAAAGAGGATATTTCCCCCTCTTCCGCAGCACGCCGGGCCCACAACAGCCCGGATGCCCCTGCGGAAGTACTATGGAGTCTACATCACGCGGCCGGGTGATGTCAACAGGACAATTCCCGTTTTTTTTCGCCGCGGACGCTTCGGGAGAAACGGCACCCCCGACGGGTCTCAAGGAACGTGCCGGATCACTGCGGCCGCGAAGGCTTGCCGCCCCCGGGACCGGGCGACCAGGCCCGGATCTCATACCCCCGCATCCCCCCCATCTCCGTCCGGGCGTAGACGTCCCACGGGGTGTCGGCGTGCCGGTCGATGACCGTCCTGAACAGGGCCTGGATGTCCTTCCTTTCCTCGTCGACCCTTTCGGCCTCGCCGCGCAGTGCCGCACCGTAGCCGTAGGCGATGTGCCAGCCGCCGTCGCCCGGCGGCGGTATGGTGCGTCTGGCCATGGGGAGGTCCTGGTTGCGCATCAGCTCGGCAAGCGCCAGCCTGTATTGCGTGAGCTGGAAGCGTGTCTTGTGAAGCTGGGCCCACATGAGGTCACGGTTGGCCTCCCATCGCTTCGGGGCATGCGTGAACGACACGTTGGCCAGGGCCTTCATCCGTCTGATGCCCTCGTTCATCAGCACGAGCCACTCGTCGACCACCTTCATCGTGGCGGCCATCTGCCGGCGGCCGCCGTCCGTGTCTGAGAACGTCGTCTGGAAGGCGCCGTCTTCCCTGTCACGGATGTTCTTCCATTCGTCGACGACGCCCATGACGACGCGGCGGAGCGGATTGTCCCTGTTGCGTCTGGCGATGTCGACGCGCGAGTCCAGCTCGGGCTGGTAGCCTTCACGGAGCTTCTCGTAGTCGTAGGGCTTCGAGCCGGCGCCGCTCAGGATGAAGTAGACCCCACCGGTCTCCTTGCACAGCCGGACCAGACCGTACGGACCGTAGCCCGACGGGACACGCTCGGTGTTCCGGAACCCGTTCCAGTCGTGCGGGATCATCTCTCCGAAGGCCGTTTCGATGCCCCGGTTGACCCAGCCGTAGGGACTGAAGTCGTTCCCGACGGTGGGGTCGAACGTGTGCTCGACGCCGTAGGCGAATGCCCCGGCCTCCCTGCCGAAGACGAAAAGCGTGGCCCCCAGCTTCTTCATGCGGACGAGTGTGCGCTCGAGCGGGGCGTTGGCTGCGTCCCCGGGGTTCGTGTCGTCGTCACCGGCCTCGTCGGTCACCAGGATGATGATGATGTTCCGTCCGTACTTGCGGGCGTACGCGGAGAACTCGTCCAGCACCCCGTTGACGGCCGTCAGGTGATGCTCCAGTCCGGAATCGTCGACGGGGATGCGGTCGATGACGCGTCGGATCCTCGCGACGTCCGTGGTGGGTTTTCCGAGCAGGACGTGGAAGTCCTTCCCGCAGCTCGTGACGGCGGTGACGACGCGCATCCGCTTCCGGACGTCCCTCGCCTCGATGCCGATGCCTTCGTAGAACTCCTCGACGGTCTGACGGACGAGCTGCTGGTCGTCTTTCATGGACCTCGACTCGTCGAAGAGCCAGACGGCGAGAGACCGGTCGTCCCATCCCCCCGTGACGATGAGGTCACGTATGGCCGTGGGGATGTCCGGGGGTCTCTGGTAGGGGCCGTCCTCGTCGATGGGGCCGACGGGATGGATACTGTCGGGTGTGCCGGGATAGAGGTGTCTGGCCTGAGGGGTGCGTCGGACGAGGATGTCGGGGGCTTCCGGAAGCCGGGTGTGCGAGATGCGGGGCTTGATCGCCTCGGTGCGTCGGGTGCGCGTCATCTCCTCCCGACGCTCGGGCGGCGTCGGGTTCAGAATCATGACGGGCGGCAGGTCCGGCCGGCCGACCAGACGCGGACGGAACGCCGTCTCCCGCTCGGGCAGCGCGATCTCCCACGTGTACGAGTAGGCGAACACCAGGACCGCCGCGTGCACCACCAGGGATATCACCCACCACGGCGTGCTTCTGAGCAGTCCGTGCAGTCTGTCCCTGAGCGACTCCCCGTAAACGATCGACCTCTTCGAAACCATGCTCGAAGACATGGCAATCTCCCCCTCAAGGGTCGTGACGGACGCACCGGCTTCCGACCGATATCCATGAGCCACTGAATTCTATCCGTCGAACGGTCGAGGTCAAACGGGTCGGGGAGGGTTTCCGCGGCGATTCCGGAGGGGGAGGCGCGGACGGGGGGTCGCCGGAGCGGTCCGGAAAAGGAGCCACCCGTCCCGGATACGGGGACGGGTGGCGGTGTCTGCCGACCAGGCCGACGGGAGGTGCTTCGGGATTACCGGGCCTCCTGCGTCACGCCGCTGGAGCGTGAGCGCGACCACGGGTTGATCGAAAACCCCCGCAGGCCCCTCATCTCAATCTTCGCGTAGACCTCCCAGGGGGTGCCGGCGTGCTTGTCGATGACCTCCTGGAACATGGCCTCTATCTTCTTCATCTCCTCCTGGAGCTGCCCCTGGTCGTTGCCGCGGAGGACGGGGTTGTGCCAGTATCCGATGTGCCACCCGATGTCGCCGGGCGGGGGGATGTTCCGCTTGTTCATGAGGTCCTGGAGGGCGAACTTGTACTGTGCGAGCTGGAACCGGTGCTTGTGAAGCTGCGCCCACATGAGCTGATGGTTGGCTTCCCAGCGCTTCGGGGAATCCTTGACGACCTCGTTGCCGAGACTGCCCATCCGCTTGATGCCGTCGTTGACAAGCTGCAGCCACTCGTTGATGACCTTCATGGTCGTTTCCATGCGTCGGCGCCCGGCGTCACTGTTCTCGTAGTAGCTGTTGAAGCGCTGGTCCTCCTTGTCACGGATGGCCGCCCAGCCGTCGACGAGCGCCATGATGACACGACGGAGGGAGCCGGCCTTATTGCGCTTCGACAGTTCGAGGCGTGAGCACAGTTCGGGCTGATACCCGCTCAGGAGCTTCTCGTAGTCGTACGACCGAGCATTGGATGTCCGCAGGAGATAATAGATGCCGCCCGAATCCTTGCAGAGACGACTCGGCCCGTAGGGACCGAAGCCGCTGGGGACCCGCTCGGTGCGTCGGAAGTACCAGTCGTGCGGGAACATCTCGCCGAAGCCGCTTTCGATGCCGCGGTTGACCCACGCATACGGACTCACCCCCTTCGCCACGGTGGGGTCGTAAGTCTGTTCGGCACCGTAATTGAACCCCCCCCCTTCGTTTCCGAAGACCAGCAGGGACGCGTTCATCCGTTTGAGACGTGTCCGGGTCCGTTCCAGGGGCGAGTTGGCCCCGTCCTGCCAGTTGGTGTCGTCGTCGCCCCCCTCGTCGGTCACCATGACGATGACGATGTTCCGTGAGTACTTGCGGGCGTATTTCGAGAACTCCGTCAGCACCTGATTGATCGCCATCAGGTAGTTCTCTTTGCCGGTCTCGTCGACGGGCACCCTGTCAATCGCCCGCCGGACCTTGTCCATGTCGGTGCTCGGCTCCTTGAGCAGGATGTGGAAATCCTTGCCGTAGCTGCACACGGCGGTGACGATACGCATCTTCTGCTGGGAGTCCCCCAGGTCGACCCCGAGACTCTCGTAGAGTTCGTCCACCTTCTGACGCACGAGCTGCTGGTCGTCTTTCATGGACTTGGACTCGTCGAAAAGCCAGACGGCCAGACAGCGCTGTCGCCAGCCGGGCCAGCCGCTCATGTCCCCTATGGCACCGTCGAGTCCGCCGGCCACGTGCAGTCCCGTGCCGTCACCGATCTGACCCACCTGCATCACCCCACCCGGTGCCGCCAGCACCGCCATCGCCGGGTTCGGCTTCCCCCGGTTCTTCAGGATGTCATCGAGCTGTGGAAGGTTCTTCTGGGACAGCTGCACCTTCTTCATGTCGACCGTGCGCTTCGGCTTGATCTCCTGGTCCTCGGTGATCGGCTTGGGCAGGTCCAGCATCACCGGGGGCAGCTCGATGCGGTCACGGATCGCCGTGTCGATCCTCACCTCATCCTTGGGCAGGGGGATCTCCCACGTGTAGGTGTAGGCGAAGCCGAGGATGGCGACGTGGACCACCAGTGAGATCGCCCACCAGGGCGTGCTCCTGAGCATGCCGTGAAACTTGTCCTGGAGGGTTTCCCCGTAGAAGATCGGCCCGCCAGTGGACACCGTGCTGGACATGAAGGCTCTCCTGAATCGTCGGTTCCGTGGACCCCGTCGCCTCTATATTATATGCCGAACACCCCCAACAGTCAAAGGCTGAGGGCGGCTAAATCACGCAAATGAGCCCGTCCGGGGGGTCAGCGGGACTCGCTCTTCAGCCCCGCGCCGCCCCGACTCCTCGAATACGGTCGGACGGCATATCCGCTCAATCCCCTCATTTCACTGGCGGCGAAGGCCTCCCAGGGGGTGCCGGCGTGGTGGTCGATCACCGCCTGGTACAGGGCCCTCACCTTGTCCTGCTCCTCGAGGATTCGCGGCATGTTGTCGCCCCGGAGTTCCCCGGCGTAGTATCGACTGACCACCCACCCGATGTCACCCGGGGGCGGGATGCGACGTCCGGCGAGGAGGTCCATCATCGCGAAGCGGTACTGCACCATCATGAACCGGATCTTGTGGAGCTGTGCCCACATGAGTTCACGGTTGGCCTGCCAGCGCTTGGGGGAATCCTCGAACGCCACGTTGGAGAGCTTGTCCATCTCGCGGATGGCCTCGTTGGCGAGGTGGAGCCACTCGTCCGCCGCCCGAGCGGACCGCTCCATCAGACGTCTGCCGCCCTCGTCGTTGCGGAAGTACATCTCCAGACGCTTGCCTTCCTCCCAGATCCTCTCCCACTGGTCGACGAGCGTCATGAGGACGCGTCGGGCACGGTTTTTGCCGTTCCGTTTCGCAATCTCCCCGCGTGAGACGAGTTCGGGCTGATAGCCGCCCAGCAGTTTCTCGTAGTCATAGGTCCTGGCACTGGCGGTCCGCAGCAGGTAGTAGATCCCGCCGGTCTCCCGGCACAGCCGACTGGGACCGTAGGGACCGAAGCCGGAAGCGATGCGCTGCGTGTTCCGACACGAATAATAGAGGTGCCACCGGAACGGGAACATCTCGCCGAACGCCGTGTCGATGCCGCGGTTCACCGACGCCCACGGACTGTATCCCTGGGCCACGGTGGGGTCGTAGGTGACCTCGGAAGCGTGATTGAACGCCCCCGCCTCGTTCCCGAAGACCAGCAGTGACGCCTTCAGACGCTTCATCCGGGCAACGGTCACTTCCAGCAGGTCCGACTTGCCGTCCTTCCAGTCCTTGTCGTCGTCACCGCCTTCGTCGGTCACCATGATGATGACGATGTTCCGTGAGTACTTCCGGGCGTACCTGGAGAACTCGTTCAGCACCCCGTTGATGGCGTTCAGGTAGTTCTCCTTCCCGGTGTCATCGACGGGGACATGGGCGATGGCCCGACGGACCTTGTCCAGCTCGGTCGTGGGCTGTTTCAGCAGCACGTGGAATTCCTTGCCGTAGCCGCAGACGGCGGTGACGATGCGTCGGGTCTCCCGGGTGTCCCGGAGGTCGATGCCGAGACTCTCGTAGAGTTCGTCCACCTTCTGACGCACGACCTGCTGGTCGTCCTTCATGGACTTGGACTCGTCGAAGAGCCAGACGGCCAGACAGCGGTTCTGCCAGCCGGGCCAGCCGGTCAGGTCGCCGATGGCCGTGCCCAGTCCCCCGGAGACACGGAACCCCTCACCGGTGCCGATCTCACCCACCCGCATCACCCCGCCCGGGGCCGCCAGCACCGCCATCGCCGGGTTCGGCTTCCCCTGGTTCTTCAGGATGTCGTCGAGCTGGGGAAGGTTCTTCTGTGAGAGCTGGACCTTCCGGACCTCGTTCAGACGCTGGGGGGTGATCTTCTGCTCGGGGGTCACCGGCTTCGGCAGCTCCAGCATCACGGGGGGCAGCTCGATGCGGTCACGGATCGCCGTGTCGATCTTCACCTCGTCCTTGGGAAGGGGGATCTCCCACGTGTAGGTGTAGGCGAAGCCGAGGATGGCGACGTGCACCACCAGGGAGGCGGCCCACCAGGGGGTGCTCCGGAGCAGCTCGTGGAGTCTGTGGTGCAGGGACTCCCCGTAGAGGACCGACCCGCTCTCGGAGACCGTGTTGGCCAAGGAAGCGTCCTCACTCGATGCGGCCGCCGTCGGACACGGCGACCGTGCGGCGGCCGACCGCACCCCCTACTGCTGCGGGAACATGAACATGACGTTTTCGAGGTCCAGTTTCCCGCAGACGTTGAGGGCGTAGACGACGTACCGGTACGGCAGTCGTGCGTCGGCGTCGATGATCACCGGGGGCATCTTCTCGAACCCCTCCTTGATGCCGCCGAGCCGCTCTTCCAGTGACTTGTACTTCTGCTTCTCGGTGGTGCCCCCCACCGGC
>DATKVD010000522.1:0-54451 GCA_035530235.1 Planctomycetota bacterium | reverse complement strand
GCGTCAGTGAATAGCCGGGGGCGTGAGCCCCCGGTGGGGATTCTCATATTCGCCCGAGCCCCAACGGGGCGACAGGAGGTCACGCAACGCTTCTGCCGCCCCTCCGGGGCTAACGATCCTTGTTGCCCTGTGTACCGGGGGCTTACGCCCCCGGCTACATGCTTCCGCCCCCTACGGGGGCTGTCTAGAGGGAAGCTGCCTCGTTTTGTTAGACGCTTGCTCTGTTGAAATCCTCTGGAGCCATTGAGGAGATTTGCCGATGAAGAAGTCATGGAAGGGGGTGCCTCATGGTGCGTTCCATGACAAAATCACCGGTCGCTGTCGCCCGCGAGGCCCTGCAGGTCGGCGAAGCGGGTCTGCCTCTCTACGCCTCCCGGTTCTCCAAGAAGGATTTCACACAACCCCAACTCTTTGCGATGCTTGTCCTTCGGCAGTTCTTCAAGACCGACTACCGCGGCATCGTTCAGATGCTTCACGACCTTTCCGACCTGCGTCGGGTGCTCCGGCTCAAGAAGGTCCCTCACTACTCCACGCTCTGCTATGCCGAGCAGCGCCTGCTAAAAAAGGGGCTTTTCAGCCGCTCCTGGCCGCTGTCTTCCGACGCGCTCGCACGCTCGGCCTGATCGACGAGCGCCCCGAAGCCGCCATCGACGCCACGGGTTTCGAAAGCCGCCATGCCAGTTCCTATTACGTCGACCGGCGAGGATATCAGCCATTTCGTCGCCGACGTTGGCCGAAGCTCACCGTCGTCTGTCACACGACCAGCCACCTGTTCGCCGGCGCCGTCGTCGGTCGCGGTCCTTCCAACGACTCGCCGCAGTTCGCCGAAGCTGTGACCCAGGCGACGCGACATATGGCCTTGGACCGTCTGTTGGCCGACGCCGCCTACGACGGCGAGCACAACCACCGGCTCGGCCGGGAGGCCTTGGGGATCCGCTCGACGGTGATCCCTCTGAACGCCCGACGATCCGGACGAAAATGGCCCCGAAGCCGGTATCGCCGCCAGATGAAGCGACGCTTTCCGCGACGCGTCTACGGCCACCGCTGGCAAGTCGAGAGCGCCATTTCACAGAACAAGAGACGCCTGGGCTCCGCGCTACGGGCTCGCAACGACGCGGCCCAGGATCGCGAGTGCTGCCTGCGGGTATTGACTCACAACCTGATGATTCTCAGGTTGCCCGCTTAGGATTTCAACAGAGCATTAGACGCTCTAAGTCGCTCTGTAGAAAAAGGCGCGGCTTCCCTGATTCCCTCTCCCCCGGCCGAGCCGGGGGAGAGGGGGATCGTTTTCACAGAGCGCTTTCAGAGGTTCAGCAGTTCCTTTGCGTTCCCGGAGGTGATGCGCTGGACGTCGGCGTCTTTCAGCTTGAGCCGTTCGAGGCAGTCGAGCAGCCAGCTGCCCGCGCGGTATCGGAGTTCGGGCCGGGCGTCGATGGCGAAATCGGTGCCGTAAGTGATGCGCGCGGCTCCGACGGCCTCGAGCAGGAGCTTGAGCTGGTCCTCGTTCCCGCGCATGATCTCGACCCAGACGTTGGGGAGCCTGCGGACGGTCTCGATGCCGCGGCGCCAGGAGCGCCCGCCCGAGGCGTGCGCCGCGATGAACCGCCCGCGCGGGAATTTCTCCGCAAGACGCGCGATCGCCTCGGCGTGCGTCTCGTCCGACACGTGGAACATCATCGTCAACTCGAGGTCGATCGCCTTCTGAACGACCGGGAGGATGAGCGGGCCGTCGGTCCGCCAGTTGTGGATGTACTGCACGAGTTCCCCGACGCAGCGCATGCCGAGTTCGCCGGCCCCGAGCTCGATCGCCTCAAGGGCGTCGTCGCCGTGCGGGTTGATCATCATCGAGCCGATGAACTTGTCCGGAAAGGGGGCCAGGAGACCGGCGAGCGTCCTCACGCAGACGACGTTGCCTTGGCGCATGACGGGACCGCCCCCGGTGGACGAGATCACGAGTCGCGTCCGGTGCCGGCACTCGGCGTAAAGCTCCCGGAACCACGTCGGGTCCGGGCGCTTCAGCGGCTCGTCCATGAACCACGCCTCGGTGTGACAGTGCGTGTCGATGATCTCGACGTCACGATCGGGCAAGCGCTATCCTTTGCGAAGGTCGGCCTCATAGTCCCTGATGATCCGGCGGAGCGCGCGGAGGTAGCCCTCCATGTCGAGACGCTCCTCATCGTGAACGAGGTAGCTCATGTCGGGGGTGCGGTTGGCGAAGTGCCGGGCGCGGTCGCGGGCGTGGACGTACTTCTTGCGCTTCGTGCTCATCCCCTTGACGAGCCGCGTGGGTTCCCACACCTTGATGAGCGTCTTCATCACCTGCTTGCGCTCGGCGATGTGCTCGGCGACGATCTTCTCGGCGTCTTTCAGTCCGGCCAGGGCGGTCTTGCGGTCGATCCAGTGCTGGTTGGAGGCCCGGCCGATGTTCTCTTCGAGGTCGGCCATCCGGGTGAAGAGCCGGGCGTTGTGCCGGCACAGGTCGACCAGGGTGAGGAGGATGTCGAGGTTGTCGCGGCTGCGGAGCGGTCTCCGGAGGTTGTCGTGGATGATGTCGGCGCAGCGGTCGAGCGCGACGAGTTCCCGCTTCGCGTCCTCGACGTCGTCCGCGTAGCGCTGCCGCCAGAACGGGTCGAACTCCAGGTCCTCGCGCGGCAGGTCCGGCAGGTGCATCTTGCCGACGGGACCGTAGTGCCAGATCCGCCGCTGGAGGACACGGTAGTAGAAGAACATCCGGTCCTCCATCGAGCGGAAAAGCTCTTCGAGGTGCTGCTCCCGGGGGCCGAAATAGCTGACGAAGAATTTCGAGAGGAATTCGTCCACCGACGGGGCGTGCGCGGTCCAGGCGTATTCCGCCGCAGAGATGTGACGGATGTTCCACATCTCGTTGTGTCGTCCGGGGTCGTCCCACGAGCAGGCGACCATGCCGGTGAACCCGCCGAGCCGGGCGCCCTCGCTCAGGGCCTCGGCCGTCTCGACGGCGGAGCCCGGACGCGACCTCCCGGCGAAGTCGAACGGGAACATCGGCACCACCAGGGGACAGTTGAGGGGATTCGGCGTGAACACCCACTTCTCGTAGCCCTTCCTGACGGCGGCCATCGCGTCGGAACGTTTCCTGTGAGGGTAGTCGAACGTGATGAGCCCCTCGGGCGGCAGGTGGGGCGAGCCGGGCACGTAGCCGCCGCCCCAACTGATCATCTTTCGCCCGCGCCGGCGGATGTGCTCATGACAGCGGTGGATGAACTTCTGCATCAGGTATTCCCTGCCGTGCTTTTCGGCGAGGGCCTTGCAGCCGCACGCCTCGCCTTGGCCCAGCTCGTAGGTCTCGTCGGTGCCGATGTGCAGGAACTCCACCCCGGGCGTCGCGTCCATCGCGTCGTCCCACAGGTCGAACAGCACCTCGTAGGTGCCGTCCTTCAGGGGACAGAACTCCCAGTTGGACGCCGGGATCTCGCGCAGGGGGTGGTGCTTCCTGTGCTTGAGGATGAAGCTGACGTGTCCGAGTCCCTGGATCAGCGGGACGAGCTGGACGTGATGCCGCCGGGCGACGGCGGTGAGTTCCTGCATCTGGCGGATGGTGAACGCGCCGGGTGCGCCGATTTCCGGCCGGCGCTTATACGCCAGCTTGTCCTCCCACTCCCAGATGAGGAGGTTGATCTTGTAGGCGGCGAGTTTCTCGATGAAGTCCACGACGTAGTCGAACGTGTCCTGGTGGTGCTTGGTGTCGTAGTGCGCGGCGCGGTATCTGTAATCAGGCCAGTCCTCGATGCGGAGCGCCGGAAGGGACGCGCCGGCGCCGCGGCTTCGGATGATCTGGAGGAGGGTCTGCACGCCGTAGTAGAGCCCGGCCGCCCCCGGCGCACGGACGGTTACTGCTTTCGTGGTGACGTCGAGGACGTATCCTTCGTCGCCGAATTTCCGCGCCGGCCCCCCGCGGACGAGACGGATCGCCCTCGTCGCCGCCGACGACGCCTTCTCAATACTCAGCTCGAGGCCCATCTCCTCCTTGAGCGCCCCGGCCAGAAGCGTCGCGGCGAAGGCGTCGTCATCGTCGGTGTCGCCCGAGAGCGCGATCACGGTATCGGGGGTGACGGTGAAGTGCCCTTCGCGGAGTGTGCAGCGCTGGGGGTTGGGGATGACGGCGACACCGGCTTTCCACAGGGGTGTCGGCTCGCGTGTGATGCTGTTCACGGGTCTCCTCCCGGTCTGGGTTGAGCTTCAGGTGAGGCGGCTCACGAGCACCCGACGTTAGCAGTCTGCGGCCGGGAAATCAAGGCCATGCGCGAAAATGGTTGCAAACCGCCGCGGCGCCGGTACGATGGGTGGGACGTCGGCCCCTCCGGAGAAAGGTGAATGACCGGCGACGAGGCGATGAATATCCTTGTCCTGTGCGAGCGGCTTGATTCCCCCGGTCCGGGGTCCTATGCCACCGACCTGTCGCGATCGTTGAGCGAGCGGGGCCATCGTGTTTTCCTCATCACCGCAACACTTCCCGGCGACGAGGGGCCGCCGGGACTTCATCTCCCGGTGCGCCTGTGTCGACACCTGAGCGCCTGGGGTGTCGGGGGGGTGATGCGACGGTGGCTGATGAGTGAGCTGCGGGCGTTCGGACCGGATGTGGTGCATGCGGTCGTGCCGCAGCTTGCCCCCGTGGCGTGGCGTCTGGCACGCAAGCTGGGCGCTCCGGGCCTCGTGACGGTCCACAGCGGCAGTCCGGAGGACAGGAGGTGGGGTGCGGGTGACCTTCGCGGCTGCTCGATCATCGCCGCCGGTCAGTCGGTGCGTGAGGACCTCGTCAACCAGCTCCGGATCCGGAAAGCACGCATCACCGTGATCTATCCGGGGGTGAGGGCGTGGCCGGGGACGCCTCCGCAGCCCCTGACCGGACGCCGAACCACCGTGGTGGGCACGCTCGGAGCGCTGGACTACGCCGAGGGACACCGCCTCCTGCTGCGTGCGACGCGTCTCGTCCTTGACCGTGGGCTCGATATGCAGCTCCTGATTGCCGGGACGGGGTCCGAGAAGCACGACCTTCGCGAACTCATCACGCAACTTGACCTGCAGGAGGCCGTGACCTTCGTCGACGACATCAGCCGGCCGCGCGAACTGATCCAGGTGATGGACGTCTTCGTCCTGCCGACGACGCACGGCGGGATGAGTCCGGTGGTGCTCGAGGCGATGGCATTGGGAAAGCCCGTGGTGGTCTCGGGGGCGGGCGGCATCTTCGCCGCGGTTCGGCACAACCACACGGGACTGGTGTTTCCCAGGGGAGACGTGCCGGCCCTTGCCGCGGCGCTGGTCCGACTGATGCTCAAGCCCGACGTCGCGGCCCGACTCGCACGACAGGGACGGGAACTCGTCCGGGAGGAGTTCGCACTCGACCGGATGGTGGACAAGACCGTGCAGCTCTACCGGAGACTCGTGGAAGAGCGTCTGGCGGCTCACGCCGGCGGACCTGCCCGGACTCTCGAAGAAAGCGATTGACAGTGCCGGCCCGCAGGGCTAACATCGTTCCGGTGTTTTGGAGAGCGGACGCACGGAGACGTCGTGCCGCTCCAGGTTGACGGTCACTTGGGATCTCCATGAAAGTCGCCGTCGTCATACCCGCCCGATATGCATCGACACGCCTGCCGGGGAAGCCCCTCCTGAGAATCGGACGGAAATACCTCATCCAGAGGGTATACGAACAGGCACAGCGGGCGCAGTGCGCCGATGTCGTCATCGTGGCAACGGACGATGAGCGCATCGCGGCCGCGGTCGAGTCCTTCGGTGGCGTCGCCCGGATGACCCGGGGCGATCACGCCACCGGGACGGACCGCGTGGCGGAGGTCGTGCGTCGGGACCTGCCGGACGTTGACGTCGTCGTGAACGTTCAGGGAGACGAGGCGGACATCCGGCCGGATCAGGTGGACGCGGTGGCGGCACTTCTCGAGGAGGACGCCGACGCTTCCATGACCACACTGGCCTGCGTGATGACGGGCCGCGAAGCGTTCGAGGACCCGAACCAGGTCAAGGTGGTCTGTGACGCCAAGGGCCGGGCACTCTATTTCAGCCGCGCGCCCATCCCGTTCGTCCGCGACGCGTCGGCTCGCGACTGGACCTTCCTCGGACACCTCGGCATCTACGGCTACCGACGGGAATTCCTCCTCAAGTTCACCGAGCTGCCTCAGACGGCGCTCGAGAAAAAGGAGCGTCTGGAGCAGCTCCGTGCACTCGAGCACGGGTACGTCATCCGCGTGGGACTGACCGAAAGGGCGGTGTTCGGCATCGACACGCCCGAGGACCTGGAGAGGTTCCGGGCCGGGCTCGATGCGTAGTCCGGACGAGTGAAAGGCGGGCGGACGTTTGACGAAACACATCTTCGTGACCGGCGGCGTGATCTCCTCGCTGGGCAAAGGGCTGACGAGCGCCTCGCTGGGGATGCTCCTGGAGAGCCGGGGGTTCCGCATCAACCTCCAGAAGTTCGACCCCTACATCAACGTGGACCCGGGGACCATGAGTCCCTTCCAGCACGGGGAGGTCTACGTGACCGACGACGGGGCGGAGACCGACCTCGACCTGGGTCACTACGAGCGTTTCACCAGCGTGCGGATGCAGCGGGCCTGCAACTGGACCACGGGGAGCATCTTCTCCAACGTCATCCGGAAGGAACGGGCGGGCGATTACCTGGGGAAGACGGTCCAGTACATCCCCCACATCACCGACGAGATCAAGGCGGCCGTCCGGCAGCTCGTCTCTCCCGACACCGATATCGTCATCTCCGAGATCGGCGGGACCGTGGGCGACATCGAGAGCCTCGTCTTCCTCGAAGCCATCCGGCAGTTCCGTCTGGAAGAGGGACGTGAGAAGACCCTGTTCATTCACCTCACCCTCATTCCCTACATCCGCGCCGCCCAGGAGATCAAGACCAAGCCCACGCAGCAGTCGGTGGGAAAGCTCCGGGAGATCGGCATACAGCCCGACGTCCTCATCTGTCGCACCGAGAAACCACTCAACCGCGAGATCCGGGAGAAGATATCCCTGTTCTGCAACGTGCCCGTCGAGGACGTCATCGAGGAGCAGGACCTCGTCGACCGCAGCATCTATGAGCTGCCCCTCGTGCTGGCCGAGCAGGGCGTCGACCAGTTGATCGTCCGTCTGCTCGATCTGGAGAGCCCTCACGAACCCGACCTCGACGACTGGCGCGCCATGGTCCGGATTCTCCGTCAACCGAAGCGGGAGGTCCGCATCGCGGTGGTGGGCAAGTACATCCAGCTCCAGGACGCCTACAAGTCCATCTACGAGGCCCTGGTGCACGGCGGCATCGCCAACGAGGCCCGGGTCGAGATCGTCCGCGTCGACTCCGACGCCATTGAGGTCGACCGCGCCGGGAAGTTCCTGGATGCCGTTGACGGGGTCCTGATTCCCGGGGGCTTCGGCATCCGCGGCACCGAGGGCAAGGTCGAGGCGGTCCGGTTCGCCCGCGAGGGGAAGGTCCCTTTCTTCGGCATCTGTCTGGGGATGCAGTGTGCCACCATCGAGCTGGCCCGCAACGTCCTCGGACTCGAAGGGGCCAACAGCACCGAGTTCGACGAGGAGACGCCATACCCCGTGATCGACCTTATGACCGAGCAGAAGGGCGTCACCGCGAAGGGCGGGACCATGCGGCTCGGGGCATACGAGTGTCGCGTGAAGAAGGGGACAAGGGCGGGTGAAGCTTACGGCCGCGACCTGATCCGGGAGCGTCATCGCCACCGCTACGAGTTCAACAATTCGTTCCGGATCGACTACGAGGAACGCGGCGTCGTTTTCAGCGGCGTGAATCCCGAAGCCAACCTTGTGGAGATCCTGGAGCTCAAGGACCATCCGTGGTTTGTCGCCGTGCAGTTCCACCCCGAGTTCCGCAGCAGGCCGGTCGACGCGCACCCGCTTTTTGCCGCGTTTGTCGAGCACGCTCTGCAGCATGAGGCGAAAGGAAAGCACAATGCCTGAAAAGCCGGAGAGAGACGAAGCGCAGGGAAACCGCGAGAAACGTCGCGACCAGGAGAAGCAGGTTGACGAGGACTGGAAGGAAGAGGCCAAGCGCGATAAGGAGCGCCTGGCGAAGGACACGGAGGACGAGACCTCGGACGGGGCCCCCTCCGAGACGGATGGGCCCAGGACGCTGCCGGAGCCCTCGTTCGGCCTGATGGTCGCGAACCTGGCCATACAGGCCCTTATCGCACTGGGCGAGATCGCGAACCCCGTCACCCGTCGGCAGGAGTGCGATCTCGATCAGGCCAAGCACACCATCGACCTCCTGGGCGTCCTCGAAGAGAAGACGAAGGGAAACCTGTCGACCGAAGAGAAGCGCCACCTCGACGGGACGCTGTACGAGCTGCGTACCCGGTACCTGCAGGCCGGACGGCGATGAGATGCGTCACGCGGGAATGGGTCGCAGGTGTGAGAGCGATGTGACCTCAGGTCGGGTGCGTGGTCTCGACGCGGTTTCGGCCGTGGGCTTTCGCCTCGTACAGGGCCGCGTCGGCCTCGCTGACGAAATCCGCCACCGACTGGCCCGGGCGGTACTGCGCCACCCCGATGCTCAGTGAGAGACTGAGCTTCTTGTCCTCGTAGTTGAAGCTCTGGGCGTCAACCATCTCCCGGATTCGCTCGGCCACCAGCTTCGCCCGTTCGAGGTCCGCCTGGGCCAGAATGACCGTGAACTCGTCCCCGCCGTAACGGGCGGGCACGTCGGAGTCGCGGACGTTAACCCGGATGATGCGTGCGATCTCCGTCAGGATGTGATCTCCCAGCTGGTGCCCGTACACGTCGTTGATCAGTTTGAAGTTGTCCACGTCCACCATCATCACGGACAGCGCCCCGTGATACCGCCTCACGCGCAGCACTTCCTTCTCCAGCTCGTCAAAGAAGGTCTGGTGGTTGATGAAGCCGGTCATGGCATCGGTCTTTGCCTGAATCCGTACCTGCTGGAAGAGCTGCCAGTTGCGGATGGCGGACCCGACCAGGAAACTCAGCTGCTCAATGGGCGGCAGGTCGTTGACTTCGTCGAAGAAGGTTCCCGATCGCTTGTCGGCGAGGTTCAGGACGGCAACGACCCGGTCGCCCGCCAGCATCGGGGCGATGATGCAGCTCCTGGACGAATAGTTCCGCGCATTCGGTCGCTCCACCGACAGGTCGTAGGTCCGCTCGTACTCCGTGAAGTCCCGAATCAGCAGTATTCGCCGCTCCAGCAGCGCGCGACACATCGCCGACTTGCCGTCCTCCGTCACACGAACGACGTCGTCAATGCGATACCCGTGGTTGTGTCGCTTGAGTTCAAGGGTGCTTGCCGCGTAGTTGTGCAGGTAGAGACTGGCATATCGCGCGTTCACGAGGAGCGGGATCTTCGTCACGCAGATCGTGATGATCTCCTCCAGGTCCAGGCAGTTGATCTCCTGCGAGAGCCGGCTCAGCATGTTCATCGTTTCAAGCACACTGCTGAGCTTCTGTCGCTGACGGTCAAGGAACGTGACCTTCTGCCTGAGGGCGGTCATGTCCTGGGAGGAAGTCTCCAGGAGGCTGGCGATCTCCGTGAACTGCCGGGCCTGAATCTGCCCCTCCCGCGTGAGGTTCTCCAGGGTGAGCCAGTCGCCGATGCGAAAGCGAAGAGACGATTCGGTCGGCGCGCGGATCACCTCGCAGACGTCACCCAGAGCTGTGTCCACCGAACTCCCGGACGCTGAGTCCGGACAGAGGACGACTGCCCGGAGGAAGGGGAGCTCAAGGACGGCCTTCATCTCCTCGGGGTGAGATTGGGCGAACGCACTGTCGGTGACGAGAGCAGCTTCATCCAGCGGGACCGAGTGCAGGGGGATCTCCGCGGCGCTCTGCACGCTGTGGACGTGGAGCCGCCATCCGACCACTGCGTGTTTGCAGAGGTCGAGCACTTCGGAATCGGGGCCGAGCAGGTAAAGGTGCATTCATGCCTCTCACATATCGTTCCAGAAGTGCGGATACAGCTTGTGTATCGGTGTGGCTGGATTGCGACTTTAGGCGGTTGGCGACGTTGCGAACGGGTCTGACAACCGCATGAGCTGGGAATGAGTCGCGTTTTGCAGCACGGGAGATGGGGAAGGAAGGGTTCTTGTGGGGCGTTTTGCCGCAGCATTCGGTCGTAAGGAAGGCCTGCTGACGAGAGGGAAGTCGTAAGTCCTTATCCAGCAGGGTGTTACGCCTGGACGCGATGGTTGGCGGCATTTCGGGAGCAAGGAACGAAAATTCAGATTTTTTTCTGGACGAGGGGCGGCGGCATGGCGGAGGGCAGACAACAGGTCCATAGACTAGATATGGGGGCACCATCGCTGAACCGTCCAAGATGTAGAGGGTAAGAGCCTGGAGTGGGGGCAAGCAAGTCTCGGCGATACCTGCGTTGTGGATGGGGTGAAGGATTTTTTCGAGGAACGGGTTTGACATGGGGCAATCGGGAGGGTAAGAAGTTCTTGTGCAAACCATAAACCGTAAAACACATTCGTAACGCATTTCTCACTTTCACCGGTCTCTGCGGTGACATCTCGTTCTCGCTCGTGCCTCTGCCGAAGCCCGCTTGCGCGGCTCGCGGCAAGGCGGCAGTCAGTGTGGTCGATCACCGTTGTCGAATGCGCCTTGCCCTTGAGTCCGGCGTTTTCCGGTGAGGGGGGAGGCCGAGCCGGTGCGCGTCCGTTCGGGTTCGCGTTGAGGGGGCGATGGCCAGGGGACGCCTGTATACCATAGGCGAAGTCATCCAGTTCAGCGGTCTGTCCCGCCAAACGCTGCACAACTACACGGTGTTCGGTCTCATCACGGAAGAAGAAAGGACACCTGCGGGGTATCGCCTCTACGGGGAGGGGGTGTTCGAGCGGCTGCGGCGGATCGCTGAACTGAAGGGGGATCACACGCTGCGTGAGATCCGGGAGATCGTGAAGGACGAGGAGCCGTGAGGTAGAGGATGAGCGAGCAAGTGATCGAGGGGGGATCGGGGGTCGCCGATCGTGGCTCGCGCGAGCTGTGGGGCGCGTGGGGCATGCGGTGGCAGATGCCTCTCTTCGTCGTCGCAGTGTTGGCGTGGGCAGTGTTTCTGTGGCTGGCCGGCCGGAGGGAAGTCGCGAAGCGCGAAGACCCGGAGACGGCGGCAAAGACCGTGGCTGAGGCGTTCGGGCTGGGACAGGATGATCTCGTTGTGCGGAAGGCGGTTGGGTTCGCGCAGGTTTATCCGGGACACCGGAGACGTGGCGAGGTCGAGCTGTACGCAGGACGGTCGGCGCTGAGACTTGCCGATGCGGACGAGGAGCGCCGAGAGCTTCACTACGGGCGAGCCGCCGGGTTCGCGAGGCATGCGCTGGCGTCGGAACTCGACGACAACGAGGCGTGGACCGGCCTGTGGGTGCTGGCGCGCAGCTACATGGGGCTGGGTGACTACCGGGAAGTGCTTGCAGTCCTGGAGGGGAGGGACGAGCAGTTGACCCGGGGGAACGGGGACCTGCTGCTCCTGAAGGCCAGGGCCCTCTTCCGGGTGGGGCAGCTTGCCGAGGGACAGAAGACGATCGGTGAATACCTGGGTCGTGCACAGGCGTCGGACAGCGAGAAAGTGGACGGCCATCTGGAAGCCGCCGAGGGGTATCGCCTGAACGATCGCCTGGAGGAGGCCGAGCAGAGCTACCGTCACGTGATGAGCGCGTTCCCGCGAAGTCGACGTATCAAGGACGCGCATTTCGGTCTGGCTATGACGGTGATGGGAAGGGCGAAGGGAGATCCCGCACTGCTGGATGAAGCCCAGCGGGAATTCGAGAGTGCCTTGCGTGTGCCGGTGCTGCAGGCGGATCTTGACCGGCAGGCGAGTTTCTACATCGGGGAGTGTCTGCAGGAGAAGAAGGAATACGCGGCGGCGGCGGAGCAACTGGCAAAGGTCGCCGTGACGTATGGGGGGACGGAGGAGGGCGTGGCGGCGGGCCTGAGGCTCGCCGGCATTCTGGTGAGGCAGAAGCAATTCGACGGGGCCCGGGAGGCGCTTGGCCGTGTGTTGGCGGAGGTGCCGGCGGACGGACGCCTCGCCAACAGGTACGTGTCGGATGTCGAGATCAGGTCAACCTGGGAAGCCGTGCTGAGACATTTCCTGTCCGAGGGAGAATATGGGGAACTGGAGCGTCTGAACCGTGACACGAGGAAGGTCGCCGGCGACGACGTGTACCTCTATCAGCAGGCGGTGGTGTACCGACACTGGGCGCAGAGACTTGCTGAGGAATCCGACGCGCTTCGCGGACAGGGACTCACCGTGGAGGCGGCGGAGACGACCGGGGAGGCCCGACGCAACTACCGTCGTGCCGCGGATCTCCTGGTCCGGATCGTCAACGGGGTTGAGAGTGATGTGAAGCTCTATGGTCTGGCACTTCAGCACGCCGCCGACTCCCTCTACGAGGCCGGGGACTATCCCAAGGCCATCGTCTACTACGAACTCCTGCTGAAATCCATGGGGGACCGTGAGGACGTGCAGGGCCTGCACGTGAAGCACGCAAGGACGCTGCAGGCCCTCGGCCGTCACGAGGAAGCGGTGAAGAAGCTCGAAGAGTGTGCGACGAAGTATGAGAGCAGTCTGCCGAGTGTGTATGAGGCCAGGTTTGCCCGGACGGAGAGCTACATCGCCCTGGGAGACCTGGACAACGCGGAGCGGTCGCTGTCGGAGATCGTGTACCACGGCGATGTCTTCAGCCCGACCGGCAAGCTGTGGCGACGTGCCCTGACGGAGCTGGGGTACGTCCTGTATTGCCGGGGGAAATACAGGGATGCGGCGGAGAAGCTGGACGAAGCGCTGGGACGTGAGGGTGTCGTCGAGGCGTCGCGCTTCAGCCGCACGGTGGTCACCTACTACCTGGCGGACGCGTACAGGAACATCGGGTCGGTGGAGCCGGGGGCGAGACGGGCGGAGCTGTTGCGGGCGGCGGGACATTTCGCCGAGGTCAACAGACAGGCCGACCGCGCCGCCGCTTCGGGGGCGTTGGAGGAGCAGCTCACGCGCAAGAGCCGACTCGCGGAGGCCGATTGCCGGTACGAGTTGGGTGAGTATGCCGTGGCACTGGGTCTGTACGAATCCGCCGCGGAGAAGGACCTGGACAGTGCTGAAGGCGTTCAGGCGCTTTTTGGCGTCGCCGTCTCCCTGCATCAGCTGGGGGAAACCGCTCGGGCGCGCGAAGCGGCAGACCGCGCCAGATGGGGACTCGATCGTCTGAAGAGGGAGCAGGGCAGCGAGGTGACGGCGTACCTGGAGGACTCGTGCAACGCAACGGTGGTGTGGGACGCGTCGGACCTCGAGCCGTGAGGCCGGCAGGAACAGAGGCGCCGCTCGCCACAGCACAGGATGGGGGAAACATGACGCTCACCTCTGAAGAGATGAAAGGGATCATCGACAAGTTCCAGTGTGAGCTGGAGATCTACACCGGACTTCGCGACCTGTCGCGTGGGCAGATGACCGTCATCGACCGGGAAGCCGGTCCCGAAGAGCTGCTCGAGATACTCGGTCGCAAGCAGGTCCTCATCAACGAACTGGAGGGCCTCGAGCGGGAACTGCGGCCCTTCAAGGAGGAGTGGAGCCGGGTCCGCGAGTCGCTTCCCGGTGAAGTGCGCACGCAGATCGAACAGGTCGTCCGAAACATGCAGGCCGTTCTCGCCGAATTGCTCGAACTCGAGGAAGAGGGGAGGACGAAGCTGCAGCAGCGACAGGAGCAGGTGGCCGCGAAGATCAGGGAGATCGGACGAAGCAGACAGGCACATCACGCCTACGCCGCCGGACAGACACGTCCGGCGAAGACGGGTGTGATCGACAACACCGGCTGAGGGTGTGCGGCGTCTGACGGAGTGAGAGGGATGACGAAGTCGTCGGTCGTGGACAGCAGGGATGACCTTTCGGCGGTGCTTCAGGTCTACAGTGAGGCCACGGAACGGCTGGAGGTGTCGCACGATCGTCTGATGGCGGAAGTCGCGCGACTGTCGGCGGAGCTGGTGCAGAAGAACAAGCTGCTCGAGCGGAAGAGACGCCTGGAAATCCTGGGTGAGATGGCGGCGGGGGTGGCGCACGAAATACGCAACCCCTTGGGCGGCATCGTGTTGTACGCGGGACTCCTGGAGCGGGAGCTCGCCGAATGTCCCGGGTCACTCCGACTCGTTCGTTCCATCCTCAGCGGCGTGCAATCCCTGGATGCGATCGTCGGCGACCTGCTCTCCTTCACGCGAGGGTTCGAACCGGCGCCGGGACGGTGCTGTCTCGCCTCCGTCGTCGCGCAGGCGCTCATGGACGCCGTGGGTGATATCGGACGGACGGAAATCCGGGTGCAACGGGAGTTTGCGGACCCCGACGTCGAACTCGAGGCGGACGAAGGGCTGTTGAGACGCGCCGTGCTCAACCTCGTGCGCAACGCCGTCCAGGCGATGGGGCGCGAGGGGGACCTGTTCGTGCGGACCGGTGCCGGACAAGGCACCCAGGCGGAATCGTGCTGGATGGAGGTGACGGACACCGGCCCCGGCATTGCACCGGACATGGAGACACGACTGTTTGAGCCGTACGTGACCAACAAGGAAGGCGGCACGGGACTGGGACTGGCGATCGTGCAGAAGATCGTGGAGAGTCACGGGGGACGTGTGACGGCGGAGAACCGTGACGGGGGCGGAGCGTCCTTCCGCATCACGCTGCCGCTTCAACCGGATCCCGTGACCCAGGGTGGACTCGGGCAGATTGGGGTGAACGAGGAATGAGTGACCGGATTCTGGTGATCGACGACCAGGAGCTGATGCGGGAATCCCTTCGTGAAACACTCAGTCGCGCCGGGTGGGAGGTGGAAGCCGCGGGTAGCGGGTCCGAAGGACTTGAGCGGTTCGAGGCCGAGTCCTTCGCCGCCGTCATCAGTGACCTCAAGATGCCCGACATCAGCGGCATGACCGTGCTCTCCCGAATTCTCGAAGCGGGTCCCGACACGCCGGTGATCGTCATCACGGGTCACGGGACCATCGAGACGGCCGTCGAGGCGATGAAGAAGGGGGCGTTCGATTACATCGCCAAGCCGTTCCAGGCGGGGCAGATCGAGGTGCTCGTCCAGAAGGCGGTCGGTCACCACCGTCTGCTCATGGAGAACGAGTCGCTGCGTGCACAGGTGGACGAGCGGGAGCGCGTGCGCGAGATGATCGGACTCAGCCGCACCTTGAGAGAACTCCACGGCCAGATCCGCAAGCTCGCCCTGTCGTCCGCAACGGTGCTCATCCATGGCGAAAGCGGGGTCGGCAAGGAGGTCGTCGCGAAGGCGGTGCACTACGCCGGACCGCGCAGCAACGGGGCGTTCCTCTGTGTCAACTGCGCGGCGCTCAGTGCGGGCGTGCTGGAGAGTGAACTTTTCGGACACGAGAAGGGGGCGTTCACGGGGGCGGACCGGCAGCGGAAAGGACGCTTCGAACTGGCCGACGGCGGGTCCATCCTGCTCGATGAAATCTCGGAGATCGATCTCGGGCTGCAGGCGAAGCTGCTGCGCGTGCTGCAGGAGAAAGCGTTCGAGAGGGTGGGCAGCAGCGTCTCCCGGCGCGTCGACGTCCGGGTCCTGGCCACCACGAACCGCGACCTCAAGGCGTGCGTGCAGAAGGGGACCTTCAGGGAGGACCTGTACTACCGACTGAACGTCGTCCCGCTCTTGATCCCGCCTCTGAGGGAACGGAAGGAGGACGTCCTGCCGCTGGCGGAGTATTTCCTCAAGCGTCGAGCGGCGTGCGACGGACGGGCCCCGAGGAGCATCAGTTCCGAGGCGGCGGTGCTGCTCGAGCAGTACCCATGGCCCGGAAACGTACGGGAGCTGGAAAACCTGGTCGAGCGGGCGAGCGTCCTGGACCTGGAGAAGCCCATCACGGCGGAAGAACTGCAGCCCTGGCTGGACGAGCCGCTGAGGGCCGGGGTGGATGAAATCCGTGTGGGAATGCCGCTGGAGGAGGTGGAGCGGATTCTCATCGCGAGGGCGCTCGAGCAGTTCGGTGGACACCGGGCACGGACGGCGAAGGCCCTGGGCATCGGGGTGCGGACGCTGACGATGAAGATCAAGAAGTGGGGTCTGAGAACCAGCAAGAATTGCCGGGTCACCGCAGGTTTGGGTGCCGACGACGCGTGAGATAGGGATGTCCTCGGTCGCCACCGGGGGCGACGGCCGGAATCCTGGGGTCGCAAAGGCTGTGATAACAATGGGTTATGACACATCTCCCGTCTTTGACGAAGGTTTTCGGGCGATTTTGCCCGAATGGCACGGTTTTTGCATAGCTGACTCGTACGGCTTGGTGGCCTCACGGGGGAGGTGCGTGAATGCTTGAAGGCATCGTCGCCAATGCGACGCTCCAGAAGCTCCAGGCGGGAATCGCGTTCACGGCCCGACGACACGAGTTGATCGCCAACAACATCGCCAACGTCACGACGCCGGGCTTCAGGGCGAAGGACCTCTCTGAGCGCAAGTTCATCGAGACGCTGGAACGAACGGGCCGGGCGGGAAGTGAGGGCATGAGCGTCATTGACAGTCCGGATGCGGGCCCGCCGCGCGATGACGGCAATAACGTCAGCATCGAAAGCGAGATGAGCAAACTGAGCGGTAATGCCATCATGCACAACGTCCTGATATCGCTGCTGAGCAAGCAGTTCCGGATGCTCGAGTCGGCGCTGCGTGAGCGCATCGTGTAAGGAGGGGGTCGATGTTCGGAGCCATGGATATCAGCAGTTCGGCCCTGACGGCCATTCGCGCACGGATGGAAGTCGTTGCGTCCAACATCGCGAACATCGAGACGACGCGCAACGCGAGAGGAGAGTCCGTCCCCTACCGCCGACGCGAAGTGGTGCTGGCTTCAGGAGACGGCAACGGAGGTGACGAGGGGACCGGCGTGCACGTCGCCGGGATCCTTGAGGACCTTTCGCCCTTCCGGATGGTGCCGGCGCCGGGACACCCGGATGCGGACGCGAACGGGAACGTCCTGTTTCCGAATGTGGACCTCAACCGTGAGGTGGTGACGGCGGTCATCGCGATGCGTGCGTATGAAGCGAACGTCGCGGCGTTCGAGGCCTCGAAGCAGATGATGTCGCAGGCACTGCGACTGATCGGGTGAAGGACGGACCTGACACAAGCAGCTTGAAAGGGAGTGAGAGATGCCGGATGACGTGAACCTTCAGGGCGTAAGCGGTGTGGGCGGCATGGGCGTGTCGCCTGCCGGCAGAACGCAGGGATCGGCCGGAGGCGACGGATCGTTCAGGGATATGCTCTTCCAGAAGATCGAGGAGGTCAACAGCCTGCAGCGGGAAGCCGAGGCGGCCATGTCCAACTTGGCGGAACGCAAGACCGAGAACGTGACCGAGGTGCTGGTGGCCGTGCAGAAGGCGGACCTGGCATTCAAGACGTTGATGCAGCTTCGGAACAAGCTGTTCGAGGCGTACCGGGAAATCAATCAGCTTCGGATCTGAAGGGGCCGGGACCGGACCCGTAGGGAGAGGGGGCTATGAATTTCTTCACGCAGGTGGCCGTACAGGTGAGAGACCTGTATGGCAGGCTGGGATTCAGTCAGAAGATGGCGTTCGTGCTGCTGATCGCGGTGGTGGTGGGGGCCCTCGTGATGTTCACGAACTGGGGTGCCCGGGGCGAGTATCTGAGAGTGACGCGGGAGCCGTTGGGGTCGGCACGCACCGCGGTGCTTGCAGCACTCGACGCTGCGAAAGTCAAACATCGTGAAATCGCCGGGGGACTGGAGGTGATGTCGTCACAGTATAACGAGGCGATGGCCATCCTGGCGACGCACGGGATCATCCCCACCGAGGAGATAAAGATCCGGCTCGCGGACATCGGGAAGGAAGACAAGATGTTCCGGACGTCCGAGGACAAGCGTGCCCAGCGACTCGTCGTGCTGCAGGACTGGTTGGGGGACGTCATCTCACACATGGAAAACATCCGTGCCGCCGCCGTGGCACTCGACGCCCCCGATGCCATGGGACTGGTCATGGCGGAGGAGAAGGGAAGCGCTGCGGTGCAGGTATGGCTGCAGAGCGGTGTCGACCGGCTCGGCAATGTCCAGGTGAACGGTATCGCCGCACTGGTGGCGGGCGTACGCAGGACCATCGGCAAAGCCGACGTGAGCATCGTCGACAACCACGGACATGAATACCGTGTCCCCGACGATGATGAAGCGACCGGACTCATCAGCGGAAGGCATGAACAGGAAATGACTTACGAACGCCGTCTGGCCGGACAGGTCGGCGAAATGCTCTGTTACTACAACCCGGTCAAGGTCATGGTCAGACTCAAGATCAACTTCGACCGCAAGACCGAGGAAACCGTCGACGTGGATCCCGAGAAGGTCGTGGAGGTCGAGAGCCGGAAGGAATCGTCGAGCAACACGAGCACGGCGGGCACCGCCGGCGGCGTGGAGACGGCGCCGGGCGTGGCGGCCGTGGCCGGAACGGGGGGAGGACCCTCCAAGAACGAGACCACGGAGAGCAAGTTCACCAAGCTCGAGATCTACAAGAAGGTTACCCATCTTGTCCAGGCCCCCGGGGACGTTGAGGAGATGTCGGTCGCCGTGTTCGTACCCAGGGAACAGGTTATCGAGCAGATCAAGAGTCGTGCCGGCGAGGGAGCGGCCGCCCCCACCGAATCCGACGTCACGCTGGAACTCGACAGGGTCAAGAAGTCGATCGTCAACATGCTGTTGGTCACCGACGAGAGCAAGATCACCGTGCAGGCGGTGACGTTCCCCAAGCCGAGTGTGCCGGCAGCGCCGGTGGCGGCGGGCTTCGCGGCGGAGTTCTGGCCGAAGCACGGACGGACAACCGTACTGGCGGTCCTGTCGTTCTTCGCGCTTTTCCTGTTGTGGCGGATGGTCAGGAAGCCCGTCGAGGTGGTGGCCGGAGCGGGTCAGGTCTACACGGATGAGGAGATCCTCTCCGGCATTGAAGGTCCAAGTGCCGGCGCCCTCAGGACGGAAAGAATGGAGCAGAAGGTCGAGAGCATGGTGAGGGAGAGCCCCGGGGACGCCGCCAACCTCATTACCCGTTGGGTTCAGTCGGAGGGGTGAGACATGGCACAGGTCAAGCAGGTCTCCGGCCTCAGCGGGATGAAGAAGGCGGCGATACTCCTCGTGTCCATCGACCAGGAGGTCGCCAGTGAGATCATGAGTCAGCTCGACCAGGAGAGCATCGAGGGCGTGTCCGAGGAGATCGCCCGACTCGGGACCATCACCAAGGAGGAGCGGGACAAGGTCATCCAGGAATTCTATCAGATGAACGTGGCCAAGCAGTACGTGCAGCAGGGAGGCATTGAGTATGCACGCAAGCTGCTGGCCAAGTCGCTGAGCGGAAGCGAGGCGGACAGCATCGTGGGCAACGTCGAGCAGGCCCTCTATTCGGTGCCGTTCTCGTTTGCACAGAAGGTGGAGTCCCAGAACCTGCTGACGTTCATTCAGGACGAACACCCGCAGACCATCGCGCTGATCCTCTCGCACCTCGAGGCCAAGCAGGCGGCCGACGTGCTCAAGGGACTTCCGCAGGGCAAGCAGGTCGACGTCGTTCGACGCATGGCCACGATGGAAACCACGAACCCCGAGGTCATCCGCGAGGTGGAGGCGAGTCTGGAGAAGCGCATGGCCGCGGTGGTCAAGCAGCGCTTCGAGCAGTCGGGCGGCATCGAGACGGTCGCGGAAGTCCTCAATCTCACCGACCGGACGACGGAGAAGGGCATCCTCGAAAGCCTCGAAGAGCAGAACCCCGAACTCGTGGAAGACATCCGAAAGCTGATGTTTGTCTTTGAGGACGTCATGCTCGTGGACGACAAGGGCGTGCAGCAGGTGGTCAAGGAGATCGACACACAGGACCTTGCACTCGCCCTGAAGACGGCGAGCGAGGAACTGAAGGAGAAGATCTTCCGGAACCTGTCCCAGCGGGCGGTTGAGCTGCTCAAGGAGGACATGGAATACATGGGACCGGTCCGGCTGACGGAGGTCGAAGCCGCGCAGCAGAAGATCGCCGACGTGGTCCGACGACTCGAAGAAGCGGGGGAACTCATCATCCAGGGACGGGGCGGCGAGGAGACCGTTATTGTCTAAGGTCATCAAGAACTTCGACGCCTCCACGGACGCCGACGGGTCACGCGTCTTCGACATGGCGGAAGTGGGAGAGGAGGCCCGGGAGATCATCGCCACGGCCGAGGAGAAGGCCGGACGCATCATTGAGGAAGCCAAGGCACAGGCTGAGAAGCTCAAGGAACAGGCCCGTGCCGAAGGGCTCGAAGCCGGCAAGGCGGCGGTGCAGGGGCGTCTCGAGGAGCAGATCCGGGAGGAGATCCGCAAGGCACGGTCGCGCGATGTGGCCAATCTGGTCAAGTCTCTCCAGACCCAGATCCTGGGGGTCAACGAGTGGCGCGAGACGCTGGTGCGGGACGCCCGGGAGCAGTTGATCGGACTGGCGGTGGAAATCGCCCGCAGGGTCATCAAGCGTGAAGTGACGTGTTCGGACGAGATCGCGAGACTGAACATCGAGGAAGCGATCCGTCTGAGTGCCCGACGTTCGAGACTGCTCATCCGCGTCAGCGAGATGGACATGAGCACCCTCGAAACCATGCTCGACGAGCAGCCCATGAGCCAGGACGCGGATTCCGCGATCGAACTCATCCCCAGCACCGAGATACTGCCGGGCGGCTGTCTCATCGAGAGTGCCTGTGGCTCCGTGGACGCGAGGATCGAAACACAGCTGCGGGAAATTGAGAAGGTCCTGGTCGGGGAACGCGGTGATGGCTGATGACCTCTTCGCTCGTGAGAAGGCCCTGCTGGAGGGGACGTCCCCGGTGGTCGTCACCGGCAAGGTGAGCAAAGTCCTCGGACTTGTCGCCGAATGCGAGGAATTCAACTGTCCGGTGGGGAGCCAGTGTGTCATCGAATCCGGCGATACCCGACGGACCTTCGAGGCCGAGGTCGTCGGGTTCAACGACAAGCGGACGCTCCTGATGCCCTACGGCGACGTGGTGGGACTGAACCGCGGCGACCGTGTCAGGTGCGTGGCGCGCACGCAGATGGTTCCCGTGGGACGGAGTCTGCTGGGACGGGTGGTGGACGGCCGGATCCGTCCGATTGACGGGAAGGGGCCGGTTCAGACCGAAGAGCGGCGGCCGGTTCATGCGGCGGCCCCGCACCCCCTGCAGCGACGACGCATCACCGAGCCCATCGCGACGGGGATCAAGGTGATCGACGCCCTCTGCACCTGCGGCAAGGGACAGAGGATGGGGGTCTTCTCCGGGGCCGGGGTGGGCAAGAGCACACTCCTGGGGATGATCGCACGCTACACGTCGGCCGACGTCAACGTGATTTCACTGGTCGGGGAGCGCGGACGTGAAGTGAACGAATTCCTCGAACGTGACCTGGGCAGCGAGGGACTCAAACGATCGGTGGTCGTGGTTGCGACGGGGGAGCAGCCGCCTCTCCTGCGCGTGAAGGCGGCCTTCCACAGTGCCGCCATTGCGGAGTTCTTCCGTGACCAGGGTCTGGACGTGATGTGGCTCATGGATTCGGTGACACGAATGGCGCTGGCACAGCGTGAGATCGGATTGGCCAGCGGTGAGCCGCCGGCCACCAAGGGGTTCACCCCCTCCGTCTTCACCATGCTCCCGCGACTTCTCGAACGGGCCGGCCAGTCCAGTCGAGGCAGCATCACCGGATTCTTTGCGGTCCTGGTGGACGCCGACGACATCAACGAGCCCGTCAGCGACGCCGTACGCAGCATCCTGGACGGTCACGTCTGGCTCTCCAGGTCACTGGCGGAGCGAGGGCACTACCCGGCGGTGGACGCACTGGCAAGCATCAGTCGCGTGATGAACGACGTGGTGGACCGGGAGCATCGTGAGGCCGCCCTCCAGATCAAGAAACTGATTGCCGCCTACATGGAGGCGGAAGACCTGATCAACATCGGTGCCTACGTGGCCGGAACGAATCCGGACATCGACGCGGCGTGTCGGATGATGCCGCGCATACGGGAGAGTCTGGCACAGGACATCCTCGACAGTCTCGATTTCCAGAAGACGCGTGAACTGCTGCTGAAGCTGTCGGAGGAATCCCGTCAACAGCCGGAGGCGGCGGCTGCGACCGCACCCGCACAGCCCCGGGAGTCCGGACGCCCGCGAATGCCGGACTTCGGACGGGGCAGGATGTTCACATGAAAAGGTTCGCGTTTCGGCTGGAGAATGTCTTGCGATACCGCGAGCAGGTCGAGCGGGAAAGGCAGATCGCACTGGCAAAGGTGCACCAGCTGGTCGTGGACCACGAGCAGAAGCTGCTTGAGGCATACGCGGTCCTCGAGGAGGCACGTGGAGAGCTGCGCAAGCACGAAAGTAATGGTGAGATCAACGTGACGGAGGCAAGACAGCAGCGCGTCTACCTCGGGTCGCTGAGGCGGCACGTGTCGGAGGTGCTGAAGCGTCTGCGGAAGCTGGAACTGGAACTGGATCGTCGGCGCGACGAGGCCATCGGGGCGAGGAAAGAGCGGAAGGTCCTGGAAATGCTGAGGACACGCCGACATGAGGAATACCTCAGGGAAACCGGGCGTGCCGACCGGGCCGAGCTGGATGACATCGCCACCAAGAAAGAGGTCGTCCGACGCGCCGGAAGTTAGGAGTGCAGGCAATGGGGCTTGTGAAGAGTCTGGGCAAGTACCTGATGGTGGTCTTCGCCGCCGCGTTCCTCGCCGTCCTCACGCTCGTGCTCTATGGCGTCGTCACGGGGCACATCAGCCGCCAGAAACTCGAGACGTTCAGACTGGCTCTCAACGGCGAACTGGTCCCGCCGCAGCCCACGGAGCAGCCGAAGAAGGACACCACGACGCGCTACGAACTCGAGGCCCTGAAGGAGGCACAACGGGCCCTTGAGGACATGAGAAAACAGGAGGCACTCCTGGTGGTGAAGCTGAACGAACGTCGGGCACAGATCCTCAAGCTCGAGGGAGAGGCCGCGCGCATTCGAAAGGACCTGACCGACCGTGCCGAGACCCTGGCGAAGGCCGAGAAGACGTTCGACGACAGGAAGAATGCTTACGAAGCGCAGTTGGCGGACGCCGGCTTCAAGAAGGTGGTGAAGACCCTGGCCGAGATGAAGCCGGACCAGCGCGCGAAGCTCCTCTACGGATACACGGACGATGAGGCCGTCAGGGTGCTGGCGGCACTGAAGGATGACGAGCGGGCACAGACCATCACGGCGATAGACAAGTTGGACCTGCTTCCGGAAAACGCGGCGATCGAGCCGCGGGCCGCCAAACTCCTGAGACGCATCTGGCAGGAGAATGAGGCAAAGGACGCCGGGAAGCTGGTCACCTTGAAGACGGAGTAAGCCCTTCGGGGCCGTCACTGAAAATATGCCCGCCGTGGGCGGGCAGGCCTGCCGAAGGCAGGCAAGCTTGAGGGAGGGGTCATCGTTTCGGGGGTGCAACGGAGTCTGTCCCGACGAGGTCGGGACCTGGGAAAAAACGAAAGGAGGTGATAGCTATTGAGCGCATCCATTTTTGCCCTGTTTGCTGATGCCCCTTCCGCCGTTGAGGTGCGGGTCCCGGGTGAAACGGGTCCGTCCGACGGTGAATCAAGCTTCGAAGGCATTCTGAACGGGATGCAGGAGTTCGGAGGCAACACGGTGACTGCGGGCGATGGGACGGTTCAGGTGAAGCTTCCCCCGGTTGCGGAACCGCCGGACGGAGCAGAACAACTGACACTTGCCGGCCCGCGTCCGGTGTTGATCGACCTGATCGAAGAGTTGCAGCGGGTGTCTGCGGCGGCTTCCGAGCTGCACGTGGTTCTGCCCGGCAAAGCGGACGCGGGGGATTCCGAACCCAAGCCGACGGTCATGGTGCAGTCCGGATCTCCTGATGGTGCGTCGCCTGTCGGGCGTCCGGATGCCGACGCCGGTCCCGCGGCACGTGGGTTGTTTCCCGATTTCGTCGCTGCGGCTCGAAACGGGCCCACGACGGACGGTGTGCCACGGCCTGCAGCAGTCCCTGATGTGTCTGTGATGGTGTGGCGCGGTCAGGACGGCACGGGACAGGTCGTTTCGGCCCCTCCCGCAGGTGAGGTGCTTTCCGAAGTCGGGGAGAAGTCTGAGGGCCAGGCGGAGCCGGTGGTGCCGTCGGAAGGCGACACGGAGCGCACTGTCCCGGTGCAGACGGGACAGGACGCTCGCGGTCGTTCACCGGAAGCGGCGCCTGGTGCGGCGTCACACCCGCAGGAGACCGAGGGGAAACCCCCGGACGCATCAGTGCCCCTGGCGCAGACGGTCGGCGCGAGGTCGGGTGCAGTACGACAGGCGACGGTCGCCGACGGACGCGAACCGTCGCCGAATCCGCCCGGCGGAGGCCCGACCGGCGAGAAACCCGGCGACGTCGCGAGTACGGGGGGCGTCGACACGTCGGGGTCTCCAGGCGTACAGTCTCGTCCGGCCGCGGCGGCTCCCGCCGAGTCCTTCACGACGGAGGGTCAGACCCGCGAGCAGTCGTCCGGATCGGACCGCAGCGAGGGAAGAGGCGTCATGACGGCGGGGCCTGCGTCGGAGACGGTGGAACGACCGGCGGGTCCGGAAGTTGAGACCCGTCCTTCGGGCGTGCGCGTGGACATGGCCGGTTTCGTCGACCGTGTCGTGCGTTTCGTCCGGACCATGACCAGCCGTGAGGAGTCCAGCGTTGAGATGCGGCTGCATCCGCCCGAACTCGGGAACGTGCGTCTGTCGATGTCCATGAACCATGGTGAACTCCGCATGACACTCGAGACGAGCACGGAAGCCGCTCGTCAGATCATCGCGGGGAACGTGGGACAGCTCCGCACGACGCTTGCCCAGCAGGGCTACGACGTGACGCGCGTTGACGTGTCGGTCGGCCAGGGATTTGCCGAGACACAGACGTCTCACAGTGATCCTGAGCCCGAGCATTTCTCGCACGGGCGGTCGGACACGTCGTTCGAGACTGACGTCGCCTTCGCGAGTGAGCGGCCCATGGCCTGGGTGTACACCAGCCGCTATCTCGATCTGGTGGCCTAGTCAGGGAGGTGAAAGGTGAGCAGCATCTACAGCATCGACGGTTCTGGGACGAGGGCAAGCGGCTCCGGTGCGAGCGGCGCTCCCGGTGAGATCTCGGCGGAGCAGTTCCTGAAGATTCTCATCAGTGAACTCCAGAACCAGAACCCCCTGGAGCCCATGAAGAACAACGAGCTGATGTCGCAGATGACACAGATCAAGAGCCTGGAGGCCACCAGCAAGCTCGTCGAGGAACTCGGCGCACTCACGACCGGGATGAAGCTGGGGTCGGGTGCCCAGTTGATCGGCAGGCTGGTGAGCGGCAAGGCGGCCAACGGCTCTCCCGTCATGGGCAAAGTCCAGGGACTGGTGGTGCAGAATGGGAACGTCAACCTCGTGATCGAGGGATATCCGCTGCTGCCCATGGACAACGTCGAAGAGGTTGTGGAGGAGGTGAGCGGCGATGGTTCATGAATCACAGTCGCTGAGCCATCCCGTGATGCCGAAGACCGGCCTTCCGACCGGCGGCGTGACACCGACGCCGAGCGGTGGGTCTTTCGAGCAGGCACTGTCGCGTCAGGGCGTTCAGGGGGTGAGGTTCTCCGCCCACGCTTCTGAGCGACTCGCCCAGAGAAAGATCCAGCTGTCGGAGGTCGATCTCGATCGCATTTCGGGTGCGACGGACAAGGCGGCCGCCAAGGGCTCTCGTGAGTCGCTTTTCCTTCTCGATAACCTGGGGTTGATTGTCAACGTCAAGAACCGCACGGTGCTCACCGCTATCGACCCGACGCGCATGCGCGAGGGGATCGTTACGAACATCGACAGCACGGTGATCATCGGCAAGGAATAGTGGAAAAGGCTGGCCCCCGTAGATCGGGGAAGCCCGGCTGTGGAACGCCTGAAGCAGCCGTCCACTGGGATCGTGGTGATAGCCACGAGGGAGGCAATGAATGGCACTTTCATCATCACTGTTTGCCGGCTTGACGGGCCTGGCGGCCCACCAGAGCCGGATGGACGTTATCGGCGACAACATCTCGAACGTGAACACGACGGGCTACAAGGCCGGACGTGTGCTGTTCGAGACGGCATTCGCCCGCACGATGGGCATCGGCAGCTCGCCTTCCGGCGAACTGGCCGGTGTGAACCCGCAGCAGGTCGGTCTGGGCGTCGGCGTGGCAAGCATCACGCGCGACTTCGCCCAGGGCGCCATCGAAACGACCGGCGTCAACACCGACCTCGCCATCGAGGGACAGGGGTTCTTCATCCTGAGTGACGAGACCGGAGGCCACGTCTACAGTCGTGACGGCTCGTTCACCGTTAACCCGGAGCTGTACCTGACCAGTTCGGCCGGGTACTTCGTTCAGGGGTTCAACGCCGATGAGAACTTCCAGATCGTCCCGAGCGGGACGGTCGAACGGATTCGCATCCCGGTCGGTCAGCTCACCATTGCCAAGGAGACCGAGAACGCGGACTTCACAGGCAATCTGAACGGCTCCGGCGATGAGGCCACACGGGGATCTCACCTGCTGGGGAACGAGTTCGTGGACACCGTGGGGGTCGCCGCGACGGGCACGACGCTCCTGACGGACCTGCGTCTTGCAGGAGCCCTGGGCACACAGCTCTTCGCCGTGGACGACGTGTTGACGATGGACTGTCAGAAGAGCAGTCGCGACTTGCCCGAAGCGACATACACCGTGACCGCCACCAGTCAATTCGGCACCCACTTCGCGCCGTGGCTTGAGGACGTCCTGGGGATCAATACCTCGGTGGGCGTGCCGCTGAGTCCCGGCATCAGCATCAACGGCAGCGGGCAACTGGACATCTACGGCAACGGCGGCGAGTCGAATGCATTGAACCAGCTTCAGATCAGCACGAGTGCGTCGGCGAGCACGCCGTTCACCTTCACCAAGCTTGCCGAGGCGGACGGCGAGAGCTTCAGCTCGCCCTTCACCGCCTATGATTCCCTCGGTTCGCCGCTGGTGGTGCACATGACGTTCGTCATGGAGACCAAGGCAACCACGGGAAACACGTGGCGCTGGTATGCCGAGGCGGAAGACGACACGGACGAAGACCTTGCGGTTGGGACGGGAACCGTGACGTTCGCGACGGACGGGACGTATGTGAGCGACAGCGGGGCATACATCACGATTGACGTCGTGGACACGGGGGCGGAGACCCCGGTTCTGATCAGCCCGAACTTCGTTCCGATGACGCAGCTGTCCGATCAGCAGAGCGGTGTGGCGCTTACCTTCCAGGACGGCGCACCCCAGGGAACGCTCACCGACTTCGAGGTCGGACAGGACGGTGTGGTGATCGGCATCTTCAACAACGGTCAGCTTCGGAACCTGGCACAGGTGGCGGTCGCCAACTTCACGAACCGCAACGGCATGTTCAGTGCCGGGGGCAACGCCTTCCGGATGGGGCCGAACTCGGGGGCACCCATGATCACCACCCCGGGGCAGCTGGGGAGCGGGAAGATCGTCTCCAGTGCACTGGAGCTGTCGAACGTGGACCTGGCGAACGAGTTCGTGAACCTCATCGTCACGTCGGCGGGGTTCTCGGCCAACTCACGGGTCATCACGACCAGTGAGAAGATGCTCGAGGAGCTGCTGCAGATCGCGAGATGACACGCTCTCACTGCAGGGGGTGTAAGGGGGACGCTGCGAGACGTGCCGGGACGAAGGGTCACGAGCTCGCAGCGTCCCGCCGGCTCACCCGTCAGGGGAAGAGGAGATGATTGAGGTGACGAGACTCGACGACCGCACGGTGATCATCAACGCGGATCTGATCAAATTTGTGGAGCGCACGCCTGATACGATCGTGACGCTCACGACCGGCGACAAAATTATCGTGCGGGAGACGCCCGAACAGGTGGTCGGTCGGGTCATCGAATACGGACGACAGCTGCGCATTTACCCGCAGGCGTCCTGAGGGAGCACGGACATGGATCTGGGGACCATCATTGGGATGGTGGCGGGCCTCGGACTGATCGCCCTGGCGATCATGACCCAGGGGGAGCCGCTGACCACGTTCAAGGACACGGGGTCGGTGCTCATCGTGGTGGGGGGAAGCTTCGCGGCGCTGTTGGTGAGCTTTCCCCTGTACCGTGTGTTCCAGGTCACCAAGGTGCTGAAGAAGGTGGTGTTCGCCGACCGGACCGATCCGCAGAAGCTCATCAAGGACCTCGTGTCCTATGCGGAAATCGCCCGTCGCGACGGGATCCTGGCCCTCGAGAACATGACCGGCGACATGGAGGACGAGTTCATCGTCCGCGGCATACAGATGGCCGTGGACGGCACCGACCCGGAGATGATCGAACAGATCATGATCAGTGAACTCGAAGCATTGACGGAACGTCACAAGGTCGGAAAGAAGATCTTTGATGCCCTGACCAAATACGCCCCGGCCTTCGGGATGATCGGAACACTCGTCGGTCTCATCATCATGCTGCAGCACATGGATGACCCCAGCAAGATCGGCGGCGGGATGGCCGTGGCACTGCTGACCACGTTGTACGGTGCCGTTGCCGGCAACCTCGTCTTCGGTCCCATAGCCGACAAGCTTGGGACACGAAGTGAGGAGGAGGTCCTCATGAAGGAGATCGTCATCCGCGGGGTGATGGCCATTCAGTCCGGTGACAACCCCCGCATCGTCGAACAGAAGCTCCGGACCTTCCTCCCGGCCAGACTGCGAAAGACCGAGGACAAGGACGCCAAGAAGGCTGCCTGAGTGGACGGACGTCATGGCGGAACGTGCGAAGGCCAAACAGGAAGAGCCGGAAGCCGGGGCACCGGCCTGGATGGTCACCTATGGCGACATGATGAGTCTGCTGTTGTGCTTCTTCATCATGCTCGTCGCGATGTCGGAGATCAAAGACGAGAAGTTTCAGAAGCTGCTGGAGAGCGTCAAGAAGGCCTTCGGATACGATCTCGGGGCGGAGGTGGCCCCGGGAACACATGCCAAGACGACCGGCATCTTCGAGAAGCTGCAGATGTTTTCGACGCCGAAGGGGTTCAAGAAAGTCTACGGCGGCGCGGAATCGATGAACGTTCGTGGGAAGGACTTTCTATGCAAGAGCCTGCGCGAGAAGGGCACGTGCATCACGGTTGGAGACAAGGTCGGGTTCAGTGAAGGCAGCGCCGAGATTCCACAGGAAATGAAGGAGGTGCTTGACGTCCTCGTCGAGGAAGTGATCAAGGACTACCCCAATCGACTGCTCATCCGGGGACACACCTCGGCACAGGAGGTGCCGCAGGGCACAAC
Organism: Planctomycetota bacterium; assembly: GCA_035530235.1. Lineage (GTDB taxonomy): Bacteria > Planctomycetota > DG-23 > DATKVD01 > DATKVD01 > DATKVD01. Next base: position 25,174 of record DATKVD010000522.1, on the reverse strand, counting down.
GGACTGGCAGCTGTCGTTTCTGCGGGCACGCGCCGTTGGGGAATACCTCAGACAGAAGGGCATCAACCCAAGACGTCTCCGACTCTCGGCGTGTGGCAGCTTCGACCCGATTGACTCGAACCTCACCCGGGATGGACGCATCGCGAACCGCCGGGTCGAGATCGTGGTGAGTGAGGAATTGGTTCAGGACGTCATCCCGAGGAGGGAGATCCATGAGTGAGGAACCGGTGGAAGCAGAGGAGGCGGTGGAGGCCCCCGATGCGGAACAGGAGCCGGCCGCAGAGACCCCGGCACCCGTCCCCGCAGGCGGCTTCAGCCCCGGGGCACTCATCGTCGGAGCGGTCACCTTCGTCGTGGTCATCGGCATGGTGATCACGGTCTACGTGTTCACGGCCCCGGCGGGAGAGCGACCGGTCGAACCGTCTCCGGCCGACGAGCCGGCACAGGCCAGCACCCCGGCCCAGGGTGGTTTCGACAACGTGATGCTGCTTGAAGACTACCAGTTCACCACCACACTTCCCCCGACCGGGGACCGCAGTGTGACCTACAAGTACAGTGTGACGGTCAAGGTGCTGAAAAGTCGTCGGCTGGAGTTCGAGGAGTTCATCGATCCCGACAAGAAAAACATGCTGCCGACCATCAAGGAAAGCATTCGGAAGATCATCGGCAGTGAGGACTACCTGAACCTTCGGAGTGAGAAGCTGGGTGACGTCAAACGTCGCATCAAGCAGAAACTCAATGCCTTGATGGACGCCGAGGTCATCGAGGACGTGATCTTCGACAGGTGGGATGTCATTCCATGAGAACTCAGGACGGGTGAGAGGGAGACGTCATGTCCGAGGAAGAGAGAAACGCGGTCGAGACACCCGCGGGGGGCGGGGAGAGCCCCGAGACGGCAATCCCCGAGGACGAGATTCAGTCCCTGGTTGAGAAAGCCGGGGCTGCGGAGGCCGGCGAGGAAGGTCTGACGCCTGCCCGATTCGACGATCTCGGCGCCGGGGCACCGGGTGCCGGTGCTGCCGGGAGCATCGACATGCTCATGGACGTGACGCTCAATGTCCGCATCGAACTGGGCCGGACGCGCATGAGCGTGGAGGAAATCCTGAACATGCAGGGCGGAGCGGTCGTCACGCTCGAGAAGCTGGCCGGGGATTTCGTCGACGTGCTCGTGAACGACCGACTTGTGGCGAGGGGGGAAGTCCTCATTCTCAACGATCACTTCTGCGTGCGCATCGCCGAAATCGTGTCACCGGAGGAACGACAGGACGCGTCGGCGGTCTGAGTCGTCGAGGGACGCGTCCGTCGCATTTCACGAGCACATGAGGTGGGTCCGGACCACTCGCACATGGGCCCGGCACGGTCGTCAAAAGACGAGGGAAAAGGATGTCAAGAGAGACCGGAGGCGCGGACGGTCTGACCGCAATTCTCCTGGGCGCCGCCGTCACGGTTCTGGTGGTTGTGACGGCCCCCTGCTGCTTCTCGGAAGACAACACGACGGGACACGACGTGATGGGGCCCTACGACGGCAAGACCGCCGACGACGTGTGGAACGAGGCACGGACGGCGTCACAGCCCGGGCGCGACGGCACGCCGGTCGGACTCCCGGGCGCGGAAGCGGTCGTGAAGATGCTCATCTGGGTGGGTGTCGTGATCGTGTTCATCTACACCGTGGTCTATGTCATCCGCAGGTATGTGCCGTCCGCACGGAACATGTTCGGCAGCGGTGTCGTGAAGGTCGTGGGGAGGACCTACATCTCGTCGAAACAGCATCTGCTTCTGGTAAAGGTGGGGTCGAAGTTCGTGATGGTGGGGGTCACCGGGACCTCCATGTCGCCGCTGGCCGAAATCTCGGACCCGGCCGAGGCGAAGCGGCTGACGGAAGAGCTGGCCGCACAGAGAGGACCGGGCATCGCGTCGTCGTTCAAGACCAGTCTGGACGACGCAGACGGGAGCTACGCCGACGACGACGTTCACGGTGCGCGGGAGGCGGAACTCAGTGGCATTCGACAGGAGCTGGACGCGGTTGCACAGAAGATGACGTGGTGGCGGAGCCGCGGACGTACGTGAGCAGGTGAGTGCTTGACCGGCGTTTCGGAGAGGGAGCGTTGAGAGAGCGCACGAGGCGACGACGGGTGCTGATATTGTGTCTGGGCGTGGGACTGCTTCTCCTGGGTTCCGACGCCTTGGCCCAGGACACGCCCAAGGACACGGCTCTCACGCTGCCGACGCTTCCGGGCTTCGGCCCGGCCGATACGCCGCAGAAGCTCAGCACCACCCTTCAGATCCTGTTCCTTCTCACGGTGCTGTCGCTGGCCCCGGCCATTCTCATCATGACCACCTGCTTCACGCGCATCGTGGTGGTGCTGTCGCTGCTCCGACAGGCCCTGGCCACACAGCAGCTGCCGCCCAACCAGATACTCATCGGTCTGGCACTGTTCCTGACGTTCATGGTCATGGCGCCGGTGTGGGGACAGGTGAACGAGGTGGCGCTGTCGCCGCTGATGGATGGTGAGATCTCGGCGAAGCAGGCCTACGAGCGTGGGATCGTGCCGGTGAGACAGTTCATGTTGAAACACGTCCGCCGGTCCGATCTGGGTCTCTTCCTGAGACTGGCGCGTGTGAACGGGGACGTGCCGATCGACAAGGTGCCGACGACCGTCATTGTGCCGTCGTTCATCATCAGTGAGTTGAAGACTGCGTTCATCATGGGCTTCATCCTCTATCTGCCGTTCCTGATCATCGACATGGTGGTCGCGTCCGTGCTGATCTCGATGGGCATGATGATGCTCCCGCCGATCCTGATCTCACTGCCTTTCAAGCTGATGCTGTTCGTGCTGGCCGACGGGTGGAACCTCGTCGTGCGGTCACTGGTGGAAAGCTTCTTGTGAGGGGGATGCCGTGGGCAATATCGATATCGCGGTCGAACTCGGCCGTCAGGCACTCATGGTGGCGTTCCTGCTGGCTGCACCCATGCTCGTAACCGGACTCATCGTCGGCATCACGGTGAGCATCCTGCAGGCCGCAACCCAGGTGCAGGAGCAGACGCTGTCGTTCATTCCCAAGATCCTGGGGATGATGGCGGCACTCTTCATTTTTCTTCCGTGGATGTTGACGACGGTAACGGGATTCACGCAGCAGCTGCTTCAGGGGCTGCCCGGGCTTCTGCGATAGAGGTGGACGGTGGATCTGGCGGGGTTCGCGATCGAGCGGTTCATGGGGTTTCTGCTGGTCCTTTTCCGGGTCAGCGGGATCTTCGTGATCACGCCGGTGCTGGGGGGCTCGGAGGTCCCGTGGCGGATCCGGGTGCTGGCGTCGGTGGCGCTGTCGTTCGCGATTTACCCGATGTTGCGGCCGACGGCCGTTGCGATGCCCACGGACTGGCCGCACCTTGTCGTGGGGATGGCCGGGGAGTTGGCCGTCGGGATGATCTGCGGGTTCGTGGTCAACATCGTGTTCGTTGCGGCCCAGATGGGCGGGGCACTGCTGTCGCGCCACATGGGCACGGCGTTGGCCCAGGTCATGAATCCGCTGTTCGAGTCGTCCGTGCCCGTGTTGGGGCAGTTCTACTACATGTTCGCGCTGGTGGTGTTCGTCGGCGTCAACGGACACCACATCCTGATTGCGGGACTGGTGAGGACGTTCGACCGCATCCCGCTGATGGGGGCGGGATTCCACGCCGGCATGGTCACGACCATTTCCGGGTTGATGGGTGACATGTTCATGCTGATGATCCGGCTGGCGGCCCCCACGTTTGTCGCCCTGTTTCTCGTGACGGTGGCACTCGGGATCATTGCACGGACGGTGCCGCAGATTCACGTGCTCATCATCGGGTTTCCATTGAAGGTCTGCCTCGGACTGGTGGTGACGTCGCTTGCACTGGCGGGAGCGGCGTCACTGCTGGCTGAAACATTCGTATGGATCATGGGTCGGCTTGAAGTCGTGCTGCAGTTCATGGCGGTGAAGTAGCGGAGGCGTGGCATGCCGGAACAGGACGTAGGGGACCGCACCGAGGAGGCGACGCCACGGAAGCTCCAGGAGGCGCGCCGGAAGGGACGTGTGGCACGGTCCCCCGACCTGAGTGGCGCGCTGATCCTGCTGGGGGCCGTCCTCGTGCTGAAGCTGTGGGGACACTATCCGCTGGCGGCGCTGTTCAATTACACGCGCGGGGCACTCGGCAATATGAACGTACAGACCGTCGGACCTCACGAGATCTACGCCTATTTCGGGGGTGGGGGGCTTTATCTGCTCAGGGCGATGATGCCGGTCATTGGGGGACTCGTCATCATCGCCTTCCTCAGCAACGTGATGCAGACGGGGTTTGTCTTCACGGGTGAACCCCTCACGCTGAAGCTGGACCGGCTGAACCCCGTTGAAGGGATGAAGCGACTGCTGTCCAAGCGGGGTCTCGTGAGACTGATGGCGAGCCTGTTCAAGGTGACGGTCGTGGCACTGGTCGCCTATTACACGATCCGATCGCAGTTCGGGGTCTACACCGAGCTGAGCGGTGCGTCCGTCGGCGGGATTTTCGCCTTCGTCACGGGGTGCACGTTCGTCCTGGCGCTGCGGATCGGCATCGCACTGCTGGCACTGGCACTTCTGGACTACATCTACCAGAAATGGCAGTTCAAGCAGGACATGCGCATGACGAAGCAGGAGGTGCGGGATGAGCTGAAGCGTATGGAGGGGGACCCGCTCACCCGTGACCGTCGACGACGCATGCAGCGTCAGATCGCCATGCAGCGGATGATGCACGACGTGCCCAGGGCCGACGTCGTGGTGACGAACCCCACCGAGGTGGCGGTGGCACTCCGATACGAGGCCCGGCAGATGGCCGCCCCGACCGTCGTGGCCAAGGGGAAGGGCCTGCTGGCGGGACGAATCCGGGAGATCGCGGAGGAACACGAGATCCCCATCGTCGAGAGAAAGCCCCTTGCACAGGCACTCTACCGGATGTGTGACGTGGGCGACCAGATTCCGATGGACCTCTACCAGGCCGTGGCGGAGGTCCTGGCGTTCGTCTACGAGCTGAACCGGATGAAGGCACAGCAGCGGCCCAGTGTGGCTTAGGATGCCGGAGGAGATGACCGTTGGCTGATACGCTGGCTGTCGGGAGCATGACCGGCGCGGGGGGCATCACGCGGCACAAGGGTCTCGTGATGGCGATCCTTATCGTGGCACTGCCGGGTGTCATCATCGCACAGCTCCCCACGCCGCTCATGGACCTCCTGCTGGCGGTCAACATCACGCTCAGTATCGTGATCATCCTCGTGACCATACACGTCAGCCGGCCCCTGGAGTTCTCGGTGTTTCCGTCGCTGCTTCTGGTGACGACGCTTTTCCGACTGGTGCTGAACGTCGCAACGACCCGACTGATCCTGACGAACGCCGGGGCGAAGGGGGAACTGGCCGCCGGCGCGGTCATCCGGGCGTTCGGCAAGTTCGTCTCGGGCAACAACCCCCTGGTCGGGTTCATCATTTTCGCCATCCTGGTCATCGTTCAGTTCGTGGTCATCACGAAGGGCGCCACACGCATCTCCGAAGTGGCGGCTCGGTTCACCCTGGACGGCATGCCCGGCAAACAGATGGCCATCGACGCGGACCTCAACGCGGGACTCATTTCGGAAGGTGAGGCGCGTGAGCGTCGTCGGGAGATCGGTCGGGAGGCGGACTTCTACGGCGCGATGGACGGTGCCTCCAAATACGTGCGTGGCGACGCCATCGCCGGCATCCTGATTACCATCATCAACATCATCGGCGGACTGATCATCGGCATGCTGATGTACAACTTCACACTGGAGAAGGCGCTCAGGACCTACACACTGCTGACGGTGGGCGACGGTCTGGTCAGCCAGATCCCCGCGTTTGTCATCTCCATCGCTGCAGGTCTCATCGTGACGCGGGCCTCGGGTCAGAAGCAGCTGGGTGAGGAACTGGTGAATCAGTTGATGAGTCAGCCCAAGGCCCTGGCCATTGCGGCGGGGTTCGTGGGGCTGATGGCGTTCACGGGCCTCCCGTGGGCTCCGATGGCCGCACTTGCGGTTGCCTGCGGCCTGGGCGCGATGGCGGTTTCGCGTGCACAGACGGTGCAGGCGCAGGCGACGGCACGGCAGCAGGCGGCGCGGAAACAGGGGGAGGCCAAGCCGCCGGCACCCGAACAGGTGGACCTGCGCGTGGACCCGCTCGAACTCGAAGTCGGCTACGGACTGATCCGACTCGTCGACCCGAACCAGGGCGGCGATCTGCTCGATCGCATCACGATGATACGTCGGCAGATGGGGACCGACCTGGGACTGATCGTGCCGCCGATACGGATTCGTGACAACGTCCAGCTGGACGCGAACGCCTATCAGATCAGCATCCGGGGCAATCGTGTGGCGACGGGTGAGGCGATTCCCGACCAGTATCTGGCGATGGATTCCGGCATGACCAGTGGTCCCATCGGCGGCACCCGCACCACGGAGCCCGCTTTCGGTCTCGCCGCCTACTGGATTACCGGTGCACAGCGACAGAAGGCCGAGATGCTCGGCTACACGGTGGTGGACTCGCCGACGGTCATCGCCACCCACCTCACGGAGATCGTCCGACGCCATGCCCATGAGGTGCTGAGCCGCGAGGACACGCAGACGCTCATCAGTCGACTCAAGGAGCGGGCCCCGACGGTGGTCGAGGAGCTGATCCCGGGCAAGCTCACCGTCGGCGAGATCCAGAAGGTACTCCAGGGCCTGCTCAGCGAAGGGGTCTCCATCCGCAACCTGGACGTCATTCTGGAGACCCTGAGTGACTACGCGGCACGGACCCGGGATCCCGAGATACTGGGCGAGTACGTGCGGAACAACCTCGCACGCAGCATCTGCGCCGGTCTGGTGGACGATCAGAACCGCATTCACGTCGTGACGTTCGACCCGGGCATCGAGGACGTCATCAGCCGCGGGATCGAGCACACCGACCGCGCGTCGTACCTGACTGTCGAAGCCGCCGTCATACGACGCATCAACCGTGCGGTCGCAAAGGAATGCGAGAAGCTGACGACCGCCGGACACGTCCCCGTGGTCCTGGTGTCACCGCAGATAAGACTCCACGTGAAGCGGATGACGGCTGTGGAGATCCCCAGCCTGGTCGTCCTGAGCTATAACGAGATCGTGCAGGACATCAAGATCGAGTCCCTAGGAATGGTGGTGGTCGAATGAAAATGAAGACCTTCCGAGCACAGAGCATGCGGGAAGCCCTGGCACTGGTCAAGCGGACGTTGGGCGCGGACGCGGTCATCATCTATACGAAGAACATCCGTGCCCCCGGACTGAGGGGATTTCTGGGAAAGCAGCTCGTGGAGATCGCCGCCGCGGCCGAGGTCCGCAATCCACCCGTGTCCCCGCAGCCTGCCCCCTTGTCCGGCCCCGGACCGGCCGCCGCATACGGCCGCCAGGCGCCGGCCAGACGCTCCGGCACCGACGAGCAGCTTCAGAGACTCCGTGAGGAGGTCCTCGGCATCCGGTCGACGCTGGATGAACTGGTTCGGTCGAACTGTCCCCCGGTGGTGGCAGGCCTGTGTGAGCCGCTGAGTGAGGGATATGTCACCCTCGTCGGTCACGGCCTCGACGAACGGCTTGCCGCCGACGTGGTGCGTTCACTCGCGGCCGAGATGACGGAGACGGAGCTGCGCTCCGAGGAAAGGGTCAGGGAACGCATCACGGGACGTCTTGCGGAGCACGTGAACGTCGGCGGGGCCATTCGGCTGACGGCCGGCCGACGGCAGGTCGTAGTGCTCATCGGTCCCACCGGCGTCGGCAAGACGACCACCATCGCGAAGCTGGCGGCCAACTTCAAGGTGCGCGGGAAACGTCGGGTGGCACTCATCACGATCGATACGTACCGCATCGCGGCGGTCCAGCAGCTCCAGACCATCGCCGACATCATCAAGGTGCCCCTGAGGACCGTGCTGACCGTGGGTGACCTGAAGCAGGCGTTGGTGGACCTGCAGGACTACGATCTGGTGCTCATCGACACGGCCGGACGAAGTCAGCGCGACGAGGTGAAGATGAACGACCTGAAGGCGTTCGTGACCGCTTCGTGGGCTGATGAGGTCCATCTCGTGGTCAGTGCCACCGGGAGCATGGGGAACATGCTCGACGTGGTGAAGCAGTTCAGGGACGTGGGACCGAACAGACTTCTGATTACCAAGGTGGACGAAGCGGAGGCCCTCGGGACACTGGTGAGTGTGTCGAGTCGTGTGAGAGTCCCGGTGTCGTATGTGACCACCGGACAGGACATTCCCGACGACATCGAGGTGGCCTCGGCGGGGTCGCTCGCGTCCATGGTGTGGGAGCGGTAACGGTGATTCCGGATCAGGCGGCGTCATTGAGGGCGTTGGTGAAGGAAGCGGGGATGTCCGCCCGTGTGCTGGCGGTCACCTCCGGAAAGGGAGGCGTGGGGAAGACGTCGCTCGCGGTTAACCTCGCCATCGCCTGCGCGCGGCTCGGTCAGCGGGTGACCCTGGTGGATTTCGACCTGGGGCTTGCGAACGTGGACGTCATCATGGACATCCACCCGCTGCACAACCTGTCCCACGTCGTCATGGGCAGGATGCGACTGAGGGACGTGGTGGTCTCGGCCGAGGGCATTCGCGTGGTTCCGGGGGCCTCCGGACTGCGTGAACTGGCCAACCTGAGCGGCACCGCACGCGACGACCTCATCCGGTCCCTCCAGACGCTCGAGGAGGATTCCGACCTGCTGATCGTCGACACGGGAGCCGGGATATCGGGAAACGTGGTCCGGGTGGCGGCGAGTGCCGACGAGGTCCTGGTCATCTGCACCCCGGAGCCCACGTCGATCATGGACGCCTACGCGACGATCAAGCTGATCTCACGGGAGCCTCAGCACGGACGCATGCGCGTCGTGGTCAACATGACCGAGGACCGCAGGGAAGCGGAGCGGGTGTCACTGACGGTTGCGGACGTGAGTCGGCAGTTCCTGTCGCTTCAGGTGGACCGGCTGGGGTTTGTTCCGAAAGACGAGCACGTGGGTCTGGCCGTCAGGGAGCGTCGGCCGTTCGGTGTCGGCTATCCGCGGTGTCCGGCCAGCGTCGCAGTGCGGGGCATCGGACGGATGATCGTGAATGGAAGCAGGACGGTCCGGGGGCGGGAGGGCGGTTTCTTCCGTCGGATGCTTCGTGCCGTCATGCATCGGGCACAAGTGGCGGAAGTGTGGGAGGCATGAGTGGCTACGGCAAGGAGATTCGCGGCGACGCTCGGCATTATCGCATTCGTCTTCGTTGCGGGCTTCGGGTGGTGGCAGGGCGCCGACGTGAACTGGGTGCTTCTCCGGGGTCTCCTGGCGCTGATCATCTTTGCGGTGCTCGGGTTCGTGACGGGACTCATCGGGGCCGCGATTGCCAAGGACAGTGCGAACGAGGAGCTGAAGCGCAAGATGCTGGCGGAACAGGTGAAGCGGAAACGCGTGCAGGAAGCGCGCACGGCGCGCGAAAAGCAGGCGGAAGAAAACCGGGGGTCACGCGAGCAGCCGACCGCTGCGACCCGCCAGACCCACGATACGGCTTGAGGTATTCCCAACACTCGGAGACCGACGCTTAGCCGAAAGGAAAGGATATGAGCATGGCCGAGGAGGAACTGCAGCAGCTCTGGGCCACCTACAAGGCGGAGAGAACGCAGGAGGTCCGAAACCAGCTCATCGAGAACTACCTCCCCCTGGTCAAGTCGGTGGCCGAGCGTCTCCACGCCAAGATGCCCAAGGAGGTGGAGCTGGACGACCTCATGAGCGAAGGGGTGTTCGGCCTGATGGACGCGATCGAAACGTTCGACCTGGATCGCGGTGTCAAGTTCGAGACGTTCTCCAATCAGCGGATCAAGGGGGCGATCCTCGACAAGCTGCGCTCCCTGGACTGGGTCCCGAGACTGGTGCGCGCCAGACGGCACAAGATCGAGGACGCCTACAAGCAATTCGAGATCAAGTACGGCCGGATTCCCGCCGACGAGGAACTCGCCGAAGAGATGGGCCTGACCCCCGAGGAGTTCCTCGATCTGGCGAGGTCCGCCACGGCAACCGGGATCATCTCGCTCGACCGGAAGTACTACGAGACGGAAGGGGCGAAGACGGTCCGTGAGATCGACGTCCTCGAGGACGGTCGTATCGAGGACCCGGCCGAGCGGATGCAGCGGCAGGACATCAGGGAACTGGTCACCCGGGGACTCAACCAGCGCGAGCGTCTCGTAATCGTGTTATACTACTACGAGGAAATGACGATGAAGGAGATAGGACACGTGCTTCGGCTGTCCGAGTCGCGTGTCAGTCAGATGCACGCGAGCATCCTGTTGAGACTCCAGAATCAACTGGGGGACCGAGGTCAGGATTTCATAGGGTGACGGTCCTTCCGACGGGGCGCCCGCGGGACGGAGCGGGGCGACAGGAGGTGCGGCCATGTCGTTCGGAATCGATGGGACCTACAATCGCGTGAACGAGTCACACTACCCGGGACGAATCAGAGAGACGAACCTCAGTGAGGAGCGCGCGGACGACCAGCGGCACCTCGCCGAACTCGAAGAGTTCGTCAGGAAGCACCGGAAGGACCGTGGCGGGCAGAAGGATACCGTTGATCTGCACGAGGAAGAGAATGAGGAAACTCCCGCGGACAAAGAGCCCGTTGACGAGCCGCCGCCCGCTGAGGATGTGCCCCAGGAAGCCGACGAAGACGCCCCCCCTCACCTCGACGTAACCATCTGAATGCAATCCCGGGAGCGTGTCCCGCAGGGAATCCGCCTGGAGTCCTCCGTGGATTGACCGGGACCGGACGGTCAGGAGGCAGGCTGGCCGTCCTCGTCCAGCTTGCGGGTGGTCTTGCACTTCGGGTAGCCGGTGCAGGCCAGGAACTTGCCGTAGCGGCCCTCGCGGATGACCATCTTCTTGCCGCACTCGGGACAGTCGACGTCGGTGGTCTCGGGCGGGGGCTTCTTCTCCGCAGGTGCGGCCTCCCCGGGGAGGTCCATGATGGTCCTGCATTTCGGGTAGGCCGAGCAGCCGAGGAAGGGACCGCGCCGGCTCGTCCTCCTGACCATGGGGCTCCCGCACTCGGGGCATTTCTGTTCGACGGTCTCAGTGGGCGGCTCCTTCGCGTCGGTCTTCTCTTTGCCCGGATCCTTCGGGAGGTTCTCTGTCGTCTTGCACTTGGGGTAGGCGCTGCAGGCGAGGAACGGTCCCCGCCGGCTCACCTTCTTCACCATCGGGCTCCCGCACTTGGGACACTTCCTGTCGGTGGGTTCCCCGCCGCCCCTGGCCTTCTCGACCGGTTTGCCGTCCTCACCGATGTTCATGGTCTTCTTGCACTTGGGATAGGCGCTGCACGCGAAGAACTTCCCGTAGCGACCCTCGCGGATGACCATCGGGGCGTCGCAGTCCGGACACTTGAACTCCGTCATTTCGGGTTCCTCTCTTTCGGTGATTTTCCCCTCGCGGTCCACCGGTGCCGAAAACCGGCACTTCGGATACCCCGAGCACCCGAGAAACCGCTTCGCTCGCGAGAACTTGTAGACCAGTGGTTTCCCGCACTCGGGACACGTGTACTCGCTCTCTTCGACGGTGTTCGACGCCTCCTTCAGCGCCTTCGCGAACGGGCCGTAGAAGTCGCTCAGCACCTTGATCCAGTCCTTCTTCGCCTCCGCGATGTCGTCGAGACTCTCCTCCATCTGGCTGGTGAACTTCAGGTCGAGGATGTCCGGGAAATGCTGGACCAGCGCGTCGGTCACCGTCTCGCCCAGCGCCGTCGCGTGAAAGCGCCGCTGCTTCAGCTCGACGTACTGACGTGCCTGGACGGTGCTGATGATGGGGGAGTAGGTGCTGGGTCTTCCGATGCCCTGTTTCTTCAGTTCCTGTATGAGCGTCGCCTCGGTGTATCGGGGCGGAGGCTGCTCGAAGTGCTGCTCGGGATCGAGGTCGTGCAGCTGAAGGTCGTTGCCGACGGCGAGTTCGGGCAGCAGCTGGTCCTTGTCGTCCTTGCCCCGCGGCAGCACACGCGTGAACCCGTCGAAAAGCGTCTGCTTGCCGCGGGTCTGGAAGACGCGGTCGTCGGCCGAGATGGAGACGACGGTGTTCCGGTATTCCGCGGGGTTCATCTGGCAGGCGACGAACCGCTTCCAGATCAGCTCGTAGAGACGGGCCTGGTCCCTGTTCAGGTATTGTCCGGCCTGCTCGGGGGTGAGCGTGACGTCGCTGGGTCGAATGGCCTCGTGGGCCTCCTGTGCGCCCCGAGCGGCACGGTAGACGTTGGCCTCCTCGGGGACGTACTCGCCGCCGAAGGTGTCGGTGATGAAGCTCCGGGCGGCCCCGATGGCCTCACGCGACAGGCTGTACGAGTCGGTTCGCATGTAGGTGATGAGCCCGGCGGCCCCGCGCGAGCCCACCTCGATGCCCTCGTAGAGCTGCTGCGCGACCATCATCGTCTTCTTGGCACTGAAGCGCAGCTGCACCGACGCCGCCCGCAGCAGCAGGTCGGTCGAGAACGGCGGATACGGTCTCACCGTCTGGTCCTTGACGTCGAGGTCGGTGACGACGTAGTCGGCCTCGCGAAGGCGGGCGACGACCCCGGCCGCCTGTCCTTCGGTCTTGAGCTCCTTCTTGTCGTCGAGCTTGAGCTCGGCCTCGAAGGTCTCGTCCGGACGGTCGCGTCGGCTGAGGACGGCCTTGACGGTCCAGTATTCCTTGTCCGACTGGGGCCGGGCGTCGAAGGCACGGATCTCCCGCTCGCGATCGACGACGAGCCGTACCGCCACCGACTGCACGCGTCCGGCACTGAGACCGGGCTGGATGCGCTTCCACAACAGCGGCGAGATCTTGTACCCGACGATGCGGTCGAGGATGCGTCGGGCCTGCTGGGCGTTGACGAGGTCCATCCGCAGCTCGCCCGGATGTTCGAACGCCCGCGTGATGGCGGACTTCGTGAACTCCTCGAACGTCACCCGCTTCACCTTGGCGTCGGGCAGCTCAAGGGCCTCCTTCAGGTGCCACGCGATCGCCTCCCCCTCACGGTCCGGGTCGGGGGCGAGATACACCACGTCCGCGGCCTTCGCCTTCTTCTTGAGCGCCGCGATGACCTTCTTCTTGCCCTTGCTGATCTCGTAGGTGGGTGTGAACTTCCTGCGGATATCGACGCCGAGCGTCTTGACGGGGAGGTCACGCACGTGCCCCATGCTCGCGTCGATGATGTAGTCCGGCCCGAGGTACCGCTTCATCGTGCGGGCCTTCGTCGGTGATTCGACAATCACAAGGTGCTTGGCCAATTATGCCCCTCCGGGAGGCGAAGGCCGACGTCTGAGTGATCGGGGACGACGGAAGACCGAGCCTACGGGTGTGGCATTTGAACAGATGACGTCGGACGGTGTCAAGGCAATTCTGCGCGTCGGCGATCCGGCGGGGAGCGGCGTCAATGACGCTTCGGGAGACCCGGGGAACGCTCGCTTACGGAAAAAACTGTTGCGCTGAGTCGGTTCCTCCGTATAATCATGGGCTCAGGAAACCGGAATAGGAGGCATTTCATGGCACTGGGGTGGGTGATTCGACACCAGAAGAAGGTGCTTTTCGTGCTCGCGGCTGTGCTCATCGTCGGGTGGGTTTTCCAGCGTGCGATTACGCAGCTGATTGGGGCGCGGCCGGAGAGCGGTGAGCAGGTCTGCGGCCGCATCGCGGGTGAAGACGTCACGTATGCGGAGTTCGCGGCCTTCAAATGGTACTGGGCCAAGGTGTTCCGCAACGAGTTCGATCGATACATCATCCAACTGCGGTACCCGGGAGACAACGTGACGGTCGATGAGATTGCCTGGGGGTATCTGGGACTTCTCAAGCTTGCCCGACAGACCGGCGTCCGGGTGAGTGACAGGGCGGTTCTCGAGACCAAGCGCGGCATCTATCAGACCTACGCCGGTCGCGGCGCGAGACTCGATGCACAGGCTGAGAGATGGTTTATCGAGAACATGAACGTCACGGGACAGCAGGTGGACACGATTCTGCGTGAGCGGCTGATGGCCGAGGCCGTGCTCAGGCAGATGATGTTCGCCCTGGAGCCCACGGACGTCGAGGCCTGGGAACAGTACAGTGCCGAAAACCGCGCCGTCCGCGTGAAATACGTCGAGTTCTTCCGTGACGGCTTTCTCGACAAGGTGCCGGCCCCCTCGGAGGCGGAGATCAAGGAATATTTCGAGGCCCGGAAGGGCCCCGGCGGGACCTACTATAACCCGCCGACGGTCTCCATCGAATACGCGCAGCTCGACCTCGACCCGCTGAAGACCGACGTGAAGGTGCCGGTGGAAGAACTGAAGAAATACTACGAGGACAACAAGGACCTCTACCTCATCAAGGAGAAAGAGGGCGAGGCCGGGGAAGCCGAGTATCTGCTGTTTCCCGAGGTGAAGCCACAGATAGAGGCGGTGCTGACGCGCCGCAAGGTCGAGGAGAAGGCGGCACAGGTGCTGGAGGACCTGCGACGTGCTTACCGCGATACGGTGGGTGCACAGCTGGAGGCGCTGGTGAACGAGCGGAAGAACGAGGGGCTGAAATACTTCCGGACCGACCCTCTCCGCGACGTGGAGCTTCTCGAGCTTCCGGGCGTGGGGATCGCCCGGGCCGACGGGAAAGGCCTGGCCCAGATGGCGTTCGAACTGGACGCGGCCGCGCAGGAGCTTTCTCCGGTCCTGTCGAGTGCCGGTGCGAGGTTCGTGTTCCGTCCACTGGGCGCGGTGCGCGAGGCGACGGTCCCGGAACTGGCCGACGTCAAGACACGGGTGGTCGCCGATATCAGGAAGGAAGAGGCCTTCATCGAGGCACACCGGGCGGCCGAGGCGTTCCGGGAGGAGCTGGAGAAAGCGGGCGGCGCCGGGAAATTCGAGGACTTCGCCAAGACGCGCGGTCTCGTCGTGAAGGAGACGCCGTTGTTCGTCAACAACGTCTACGACGTCGGTCGTCCGGACTTCATCGATCGGATGTCGACGCTTGAGCTGAACGAAGTCGAGGGACCGATGTCCTCGGAGCGGGACGGCGTGTCGGCGGTGGTCAAGGTCGTGGAGGAACGTGAGGCCGACGCGTCCGGGTTCCCCGCGGAGCGGAAGCTCAAACGTGACTACGTTCTCGCCACGAAGGTGACGGAGTTCGGCCGCAGCGTTTTCCCCAGGACCGTCCTGGAATTTACCGGGCATGAGGACCTCAGGCCGCCCCCGAAGTCGCCGGACGAGACGACGGAGGGGGACACGACCCCCGGCGAGTTCGACGACGAGTGACGGATACTCCCCATGCGGCACATTGACGGCGTGGAAAACCTGGGAGGGCGCCTGCCCTTTCCCGTGGTCACCGTCGGCACGTTCGACGGCGTCCACGTCGGCCACCAGCGGGTCCTTCATGAGGTCGTGTCCTGGGCCAAGGCCGAATCGGGCACCGCAGTGGTCATCACCTTCGAGCAGCCCCCACGGTCCGTCCTCACCGGCGGATCCCCCTCCCTGGTCACCTCGATGCCTCACCGACTGGTGCTCTTCGAGCGCCTGGGGGTGGATGTGTGCGTCGTGCTGCAGTTCACCCGCCGGTTGGCGGCGACCGACGTGGGAGATTTCGTCCGGACGGTGTTCGTGGAAGGGGTGGGTGCCCGGGGCGTCGTGATGGGACATGGGGCCGCCTTCGGCCGCAACCGTGAGGGGGACGAGGCGTTCCTCCGGGAGCGTGCCGCCGGGTTCGCCTTCGACGTGCGGAGTGTCCCCGCGGTCCTCGTGGACGGTGAGCCGGTCTCGTCGACCCGTGTTCGGCAAGCGGTCATGGCGGGCGACTTCGACCTTGCCACGCGTCTCCTGGGGAGACCGTTCTCGGTCTACGGGACGGTGGTGCGGGGAGCCGGCCGGGGCCGAAACCTCGGGTTTGCCACCGCGAACCTGGACCTGCAGCAGGAGGTGGTTCCGCCGGACGGGGTCTACGTGGCGACCGCGGCCATCGACGACAGGCGGCTTCCGGCCGTCGTGAGTGTGGGCTCGAGCCCCACGTTCACGTCATCGTCCCGGAACGGGACGTCCGGGAGTGTGGTTGAGGTACACGTTCTGGATTTCGACCGGGAGATCTACGGGGCGGACGTTGAGGTCGAGTTCGTCGAGCGAATCCGGGCGCAGAAGCGGTTCGGCGACGTGGACGAACTGGTCGGGCAGATGATGCGGGACGTCGAACACGCGCGGGAATACTTCCGTTCGCGGTGAGGCCCCCTCGGCAAAAACGCGCGGAAAGCCCTTGATTTTTCCGACACGAAGGCTAACATGTCCGTTGCCGGAGTCGTCACGGGCAGGTAGCTCAGCCGGTAGAGCACAGGACTGAAAATCCTGGTGTCGGCGGTTCAACTCCGCCCCTGCCCACCAGAGTGGGCCGTGACTCCCGAGGGAGTCGCGGCTGCTTTCGTTTTGGGGGTTCGCATGTGCGCAGGGCGAAGCGCCTGGGTTTGTCACGGCCGGTCGCTCCGGCGGCCGATCAGGGGCTCAGGGGCTGTGCACGCAGGTAGCGCTCCAGTCTTTGACGGTAGGCGTCGGCGGCACGTGGCTTGCCTTGAGTCTCGGCCAGTCTGACGGCCTGCCGGGCGGTCTCAACGGCCTTCTGGAACTGCCCGTCTTCGGCGTAAGCGGCGGCGAGGACGTCGAGCATCTCGTGGGTCACGGGGCGGGTGTTCTTGAGTGCCGTCTCGGCAAGCCGCACCGCACGGGCGCCGTCGCGCAGCTTCGACTGCGGGGCGGTCGCCAGCAGCCACGCAAGATCCTGGTGCAGTCCCACGTCGTCGGGAGCCATCCTCAGTCCATCCTCCAGCGCACCGATGCTCTCCGAGAAATGCTGCCTGCCCGCCAGTGCCGCCGCCAGGTTGCGGTAAACCACGGGGGGACGCGGGTTGATGGAGATGGATTCACGGTAGTGTGCAACGGCTTCGTCGAGTCTCCCCAGACACATGAGCACGTACCCGAGACCGTTGTGGATGTGGCCGAGTCTGGCCCTCGGCTGGTGAAGGGCCTCGCGATAGTGGGGAAGTGCCTCAGGGAAACGGCCCTGTCTGACCAGGAGCCCGGCGAGGACGCCGTGCGTCTGGGGTTTGTTCGGGTTTCCCTTGAGTGCGAGTTGGGTCGCGGCGATGGCGAGGGCGGGCTGGCCCGCCTCCAGTCGCTTCTGGCCGAACTGAAGCCAGACGTGGGCGTCGCGTGGGGTGAGTTGCCTCGCCTCCTCGATGGTCTTCACGGCCAGCGCGATGTCGCCCGCATTCTGGGCGACGTAGCACTTGGCCACCGTGGCGAAGGGATAGGCGGGCATCGCTTTCACGGTCCGGTCGACGTGCGCCAGTGCCGGGCCGTGGCGGCCGCCTTCGGATAGACAGATGCCCGCGACCAGCTGAAGGATGGGGTCGTCGGGGCGGGCCTGTGCGTCGCGCAGGATCTGTGGAAAAATGCGCCGGCTGTGTACCTGGGTCACCGCGTACCGCAGCCAGTCGGGCGGGGGAGGGACGATGGTGGCCGGACGGTCGAGGTCCTCGGGGTCGTACAGACGCCGTCTCAGCGCTTCGAGTCGTTCCGTGTTTGCCGTATCGGTCGGATTGACGAGGGCGACCTCCTCGAAGCAGCCCACCGCTGCCGGAACGTATCCCTTGGCCAGGAAGATGTCGCCCAGCATCTTGAGTGCCGTGGTGTTCCGGGGGTCCACCATCAGGACATTGCCAAGCTCCTGCTCGGCGAAGTCGAAGGCCTGGGCGTCATACAGCACCCGGGCGGATGTGAGCGCATCCTCCTGAAACTGAAGACCGAACACCGTCTCCCGGTCGGCGATGCCCAGGTGTCCCACGGCGGCCACGCGCTCCCCCGTGCGACTGTAGTATCCGGCCATGGCGAGGCAGCTCTCACGGACCGATCCCACCACGGGCGAGAACAGGTGCTTCAATGCCTCCTTCTCGTCTCCCTTCGCGAGGTAGACCTTGCCGAGGTTCACCGAGGCGGTTTCACTCCTGGGGTCCATCTTGAGGGCATAGCGCCAGTAGTCTTCCGGGTTTCGGGCGTGGACGTTCACGGTGACCAGGCGCGCCCCGTAGGCGAGAAGGACAGCCACCGCGACGGCGAGCACCCCCAGGCACAAGCGGCGACCGACGGTGGTCAGCAGGGGGTCCACGACCGCGCCCAGAAGCAGCGCAAACCCGACCAGGGGAAGGTATCGGAAGGTCCAGAACAGGTAGTCCGGTGTGAAGTTGTGCGTGGACGAGAACTGCGGCAGCACACCGAGAAGCAGGAGGAAGGTCCCGACCGCGACCCAGCGCTTCGCGAGAAGGGCCTGGATGCTGACGGCAAGCCACGCGGCGAGAGCCAACGTGGCCGGTATCAGGTTCCACGTGCTGTACATGCCGCCGAGGAGACGGCTCACCGCAACGCGCAAAGGCCGGCCCCTGAGCAGTCCGACAAAAGTGTCCAGTCCGCCGGCGGCGAACGAGTAGGCCCAGTAGCGCAGCGGCCGTGCGGGAGGCAGCGGCGGGCAAATATAGAACACACGGTGTGGGTGGAACATCACGAAACAGAACCCGGCCGCCACGGCACAGGCGCCGAACGGCAGCAGACGCTCGATCGTCCTCACGATGCCCGTTCGTTCGTAGAACAGTTCGTAGAGGAGCAGGAGCAGTGGGAGCGTCAACACACTGTGGGACGTCAGGAGCCCGACGGCAAAGAGCAGCACCGCGGGGAGATAGAAGCGCAGTCGGCGCGTGCGGACGTATCTCAGATACGAGAGCAGTGCCCCGAGGTAAAAGGTTCCCCCAAGGACGTGCGGGAAGAGGTTGATGCGGCTGCCGAAGGCGGACGCGAGCGGATGGAGCAGGAAGACGCCGAGCGCCAGGAGTGGTCCCGTGGGGCGATCGGTGAAGTGTCGTGCAACCGCATAGACCAGAAGGGCGTTCAGCACGTGGAATGCCAGCAGCCACAGGTTCCAGAAGACGACGTCATCGGGGGAGGCGAAGGTGCGTACGAGTGCCAGCACGGCGTAGGAGAACGGACGATACCGCCCGTCGGTGAATCCCATGAAGTCCTGGCCGAAGATCCCGGGAATGTGCCGGACGTGGGAGACGAGCGACAGGCGCAGGATGGAGTCCGACGCGTTGACGAAGGTTCCGGACGTGAGTGACGGGGCGAAGAGCACCAGTGCAAGGAGGACAACGACAGCGGCCGTCACGCTGAAGCGAGGGTGGCCCGCAGCGTCGAGACGCGCGATGATCCCGGAAGACGTGTTACTCTGATGCTGTTCCATTTGCCTCGGCCGCAGGGGGCTTGACCTTGAAACTCTCGGCACGGATACACATCCCCTCGAAGAGCCGGTGCTCCTCGATGGGGGGTCTCTCTGCCAGGAACTCGGGGATGTTGAAGGACATCCTCATGCGCGGGGTCTCGATGGGCAGTCGCACCGCGGGCGAGGCGTTCCCGGCCTCGTCGATGTGCGTCATGTAGAGTCGTGCGAAAATGCCGTCCTCACGTTTGGTGGCGAAGAGGATCCAGCGGCTGTTGGAGGACCAGCTGTGCCACGAGTCGGCCGCGTGGGGGACGTTCGAGGCCAGTGCCCTGGGCCCGGACCGGAAATCGGCGGACATCAGGTAGATGTCACTGGACGCCTTGATGAGGGAGGCGTAGTCCGCCTGGACCCAGCTCATCCATTTGCCGTCGGGCGAAAACCGGGCGTAGAAGTTGCTCTTCCCGTTGGCCGATGCCCCCGGAACCGGTGCCGGGCTGCCGCCCAGACCGTCACGGAAGGGAATGATGTAGAGATCGAGTTGTGTGATGGACGGGTGCTTGCCGACGGGGGCGGACGAATAGACGATCGACTTCCCGTCGGGTGTCCACCGTGGATAGGTTTCGAGGACCTTGGGCTCGGACGCCCCCGGGAGCAGGGCCCCCGTGCCGTCGAGGGCGTTGTAGACGGCGATGTCGGAATCCTGACCGATGGTCTGCGTCTCGAAGATGACGGGACCGGTGCGCGGGGCGAACCGCTGACGGGCCGCAACCGCCAGTCGCGTCTCGTCGGGAGACCACGCCATGAACGTGCTCATCTGAACGTCGAACGGGAAGATGGTCTTCCTGCCCTCGTGCCGGTCGATGTCGTAAACGGCGGCATAGACGGCATGGTCCGCGGGCTCGTCTCCGACGTATCGGACCTGGAGCGAGAGCCTGCCGTGCGTGCCCTTCTTGGAGGAGAACGCGTGACAGTTGACGCAGTACTGCTGGCGCGCGTCGAGGAAGACGGTGGGGCGCGTGAGCCGGATGTCGCGGATGAACAGGCTCGGGGTCTTGCGGTTGGCGAAGGGGGGATCGACCAGACGGTAGACGATGATGTTGTCGGCCGGATCACGTGCGATGCGGAAAGTGACCCGTTGCGATCGATGAACGGTCGGCGCGGCCTTGCCCCAGAGACCGCTCCGCCTGATGCCCCGGACTTGCACGGAGGCCGCCCCGGCGGCGGCATGCTCCTTGATGCGTGCCCAGACGGTGTCCGGCACGCGCCACCGACGTTCCGCCGTGAGAGACTTCCACTCCAGCTGTGCGTGGGGAATGGACACCGTCACCTGCCAGAGGTTGTTGTGGATGTCGTTCCATTCCACGAACGGGGCGCACAGGTTCGGCGGGAAAAGGGCGTTGTCCGGGGGATAGGTGATGGTGAGAAAGCGCGGGACCCAGGGATCCCGGTGCGAGGTCGGCTCCTTCATGCGTGCCGCGCGGGTGGCGCCGCTCGTGACGTCCAGCTTGTAGTCCGGGTGAATGCCCTCGATGCGCTCGAATCTCTCGTCTTCAGCCGACCGGTCCAGGAGACCGGGTCTCGCCGCTGCGTTGTCCTCCTCGGTGCCGGTCTGGTAGGCTTCCAGCTTGTAGACGGGCAGGGCGTAGAAGCCCGTGCGGGCCGTCTCGCTGCTGTCGACGGAGGGACCGGCGAAGAGCCCCGCAACATGTCTCGTGTGCAGGCAGTGGAGGAGGGGAAGCGCAACCACAAGCACGACCAGCAGCGAGCCGGCGACGACCGGAACCACGCGTCGACTCTTTGGCGTGCGTCTTGTCAACGGCACCCCTCCCGCCGGTGGTCGTGGGAAAAGCCGTGGGCCTCAGACCATCAGGATAGACGGCACAGACGTCCCTGTCAAGTGCGTTCGAACGGATCCGCTCTGCACCGACCGGCATGAGTGGCTTCACCCCTTCAGCATCCGGAGCGCCTCCGCGGCACTCACCCCTTCGTGAACAACGGCCATGAGTGCCCGGGTCATGCGCTGGGGATCGGGATGTTGAATGACGTTGCGACCGTAGACGATGCCGACCGCCCCCTGTTTCATCAGGGCTTCCGTGCGCTTCAGGATCTCCTCATCCGTCACGCGCCCGCCCCCGCGCACCAGGACCGGAACGCCGCACGCCACCTCGATCACCCGGTGATATTCCGACACGTCGTCGCACGGGTCGCCCTTGATGACGTCCGCACCCAGCTCGACCGCCTGCCGGACCAGCGGCATGATCTTCTCGAGGGTCCCGTCAACCATGTACCCGCCGGCCTTCTCGTTCGGCTGGAGGACCAGCGGCTCCACCATCAGCGGCATCCCGAACCGCTCACAGGCCGGCTTGATTTTGCACAGGTTGGTGATGCAGTCGTGATACATCTCCGGCTCGTCCGGCATTATCAGGAGGTTGACGACGACGCAGGCGGCGTCGAGACGCACGGCAAGCTCGACCGGGTCGTCCATCATCTGGCTGAACACGTGTTTCGGGATCTGTTTCCCGTACATGTTGCCGGTGTCGGTGCGGAGTGCAAGCGCGGGCTTCCGCCCGCCCGGGATGGCCTGGAGCAGCCGGGCCTGGCCGACGGACAACTGGACAACGTCGGGACCGGCCTTGACGACCGTTTCAATCACACGCTTCAGGTCCTCGATGCCCTTGAGGAATTCGAACTCGTTGAAGAACCCGTGATCGATCGCGACGTTGAAGCATTTCCCGTCCGCGGCGAAGAGGCGGTTCATTCTCGGCGCAATGGACATGGTTACTCCTTCCCGTAAAGCGAGTGGTAGAGTGTGCGGTATCGTTCGAAGGCGTCGTCGTATGGCGGCTTCAAGGACGCATCCGGCTCGAAGCGTTTCGCGGCACGGTAGAGGGCGGCCGAGGCTTCGGCGATGGAGGTGAAACGCCCGGTGGCGACCATCGCCAGTTCGGCGGCCCCGAGGACGGCGGCTTCCGTCGTGGCGACGCGCTCGACTGAGAAGCCGGTTGCGTCGGCGATCATCTGGAGCCAGACGTCGGACCGGGCCCCGCCGCCCCAGACGCGGATCTCACGCAGAGGCCCGCCCCGGGCCAGCAGCTCCAGGTTCTCACGAATGGTGAACGTCAAGGACTCGACGACGGCGCGTGCCAGGTGTGCGCGCGTGTGTGACAGGTTGAGGCCCGCGAAGGCCCCGCGTGCCGACGGGTTGAACCTGGGTGTCGCCGTCCCCGAGAAATGTGGCAGACAGCTCAGGTCCTCACACCCGATCCGCACCAGCGACACTTCCTCGAAGAGTTCGTCGTAGCTGAGCCCCGACGCGAAGTTGTCACGGAACCATTTCAACACGATGCCGGACGTCTTGGCAAACGCAAGATGCGTATAGAGCCCGGGCGCCGCGTGAATGCCGCCCCCGATTCCCTCGGGAGCGCCTTCGTCGGTCTCGCGCGTGACGATGATGGCCAGCGCCGTGCCGAGCGTGATGGACACACACCCGGGCGTGACGTTTCCCGCGCCGATCGCCCCGACCGACTGATCGTTGGTGCCGACGGCGACGAGTGTAGTCTCCGTAAGTCCAAGCTGCGCCGCCGCTTGCGGCAACAGCGTCCCGGCCGACTCGCCTGCGTGACGCACCTCCGGCATCATCGCCGCCGTCAGACCGCACCGCTCGAGAAGCGTCTCGACCCATCGGCCGTCACGACGGTCGTACATCGCGGTGGACCCCGCCGTGATGGGATCACTGATCGCGTTGCCGGTGAGGACGAAGATGAGGTGATCGGGCGTCAGGAGGACGCGTTTCACCTTCGCCATGACCTCGGGCTCGTGACGACGGAGCCACAGCAGTTTCGGTCCGCTGGCGATGGCGTTGGCCTCGCGTCCGCAGAGATCCAGAGACGGTGCCGAGAGTTCCTTGGCTTCGGCTTCGGCGCGGACGTCCAGCCAGCTGATCGCCTGCCGCAGCGGCCGGTCGTTCTTGCCCAGGACGACGAAGGTCTGCGCCTGCGAGCTGATGCCGATGCTTCTGACGGACGTTGGATGAACCTTTGCTTCGGCGAGCGCCTCGCGCATGCTGTCGAACGCGAGGGCGAGGTAGGCTTCCCCGTCGAACTCGACACGTCCCGGCGCGGGTGTGTCGAGCGTCACCTCGCGGGCCGCCATCGCAAGCATGGTGCCGTCTTGGGCGACGACGCCCGCCTTGACACCCGTCGTGCCCAGGTCGACGCCGATGTAGTGTTCGTCGCTCATGGTCGTCTCACCAGTCGCGCGAGTCGGGCACGTCGAGCCACGCGCTGTCCTGCGCGATGGACTGCTGGCTCACCAGTCCCGGCAGCGTCATGTCCATGGCCTCGTGGATGCCGATGGGGCACGGACGGACTCCCTGGACGGCGTCGACGAAGTCGAGGATCTCGAAATAGTCGCCGCCCCCGTGGCCGGCCTTCGCCGCCGCGTCCGAGGCCGTGCGCCAGAAATCGGGCAGGAACTCCTCCTCGAGCTCGACGAGGTCGCGCCACGTGTTCGCATCGTCGCCGAGCGAGCGCAGCCAGATGCGGTGCTTCTCACCCGGACCTCGCGGCGACTCGTAGCACCCGTCGGTCCCCTGGAATTCGTGGTTGTGCATCGCGTGCGGACGGTCCGAGAGCATGTCCACGCGGATCACCGCGAGTCCGCCCCCGCTCATCCGGCACAGCATCGTGCACGAGTCCTCGTTCTCGTAGACGTCCCCGCGCGGGTCGCGGTAGTGATGTCCCGTCCCCGCGCAGCTCACCGATACCACCCGCTCGCCCGGCATCCACTGCAGGATCGGTCCCAGGCTGTGCGTGCCGTAGGTCACACCGTTGACCCCCGTCTGCCAGCGCCGACGCCACTTCGTCACCTCGTTGAGCTGCTTCAGCTCGTGCAGGTACTCCCCGACGGCGTAGTAGGGGGTGCCGAAGAGTCCGCGTCGGGCGATCTCGCGCACCATCACGCTCGGTCGAGTGTAGCAGTAGTTCTCGGCCATCATGTAGACGGTCTTGCTTCGCCGGCACGCCTGCACGAGGTCTCGGCATTCGTCGAGCGACACGGCGGCGGGCACCTCGCTGAGGACGTGCCGTCCGCGTTCGAGCGCGGCCACCGCCTGCGGGACGTGGAAGTGCATCGGCGTGCCGATGATCACCGCGTCGAGTTCCGACTTCTCGAGCATCGTATCGTAATCGTCGAAGGCCTCGTCGGCGCCCAGTCGCTCGCGCGCGGCTTCAAGCTCGTCGGTGTTGACGTCGCAGACGGCGTGGATGCGCACGACCTCCAGCGCGTCGCACGCCGTCTTGAAGCTCTGCCCGCGCCCGCAGGCCCCCGCGATCCCCACGTTCAGCTGCGAAAGTTTCCCCATCGTATCCTCTCAGTCGATGACGCGACACTCGAGACCTGCGAACCGTGCGAACGCCTCGATCGCCTCGGCGTGATCGCCCAACACCAGCGCGCTGTGGTGCGTGCCCCCCAGACGCGAGTACGCCTCCAGGAACGCCGCCGTCGTGCGTCTCGGGCGAATCCACCCGCGCACGCTGCGCTTCATGTCGTCGCGCGTCGTGTCACCGGTCACCTCGACGGGCGCGACGATCAGTCGGAACGATTCGTCGGGCCCCGGGCTGAGGTTGACGAGGACGGCGGCGCCGGGTTTGACGGCGCAGGCGAGGACGGCGGGGTTCTCGGCGGGGGTGTAGGGGAACGGTTTCTCGCAGAGCGTTGGTTTCGCCGCGGCCGTCCGCGGGTTGATCTCGCCCATGTGCGAGAGGAACACCTGTCCACCTTTCCAGTCGGGACAGAAGATCTCGGTGAAGGTGGTCTGGTCGAACGCGGCGAGCAGCGCCCCCACCAGCGACGCGGTCAGCACGTCGCCCTCGCCCGCGTAACCGATGCCCCGCGACATCGCCTTCGACGCCTC
>DATKVD010000521.1:0-7739 GCA_035530235.1 Planctomycetota bacterium | reverse complement strand
CGAGCGTTCTTCAGGAGTGAGATCAACCTTTCTTATCTGCGGGGCGTTCACCATAGATCAACCTCCTTCTGTACCGCCTTGCACGGCTGGCAGCCGGTCGCTTGGCGCTTGTCCAATGCCGCACTCTCTCGAATTACTCATCCGTCACGCCAGCTTCTTCGCGATCGCCTCCTCAAGAATCTCCTTCACCGTCAACGGGATAATCACCCCGCGTTCCTTCTTGAAGAACCGCCTCACTTCCTCAAGCGCGTCGCAACTGTAGTAGAACGCGACGAAGAAGCCCGTCTCGCGGTTCGGCCGTGGCCGACGGACCAGTATATGTAATCCGCCCAATGACTGCAAGGAGAAAAGCCGTGGCAAGTGGCAAGTTGCAGGTGGCAAGCCGTTGTCGTTGCTGCTTTTACCCCAGGAGCAGTGCTGTTCTTTGCGGCTTTGCGTCTTTGCGTGAGGCCCCGTTGTTGCTTCTACCCCGCGAGCGGTGCTGTTCTTTGCGCTCTTTGCGGCTTTGCGTGAGCCCGGCTTCTTCTTGGTTTCCTTTGCCCGCTTTGCGTCTTTGCGTGAGCCCGGCTTCTTCGTCGTTTCCTTTGCGGGCTTTGCGTCTTTGCGTGAGGCATGTTTCTTCTGTTGCTTCGTCACCCCTTGCACTTGGCGGTTCCCTTCGCCTTTTCTTCTTCTTGCGGTTCATCGGTGACCCCGTTCCGAGCTAGCGACATCGCATGACGTCGATCCGACAAAAAGGGACATCTGACCGACAAAGTCGGACACGGCTGTCGGTCGGGGCGACATTGTCGGACACCGAGGCGACATGAAAACGACGCAAAGCGACAGCATGCGACGATTTCTAGCGTCTGAAGCGGGCGATTCGTGCCCGCTGACGGGCCCGTAGAGGGGGTTTGACGCGAGGTCACCGGAGGACGGGATGAGACATCCGGCGGACGCCGCTCCGGGAGGTCCGAACACGCGGAGGCTAGCGGCCGGTCTGCGGCGCACGTCCCCAGCGGGAATCCCGCAACCCCTTCAACTGATAAGACTTAGACCATCCTCCAACGCTCGGAAAGACCCGAGAAAATTCCGGACTTTGCCTGCGCCGCTAGCCCCACTTGGGGGTATAAACCGGTGTTGAGAGGCAGCCAAGGCCATTTCCAACGGGGTTGACACATGCAGCAGGAGCCCAACATGCAGGAAAGCGAAGCCATCCAGGGGTTCTGCCTGAAATGCCGCCAGACGAAACTCATGGTGGGCATTCTACTTACGACGATGGGCAACGGCACCCCCGCCATCCGCGGCGAGTGTCCCGACTGCGGCACCAAGATCTACAAGCTGCTGCCCAGGCGCGAACGCACCGATAACCGCAACTCCGCTCGCATTAACTGTGAGCTGGCATTGAAGTTCCGTCGATTGAAGACCGCCGGGCTGAGTGACGAGGAGCAGGAGTACCACGACGGCACGGCGCACAACCTGTCCCAGCACGGCATGATGCTCGAGGTGCCGTTCGAGGTGCCGGAGGGGCAGCTGCTGGATATTTACGCCGTGTGCCACCAGCCGGTGGCGGCGTCTGTCGGCATTGCGAAAGTCATGTGGCACAAAGCAGTTGAGAACCAGCATCGCGTGGGAATCCACTTCATCGTGCGACAGCAGATTTGACGTAAGTTAGACAAACGTCCTTGGACCCGATTCCGACTTTCCGCCCGCCGACCAAGCCCCGGCGGGCGTTTTTTTGTCCCCGCGACCTTGCGCAATTCGTGCCTCCTCGCAATAATCTCATCCGGTATGACGTCCTGCGCGGGGGACCTTCAGATGCTGGTGTGGCTCTTGATTCTGTCGGCGGCGGCGGTGATGCTGCTGTCGCAAGGACTAGCTAGCACGACGGTTACGTCGCCGCGATCGCGAGCGACCGCTCCGGTGCCCGGCGCTCGGCGCCACCTCATCCTCATCCTTGACGGGCTTCCCTACCGCGTGGTCGCGGAGTGTCACGCGGCCGGCGGGCTCGCCGGCTTCCACCCGCCGCAGCGCATGATCTGCCCGTTTCCGTCCATGACCGATCTCGCGATGAGCGACATCCTGGGAGGTGAGCGTCCTAACGCCTTTGAGGCGCAGTACTTCGACCGCGCGACCGGCCGGCTTGTCGGCGGGGCGGCCGCATACATGTGGGGGCATAACTCCATGTGGATGAGCCGCGTGGATTACCGGTGCCGCCGCATCTGGGCCGGCATCGGATACGTGCGCCCGCGCTGGGTGTTCCGCAAGGAACTTCGCGATCTCGAGGCCCGCTTCCGCCGGTCGGCGTCGCCGCGGTTCGTCGCGTATCTCCATGCCACCGCAGGCGTTGGGACCGCCGAAGGGGAGGACGGCTTGCGGCATGTCCTCGACCGGACGGACGCTTTCTGCCGCCGGTTGATGAAGGAGCACGTCGACGCCCTCGACATCACGATGCTCTCCGATCACGGCCACACGCTGTGCGCCGCACGTCAGGCCGATCTGGCCGAGACGCTCGCCGACTCGGGGTTTCACGTGGCACATGTCCTCACCGGCCCCAGAGACGTCGTGATCGCGCGGTTCGGCCTCGTCACCTATGCGGCGATGTGGACACAAAGCGCCCAGAACGTCGCAGAAGCGCTCGTTGAGAATCGTGCGACGAACCTCGTCATGTACCCGGAAGAAGGCGCCATCGCGGTCAGAAGCGCCGACGGTGTCGCGCGCATCCACGAGCACGAGGGACGCTACCGTTACGAGACGCTCACCGGCGACCCGCTCGAACTCGCCGCCGTCATCGCGGAGCTTCGACGCGCAAACCACGTGGACGGCAGGGGTTTCGTCGATGACCGTGCGCTCTTCCTCGCGACCGCCGAGCATACCTACCCGGACGCGCCGGCGCGAATCTGGCGGGCGTTCCACGGCGTTGTCGCTCAGTCGCCGGACCTCATCGTCACCCTCAGGGACGACTACTGGGAGGGCAGCCGGCGCCTCGCCCGATGGACCGCCGTCCGCTCCACGCACGGGTCGCTGAACCGTGAGAACTCGACGGCGTTCGTCATGTCCACCGTCGGTTGCCTCCCCGCGCCCATCCGCACGGCCGACTTCCGCGAAGCCTTCAGCGCACCCCTCGACGATCCCACCCACCTCCCCGGGCGCGCATGAGGTGAGCCTTTCCCATCCAATTGAATCACCTAAATGCGTCCTTGCCGTCGGGTGGCGCGACCGGTAGAATGACACGAAGGCGGCGCGTCGCGCGCGGCGTGCGAAAACACACAATCGATCCGGTCGAACGTGATGAAGAAGCTTCCCATCCTGATGGTCGCTGCGGCGCTTGCGGTGCTCCTGTTCGTGAGGTTCGCGTGCGAGCCGGGGACGGCCGACCGGTCCGTCGAGGTCCGGCTGGTGGGGCTGGAGGTGACGGGAGGGGCGAACAGCTCGAGCATTTCGGTAGAGGGGTCGTGCACGTCGCTGAAGTTCATCGCGCAACGGAAGGGCTGGCACGTCATCGGCATCGACAAGACGTCCAGCAGGCTCGTGAGCTTCACCGACGACAACGGGACGGACCTCGCGGCGCCCTATCGACGAAACGTCATCAGGGAACTCGCGACGGATATCGCGGTGGACCCGACCAACCCCCGGGGAATGCTCCGCACCCTCAGGAGGAAGGACCCCACATGGTGGGTGATGAACGAGGAGCGAACGGTCCGGCGCGGCGTGCCTGCCTACGCCTTCGCCCTGGCGTCGAGCCGGCTCCCGGCAAAGGGCGCAAGGGAACTCACGGTCGATGCCCGGGTGACGTTCATCCTGTCGAAGGGAGAGAGCACCGCGAGACGCACGGATGTGGATCTCACGCCCGGCACAATCCTCCAGTTCGGCACGCTCCAGCTCCACGTGGTGGCAGTGCCGAGCGACGTCGAGAAACCCGAGGGTCGATGCTTCGGACTCCAGTGGGCGCATCCGGGGTTGAACCTCGATAAGCGCATCGTCGCGATCCGCTTCCTCGCACCCGACGGCGCCGAGATCCCCTCAAGCACGTTCTACTCCATCTTCGGCTGGGACGAAGGGAACCGGGAAACGTCGACGAACTTGTACGTCCTGCCCGAAGAGCCGGAGAAGGTGACGGTCGAGGTGACGTGGTTCGAGGAGGACGCGCGCGTCACGGTGCCCGTGAAGGTCCGGTCCGGACTGGGCTTCTGACGACGCGCCCGCGAGGCCAGCGTTGGAACTGCGGAAGAACGCCATGAGAAGACTTGCGATAGTGGGCATCGTTCTCGTCGCGTCCGCGACCCTTCTTGCGGGCGAGGACGCAGTCCCACCCGCGGACGCCACAAAGGACACCCCGGTCAAGGTGGTCTTCCTCGGCTTCGTCGTCACCCGGCCCGAGGAGGCGGCGGATAAGGACTCAAGCGACCGCAGTCCGATGACGCTCTTTTTCGCCGCGACGAAGCAGGGATGGATCCCAGGGCCGACCCGCCTGGCGGCACAGTATCTCCGTGACGTCACCTTCAGGGACAACCTCGATACCGACCTGACGAAGCCGCCGGCCGACAGGACCGAGAACGAGGACTTCGAGGAGGGCTGTGGTATCGGCGGATGGTCGTGGACGTCGAGTCCTGGCGGCAGGCTCTGGTTCAGCATCGATGCGCCGGGCTTTCCGGCAAAGGGCGCAACGCAGCTCCACTTCAAGGGGACCATGGCGCTCACCTTCACGCGGAACGAGAAGCTAGCTGTCATGAAGGACGTCCCCATCGAGTCCGGCCGCGTCGTGACGCTGGGCGGCGTCACCTTCGAGATCGTGTGTCTCCCGAAAAGCGAAGGTGATGCCGCAGCGGGCGCCCACCGTGAGTTCACGCTCCGTTGGCGGCTGCCCCGCGATGAGGAAGGGAAGGTCGCCGAGGTCGAGGTCCTCGGCCCCGACGGCAAGGAGATCGACGCGGTGAGCACCGGCAGCGGCACCGACTTCAACGACCCCACGATGGTGACACAGGAGATGGACTTCCGGGTCGCGCGGCAGCACGAACGGGTGACGATCCGGATGAGGTATTACGAGGATGTGAGGCGCACCGGGACGCCCATCGATGTAACGTTCGGCTTGGGGCTTTGAGGGCGGCGGCCGAGAGGTTGTTTCGCACCCCGGAAAGGAGACACAAGATGCTCGCGACGGAACGCAGAGAAGACGTCGTCCCGGTGTGTCCGCACTGCTCCGAATCGCTGCGGACGGTGTGGTACCAGGAACTGGCGGGGATCCTGGGGAAGCGGTACCTCTACTTCTGCCCCGCCTGTCGGAAGGTCTTAGGCGTGACGCACCGCAAGGGGTTCTGGATGGGCTGAGCCGGGACGCCGCAGGACCTGAGGACCCGAAGCGATTGCGACGCCGGGGACATCGTCTGGAAGTGCTCGCGGTAGCGAAGTGAGAGGAACCATGCCAAAGGAACCGGTCAAGATCTTGGGCTTCCTTGAACTCGGAGTCCTCGGCCGTCCCATCACGAAGCGCCACTTCAAAAGGGCCGGCTGGCTCGTTCTAGCCTTGCTGGCGGCGTTGATGGTCGTTCGTCTGGTCGGCGGTGTCGTCATGCAGTACAAGTTCGACGCGGCACTCGAGGACCTGCGCAAACGCGGCGAGCCGGTGACGCTAGACGAAATGACGCCTGACGTCGCGGACGACGAGAACGGGGCGCTCCTCTACGAGCGGGCGTTTAAGCAGTTGGGGGCTCTCAATGCGGAAGGGAAGGGCTGCTTGGACAGACTCCGGTGGAAGAGAAGGCCGCCGACAGCAGAGGAACGCAACGAGGTCCGTGCCCTTCTGGAGAAAGCTAGGGAGCCGCTCCGGCTCATCCGCCAGGCAGTGAACCGCCCGAAGTGCTGGTTCGCCAGGGTCTACGGCACTCCCTTCATGCAGCGGCAGCACCCGTATTTGAAGGACATCCAGCGGTCGGCGTTCCTGCTGCGTTCTTCGTCGGAGGCGCTCGTGGAAGAGCGGAAGGCGGACGCGGCAATTGCCGAGTGTGTCACGCTGCTCAAGGTGGCGCGCGCCGTTCACAACGACCCCGCCGGCATCAGCTTCCTCGTCGAAATGGCCTGCTGCGCGTCAGGTCTTAACGCCGTGAAAGCGGTGATGGACCGCTTGGAACCGTCGGCAGGCGCCTTGCGACAGACCGTTGAGGCTCTGGGCGACATCGAGGATCGGAGCCGGTTCGTCCTTGCCCTGCGCGGCGAGCGATGTGAATACCTGCCGACGATTGCGAAGGGCACGGGCGTGCCGGAGGACTGGGGATATCCCTCGGCCGCTCATCCGCGTGAGCAAAGCCGCGTCGCCGACTTCATGCTCCGCCCGATCATACTCGCCGATGCCCTCACCTACCTGGAGATCATGGACACCTACGTCGGCCTCGCGCAGAAGCCGTGGCATGAAAGCAAGGAGCAGTGGGAGCAGCAGAACCTTCACATCGAGCAAATCCTCAGTACGATGTTCAGAAGGCGCCCTTACACCCGGCATCTGCTGTGCGGCAGCTACCACCTGCAGTGCGCGCGGAACTTCGACCATTACGTCTCCCGGAAGGGATGCGCGGCGCAGGCGATTGCCCTCCGGCTCTACCGGATGAAGCATGGACAGTATCCCGAGGACGTGGCGGCGCTCGTCCCGGAATTCCTCGACAAGCTGCCCACAGACCCGTTCAGCGGAAAGGATTTCATCTACCGCCGCGAGGGGAAAGGGTTCATCGTTTACAGCGTCGGCATCGACCGTAAGGACGACGGCGGCACGAAAGACCCGGAGAAGCGCGAGGCGGACGACATCGTGTGGAAGTGCTCGCGCTGAGACGACGGGTCGCAACTCAGAGCGTATCGGCGCCTTCGCCCGTCTGTCAGAACGAGCTGTTGTCGTTGACAACAAGCCCCGTGAGGGGCGTCGGTCAATAGCCGGGGGCGCGAGCCCCCGGTAAGAGGTCATCATACTTGGGCAAGCCCCAACGGGGCGACAGGATGTCTCGCAACGCTTCTGCCGCCCCTTCGGGGCTGAGCGGCTTTGTTTGCCTGCGCACCGGGGGCTTACGCCCCCGGCTAAATCCTTTCGCCCCTGACGGGGCAGTCGAATCCGACCGACGCTCCGGTGCATCGCGGCGATGGCGCGCAGGCGGCTCGAAAGTCGTCGGTGAACGGCCAGGAAAAACAGATGCCAGAGATGACGTCGCGTGAGCGGATACTGGCAGCGTATCGACGGGAGCCGGTGGACCGGGTGCCCATCAGTCCGCGGGTGTGGGCGTGGCTTCTAGCGACGACCGGCAGCTCGGACACGGACGCTTTCCTCGACCTCCAGAAGCGCTGCCCGATCGACATCCAGCTTGCGGGGGACCCGTTCTGGTACGTCACGCGGGTGGGCGCCGGGACGGGCCCCGTGCCGCCGGGCGTCCGCGTGGACGTGGACGAGTGGACGGAAGGACGTCTCAAGCTCGTCCGCCGGACGTTCCACACGCCGGCAGGGACGGTGACGGACGTCACGCGATATCCGCCTCCCGGTGACGCCGACTTTGGCGTCGCGCCGAACCCGTCGCGCGTCGAGTTCCTCGTCAAGGGCCCGCGCGACCTCGACGCCGCCAAACACCTTCTGCCGCGGCCCGAGGACGCCTGCGACTTCTCCGCCTGCCGCGACACCGAAACGCGTCTCGGCGACAACGGGCTCCTCCTGGTCCAGATTTTCTCGCCCATCTGTCACCGTGCGGGGCACGTCTGCTCGATGGAAGACCTGATGGTGTGGTATCACACCG
>DATKVD010000520.1:0-13237 GCA_035530235.1 Planctomycetota bacterium | reverse complement strand
GTTCAAGGACATGGGGTCGCCCTATCGTGAGATGACCGACGCCGAGAAGAAGCGGTTCTCCGTCCTCGCCGACGGCGCCTTCGAGCGGTTCAAGAAGGTCGTCGGCCAGGGGAGGAACCTGACGGAGGCGGAAGTCGACCGTGCCGCCGACGGCGCTATCCTCACCGCCGCCGAGGCGCTCGATATGGGACTTATCGACAAGATCGGATATCTCGAAGAAGCCGTCGACGCCGCCAAGGGACAGCACACCGACGCCGCCGTCGTCCGATACGAGAAGCCGAGAGGACTCTTGTCGGCGATGGTCTCGAAATCGAGCGTCCCTTCCGGCGAGGTGCACGTCCATCTCGATTCGCCGCTGCCGATGCTTGCCCCGGGACTCTACTACCTGTGGCTTCCCGGACTGGGGACGGGAAACTGAAGGCGCCGCCGAACCGGAGCGTCGTGGGGTCCGGCCGCCGTCGAGGGTGTCGCGGTAGGGCCGCGCCTTCGGCTCGCCGTCCCTTTCCGTCGCTTTCTGTCCCTTTTGCGTCACGCGGTTTCCCTTCCGTGTCCTTCTTTGTCCTCTCGTTTCGCCTGAATGTCCGGTTCTGTCGCCTCGGTGTCGCCTGATAGGACGCTCGTGTCGCCTGAAACGGGAAGCCGAAATCCGTAAGTCGTTTTCCTGTAACAGGTTGGGATTTTCACGGGTCGCGCCTCACCTGCATTTTTTTCCGGAGCCCCGTCGAGCTGCAATAACCCTCTCCACAGTACCGACGGAGGCAAAGAAAAATTGACTGATTAGTTAACACGATTTTCGGAAATCGCCCCTGGCGGGCTGGAAACCGCGAAAATTTTCCTAAAATTCCCCGTATATGTCGTTTTTGACTGCAAATAAAGGACTGAGATTGTCCTGTTTGCGGGAGGCGTGAGGCGAAAGCCGCAGTTGCAGGTTGCAGGTTGCAGGTTCGAAGCGGAGGAAGAAGAAGCGGCCCGGCTGCGCTTCTTCTTCTGCTGCTGCTTCTGACCCAGTGTCTTCGTGTCTCAGCGTCTTGCTGTTTCTGCTTCTGACTTTGCGTCTTGGCGTCCCTTCGGCGTCGCTCAGGGCAAGCTTTGCGTGAGGCGTCGTTCCTGTTGCCGTTTCTTCTGCTTCTGACTCAGCGTCTTGCTGTTTCTGCTTCTAACTTTGCGTCTTGGCGTCTTTGCGTGAGGCGTCGTTTCCGTTGCCGTTTCTTCTGCTTCTGACTCAGCGTCTCAGCGTCTTAGCGACTCAGCGTCTTTCTTTCTCATTTGCCCTTGTCGTAGGGATTTCGGCCTTCGGCGTTTTCGGCGTGGACTTCGGGGTCGGGCATGCGCGTCTTGCGCTCGAGGTCGCGCACGGCTTCGGCCTCGAGGCGTGCGGCGAAATCCTCCTCCGACATCTCACGCGTGACGTCGTGGAAGGTCTCGAAGCGGAGGAAGGGGATGGACTTTCTCTCGCAGAAGTCGGCGAGATATCCGGTGGCGAAGACGAGGTCGGCGACGGACGCGGGGCAGCGGTCGGTGGGGCCGTCGCCGACGTAGACCACGGCCTCGCCGCGCACCTTGCGCTCGAGGAGGTGCGCACTCTTGCAGTTGCCGCAGTCGGTGCAGTCGGGGTGGAGGTGCGGGTTCTCGGTGGTCCACCGTCCGGCGTCGTCACGCACGAGGATGTTGCCGAAGTACTGAAGGTCGTCGATCCCGCGCTCGTGCAGGACGGTCTGAACCGACAGCTCGATCCCCTCGCTCATGATGACGAGTTCGTAGTCGTTCCTGCGGCAGAACTCGCGGAACGTGACGAACCCCTCACGGATGGGCAGTGTCTGGAGGAGTTGGACGATCTGGTCGCGGGTGCAGTCGAGCATGCCGAGCATGCGCTTGATGATCTGCCGGCTGCGGAGACCCTTGCGGTAGAGGTCCTTGGCGACGGCGGGCCAGTCGGGCGGACCGAAGGCGTCGTACATCGCGTCGATCGTGTCCTTCGCGGTGATGGTGCCGTCGAAGTCGCAGAAGACGACGTGGTTCATGGGGTACCTGATAAAGCAAGACGCTGAGACGCTAAGACGCTAAGACGCTGAGTCAGGAGCAGAAGAAACG
This sequence comes from Planctomycetota bacterium, assembly GCA_035530235.1. Classification (GTDB taxonomy): domain Bacteria; phylum Planctomycetota; class DG-23; order DATKVD01; family DATKVD01; genus DATKVD01. Next base: position 11,146 of record DATKVD010000520.1, on the reverse strand, counting down.
GCAACGGAAACGACGCCTCACGCAAAGACGCTAAGACGCTGAGTCAGGAGCAGAAACAGCAAGACGCTGAGACGCAAAGACGCTGAGACGCTGAGTCGGAAGAAGAAACGCAGCCGAGCTGCTGCTTCACCCCACTCCTCGTCGTTTCTTCTTCCCTTGGTGCCCTTGGTGTCTTGGTGGTTCATACTGCAGTTTCTTCTGCTGCTTCACCTCAGTCCCTGGCGTTTCTTCTTCCCTTGGTGTCCTTGGTGCCTTGGTGGTAAGATGCTCCTTCTTATTGATCCAGAAGAGCCCTGGCCTTCTGTGCGAAGGTGTCGCAGAGCTGGTCGACGCGCTGTTGCGTTTGTGCCTCGGCGATGATGCGGACGGCGGGCTCGGTGGCGGACGGACGGACGTGGACCCAGGCGTCGTCCCAGTCGATGCGGACGCCGTCCTCGGTGTTGACCCGCTCGCCGGCGTGCTCGGCACAGATGTGGTGGACGAGTTCGAGTGCCACGTCCCGGGTGCACGCGATTTTCGTTTTCTTCATGTGGTAATGGGGGATCTCGGCGACAAGCTCGCTCATCTTCCTGCCGGATTCCGACATGTACTGGAGCAGCATGGCGATGCCGCTGAGGCTGTCGCGGCCGTAGTGGATGCGCGGGTCGATGACGCCGCCGTTCCCTTCGCCGCCGATGACGGCGCGTTCGGTCATCATGCGCTCGGCCACGTTCACCTCGCCCACCTTGGTGCGGATGACCTCACAGTCGAAGCGTCGGGCGACGTCTTCCGACATCCGACTGGTGGAGAGGTTCATCACGACCTTGCCGGGACGCTTGGGCAGCACGGCGGCCGTGGCCAGGGCCAGGGAATATTCCTCGCCGATGAAGTGACCGGTCTCGTCCACGATGGCCATGCGGTCGGCGTCGGCGTCCTGTGCGAAGCCGACGTCCGCCTGCACCTCGACCACCTTCCGGCACAGGTCGCCCAGGTGGACGAAGATGGGTTCGGGGTTGTGCGGGAACGGTTCGTTGGGGTCGCAGTGGATCTTGACCGCCTCGCACCCGAGTGCCTGGAGGAGTTTGGGTGTGATGAGGGAGCCGGCGCCGTTGCAGGCGTCGAGCACGACGCGGGGACGTCTTCGGTGGATGGGCTCGCCGGCGGTGACGGCGAGCACCCGGTTGAGGTGACGCTCCCCGGCGGCGTCGTCGGTGCGCTCGGGTTTCAGCTTGTCGTGCGCCACGCCGCGGAAGTTGCCCTGGTAGTAGATATCCAGCAGTTCCGCCGCCTCGCCGTCGTTCAGACAGATGCCCGTGTGCTTGAAAAACTTCAGTGCGTTCCACTCGGCCGGGTTGTGCGAGCCCGAGATGACGATGCCGCCGGCGGCTTTCAGGTCCACGATGCTCAACGAACACGAGGGCGTGGTGGCTACCCCGACGTCGATGATGGTGCAGCCCGAGGCCATCAGTCCCGCGAAGACGGAATGCTTGACCATGGCGCCGCTCTTCCGCGTGTCACGGCCGACCACGACCGTCCCGCCCTTCATGTAGGTCCCGAAGGCCATCGAGAAACGGATCACGAGTTCGGGAGTGAGTGAGCTTCCGATGACGCCCCGCACACCCGATACGCCGATCATCAGGGAATCCATGGGTCGACCTCATATTTCCGAGGCAAGATGCTAGTGAAGCCGGACGCTGAGTCGCTGGTGAAGCAAGACGCTAAGACGCTGAGACGCTAAGACGCTAAGTCAGAAGCAGAAGAAACGGCACAACGGCATCATCTCAACGGCATTATCTCTTCGACTGCACAGTGCGGATCAGGGTCTCCATCATGCGTTCCACCTCATCGTAGGCCGCGGCGAGTTCCGTGTACGCATCCTCCTGCATGAGCCCGACGTTGAGCGCAATGAGGCTCCGGGTCTCCAGTTCGAATATCGACCCGCGAGCGATGAGAAGAAAACGCAGGAACTCGCTCTGCCCACGCCTGCCAAAGCCTTCGGCGATGTTCGACGGAACGGACACAGCACACCGCCTGAGTTGGGCGGTGAGTCCGTACAGCTCGGCCCTCGGGAAGCCCTTCGTGACTCGGTACGCCAGTCCCGCCGCACCGACCGCCTTCTGCCAGACAAGGAGGTCGCGATACGTCTTCGCCGGCTTCCGCATCTCACCCCCCGCCGCGAGCGGACAAATTGCCTCTGTTCGCCGTTTCTTCTTCTGCCGTACACTCAGCGTCTTAGCGTCTCAGCGTCTTAGCGTCTTTCGTTCTCTGCTCTCACCCCGTGTCCTTTTGGTAAACGGTCTTCCCGGCCACGAGGGTCCGATGGACGGTGAAGTCATCGTCGAAGAGGACGAGGTCGGCGTCGAAGCCGGTTTTCAGTTGGCCCTTTCGGTCGCGGATGCGCGCGGCGCGTGCCGGACTGGACGTGAGCATGACGAGCGCCTCGGCGAGCGGCAGTCCGGTGAACCGGATGACGTTGGCGAGCGCCCGGTCCATGGTGAGGGTGCTTCCGGCGATGGTCCCGTCCTCGAGTCTCGGCAGGCCGTCCTGGACCCGGATGGTCTGCTCCATCCGCTGGAAGGTGCCGTCCGGTTGTTCGAGTCCGGCGGCACGGATGTTATCGGTCACGACGCTGGTGAGGTCGATGCCTTTCGTCCGGACGGCGAAGTCAACGACGGCCGGATGGATGTGAAAGCCGTCGAGGACCAGTTCGATGTCGACGCGGTCGTCGGTGAGCACGAGCGGCAGCGGTCCCGGGTCACGGTGATGCAGGGGGCGCATGGTGTTGAAGCAGTGTGTCACGTGTGTCGCCCCGGCGTCCAGGGCCTCCCGGGCCTGTTCGTAGGTGCAGTCGGTGTGTCCGACGGCCGCGATGATCCCTCGATGGACGAGTTCGGCGATCACCTCCAATGCGCCGTCGCGCTCGGGCGCCACCGTCATCATGACGAGGTCGTCCTCCAGGTCCGCGTGGATCTCGTCGAGCACCTCCACCGAGACCGGTCCGACGCGCTCGGGGCTGATGCCGCCGCGTTTCGCCATCGAGCAGAAGGGACTTTCGAGATACACCCCGAGCGGTCTCGCCGCGACGGCGGCACGGTCGATGTGCTCACGCAGGTAGTCGTACCCGGCGGTGGCGTATCCGGTGGTGAGCATGAACGAGGTCACGCCGTGACGTGCCTGGCACCGGCTCCACCCCTCGAGCGACTCCGCCGTGCCCATCCAGATGTCCCAGCCGCAGCCCCCCTGCGTGTGCAGGTCGATGAACCCGGGCGCCACGGTGAGTCCGGTGGCGTCGATGTGCTCGCCGGCCGGCGGGCACGCGTCCGGGGCCTCGGTCACGGCGAGGATTCTGCCGTCCCTGATGGATACGATCCCGGGACTGAATTCGTCAAAGGGGGTGAGGACGCGTCCGCCCGAAATCACCGTAACCGCCGGTGAGGCCGCGTCGGTCGCTCCGGGGTCGCTCATTCGCAAGTCTCCGGCTGCCAAGGACTAAGAACATAGCAGGACGGGGCGGATTGTCAACCAAAAAGGCCCCGGGGGGGTCTCCGGCGGGTCAGAACTCGTGACATCCACACGTTGTGCCACGGCTGGCTTGTCCAGCCGTGCGGATTCGGAGGGAGCACGGCTTGCGAGCAAGCCGTGGCACGCGCTCCTGGTGATCAGGCGGTCCGTCGGAGCCGATTTTTTTGGTAATTTGTGGGATGCCAGACAGTTCTATTAGGTTGAGGCCGGCCAGGCCAGTCGTCCGGGCGGACTCGACTGCGCTGTGCCGACGCCGCACGGCCGCCGGGTGTTTCCCTCAAGGTGCCCTCGGCGGCGTTTGTGCTCCATATCAGACGAAAAGGCCCACCACTTTGGGGGAAACAGTCGATGGCGGACGCGAAAAAGACGAACGACGAGCCCGAGCCGCAGGACCCGGAGATGGAGAAATCGGACCTCGGGGCCATCAAGGCCCTCAACGAGGCCTACACCCGCATGACGGACGAGCTGGCCAAGGCCATCGTCGGACAGGCGGCGGTGATCGAGCAGATCCTGATCGCGATGTTCTCGAACGGTCACTGTCTGCTGATCGGTGTTCCGGGTCTGGCGAAGACGCTGATGGTGAGCACGACGTCGGAGATCCTGGGACTGTCGTTCAAGCGGATCCAGTTCACGCCGGACCTGATGCCCGCCGACATCACCGGCACGGACATTCTGGAAGAGGACCACACCACGGGCAAGCGGTTTTTCCGCTTCGTGCACGGTCCCATTTTCGCGAACATGATCCTCGCCGACGAGATCAACCGCACGCCCCCCAAGACACAGGCCGCACTCCTCGAAGCCATGCAGGAACACCACGTCACGGTGGGTGAAGAGACCTATTACCTGCCGGAGCCGTTCTTCGTGCTGGCGACGCAGAACCCCATCGAGCAGGAGGGGACGTATCCGCTTCCCGAGGCCCAGCTCGACCGGTTCATGTTCAACATCATGGTGGGGTATCCGACGGCCGAGGAAGAGATCGAGATCATGAAGATGGTGACGTCGTCGTACGTTCCGGACCTGAAGGAGGCGTTGTCGGCCGAGGAGATCCTGAGGTTACAGAGCATCGTGCGGAAGGTCCCGGTGGCCGAGCACGTCTACCTCTACGCGAGTAACCTGGCCCGTGCGACGCGTCCGAGGGAGCCGGAGGCCCCCGACTACGTGAAGGAGTGGGTGCAGTGGGGTGCCGGACCCCGTGCGAGTCTCTACATGATCCTCGGCGGCAAGGCCCGTGCCATCCTCCACGGCCGATACCACGTCACGACCGAAGACATCGAAGTGGTGGCGTACCCGGTGCTCCGACACCGGATCATCACGACGTTCAACGCCGAGGCGGAAGGCATCAAGTCCGACCAGGTGATCGAGCGTCTGCTCGAGACCGTTCCGAAACGCGGCGAGGAGCTGCTGACGAGGCCGTGAGAACAGAAAGACGCTGAGTCAGCAGCTCAAGCGGCAGAAGAAACAGCAGAATGAACCACCAAGGCACCAAGACACCAAGGGAAGAAGGAGAAACAACGGGAGTGGGGTGAAGCGGCACAAGAAGCAGCAACCCGGCTGCGCTTCTTCTTTCCGCTGTTTCTGACTCATCGTCTCAAAGCGTCTAACAGAATGAGGTAGGTACCGTTTAGACAGCCCCGTAAGGGGCGAAGGGCTGTAGCCGGGGGCGTGAGCCCCCGGTACGCAGGCTAACAAGAATGCTTAGCCCCGGAGGGGCGACAGAAGTGCTGCGTGGCCTCCTGTCGCCCCGTTGGGGCTTGGGCGAATATCACAATTTCCACCGGGGGCTCACGCCCCCGGCTATTCACTGTCGCCCCTCACAGGGCTTATTGTCAACGGCAACAGCTCGTGTTGTCAGACGTTCTTAGGGTCTCGTTTCTCCGAACGACTATCGACAGACAGGTATCATGTCCCAGATCACCGACCTCTTCGACCCCAGGGCCCTGGCGAAATTCGCCAACCTGGAGCTGGTGGCCCGGCAGGTGGTCGAGGGGTTCATCACCGGGATGCACAAGAGCCCCTTCAAGGGGTTCAGTGTGGAGTTCGCCGAGCACCGTCAGTACACCCCCGGTGACGAGATCCGCTACATCGACTGGCGCGCCTACGCCAAGACCGACCGCTACTACGTCAAGGAATTCGAGGAAGAGACCAACCTTCGCTGCTTCCTGCTGGTGGACGTGTCGGGGTCGATGCGATATTCGGGGCGTCACATCAGCAAGTTCCGCTACGGGTGCTTTCTGTCCGCGGCGCTCGCTTACCTGATGCTGCACCAGCAGGACGCCGTCGGGATGGTGACGTTCGACACGGACATCCGGCGGTACATTCCGCCGCGGGCGCGTCCGGACCACCTGAGGGTGCTCCTGCAGGAGCTCCAGGGGACGAAGCCGGGGGGCGAGACGGAACTGGCCGGGGTGTTTCACGGACTGGCCGAACGGATCAAGCGTCGCGGACTGGTGGTGATGATCAGTGACTTTTTCTACGAGCCGGCGGCACTTCTGGGGGCGCTTCAGCACTTCCGACACCGCAAGCACGAGCTGATCCTCTTCCACGTGATGGCCCCCGACGAACTCACCTTCCCGTTCAACGGGTGGATGGAGTTCCGGAATCTCGAAGTGGCGGACGACCGACTGCGCATCGACCCGTCTCGCATGCGCTCCGAATACATCCAGCGGGTCAGGGAATTCATCGCGGAACTGAAACGCGGCTGCGGCAACATGCGTGCCGACTACGTTCAGCTGTCCACGGACATGCCGTTCGACTACGCCCTGGCGAGGTATCTGTCGGCGAGGGCGGCACGCCGCAAGTAGACGCTCCGGTCTTTGGGGCGCGGACGCGCGCGGCGGCACGGGTCGGCCGGGGGAACACTGGGGGGCTCCATTGCCTTTTCTGAATCCGGCGATGCTGCTGGGACTGGCCGCCGGCAGCATTCCCATCATCATCCATCTCCTGAACCGACGCCGACACCGTGTCGTCGACTGGGGGGCCATGCGGTTCCTCAAGCTCTCCTTCGTCACACGTCACCGTCGCATCCGCATCGAGGAGATCATCCTCCTCATCCTCCGCACACTGCTCATCGTCCTCCTCGTCCTGGCACTCGCACGTCCGTTTCTCACGAGTCTCCTCTTCTCCTCGGCCAAGAGTCACAAGGACCTGGTGATCATCCTGGACGCGTCGTTCAGCATGGCGCTGAAGGACCGTGGGACGACGCTGTTCGAGCGGGCACGCGAGCAGGCCCGCAAGGCCATCGACACGCTCTCGCGCGGCGACGCCGTCGCGGTCATCCTCGCCTCACGCGTGCCGAAACCGCTCCTCGGCGAACTGTCCTACGACTTCGAGAAGCTCAAGGGACTCCTCACCCGCTCGCACGAGTCCCTCAGCTCACTCGACGTCCCGAAGAGTCTCGACCGGGCCTACGCACTGCTCCGGAAGGGCGGGAACCCCATCCCCGAGATCCTCATCATCACCGACGGACAGCGTCACGGGTGGTTCACCAACGACGTGAACCGCTGGCGGTACCTCACCGAGGAGCTGGCCGCCTTCAAGCGTCGGCCCGCCGTCTCGGTGCTGGTCATCCCCCGCACGACCACCGTGGCGAACCTCGGCCTGGGGGAGATCTCGCTTCGTCGCAACGTCGTCGGCACCGACCGCAACGTCCGCATCACCGTCAACGTGACCAACACCGGTGAAGCCGCACTCGGACCGCAGCGACTCACCTTCGCCGTGGACGGCAAGGGTCCCCGGGGCATGAACGTCGAGCGACTGCTGCCCGGGACCTCCGTGCCCGCCTCCTTCACCTACCGCTTCCAGACCCCGGGCAGTCACTACGTGGTCGCACGACTCGAACAGGACCTCCTCCCGCCCGACGACCGGACGTACTTCGGTCTGGAGGTGCTCAAGGAGCTTCCGGTGCTGCTGGTGGACGGCTCGCCCGCGGGCGACGCGATCGGCAGTGACACGCTTTTCCTGGCCTCGGCACTGGAGCCCACGCCGGAGTCGACCGTCCGGCCCACGGTGATCGGACCGGAGGCACTCGCCGGCGCCGACCTCACCCGCTGTCGCGCCGTGGTGCTGGCCAACGTGGGACAGCTGGCCGCGACCGACATCGACAAGCTCGAAGAGTTCGTCCGTCGGGGCGGCGGACTCCTGATTGCCCCGGGCGACCGGGTGAACCCGCAGATCTACAACGCGACGCTCTTCCGGAAGGGAGAGGGACTGCTGCCGGCGGAGATGCTGAAGCTCGAGGGGGACCCGAAGCAGCGTGACACCGGGGTGTCGATTCACCTGAGCGGGTTGACGCACGAGACGCTGAAGCTCCTGTCCGACCCGGAGAAATCGGACCTCAACCAGGCCCTCATCCACGCCTACCTCAAGCTGGCCGCCCCCACGGCGGGGTCGGGGGCGTCGGTGGTGCTGCGTCTGGCGAACGGCGACCCGATGCTGGTCGAGAAGGACTTCGGCCGCGGACGCATCGTCCTGAGTGCGTGTCCCCTCGACGCGTCGTGGTCCAACCTCGCCGTCCGCAACGCCTACGTCGTCCTCGTGCACGAACTCATCTACTACCTCGCCAGTCCACTGCTGCCGGTGCGCAACAGTCCCGCCGGCGAGCCGCTGGTCGTCACGCTCGACGAGAGCGACCCCGCCGAGCAGGTGGAGCTGCTGCTGCCCATGGGCGGCTTGAGGAAGCTGCCCATCGAGCGTCGCGGGGGCGTGCGCAGCGCCACCCACGCCGACACCACCGAGGCCGGCCTCTACGAGGCCACCTACCGCGGCAGCCGGGGACTGGTGCGTGAGTACTACGTGGTGAACTTCGAGCCGGCCGAGAGTGACCTGACGCTGCTCACGACCTCGTCACGCGACATCCTCACCAGTCAGACCGCCATGAGGTTCTACGACGACTGGAACACCCTGGAGGGAGCCCTTCGCGTGGGACACAGCACCCGTGAGTTCTGGCACTGGCTCGCGGTGCTGACGGTGCTGCTGCTGGTGACGGAGGTGGCCCTCACGAGGAAGTTCAGCAGTCGCAAGGCGTCCGAGGTGGAAGGGGTGACGTTCGGGACGGGACTGCCGTGACGAGGATCATGGCACGCCTGTCCAAGGAGGGAGGTGCGACGGAGAAGCACGAAGCTCGAAATCCGAAACAAATCCGAATCAGACAATGACGAAATGACGGAAACGACAACGGCCATCCACGGCGTCGGGTTTCTGTTATTAGGACATTCCAATTTCGTGCTTGTTTCGTGCTTCGAGTTTCGGATTTCGCCGGCCGAAGCTCAGGCGGGACGCTGAAGTAGTGTTGTCATCCTGAGTCCCGATTTATCGGGACGAAGGATCTGGTTCCTCAGTGGAAGAGGTGTGATTTCGCCGAGAAGGCGTAGGCCTTCCGGCACATGCAGCCAGATTCTTCGTCGCCCCGAGTCCTCGGGGCTCCTCAGAATGACCTGTTGAGTCTGTCGAGAGGACGGTATGGTTGAACGCACACTGATGTTCGGCAACAAGACGATGGTGCCCTTCTCTCTGGGACTCATCGCCGTCCTGGGGGTGCTCATCGTCTATCTCTACCGGACGGAACGACGGATGATCCGCCGGTGGGTGGGCGTGGTGCTCACGGTGCTTCGCGTCATTCTCCTCGTCATCCTTCTGCTGATGCTGACCGACCCGATCATCTCCATCACGACCACGGAGGGTCGGCTGGGCACGCTGATCGTGATGGTGGACAACTCCCGGAGCATGCAGATCCCCGACGGGGATCGTCCGGGGTATGAGAAGCTGCGTCTGGCCGACGCGCTGGGACTCCTGGGTGAAGGGGTGCACCGGAGCGGGTTGGCCTCGGCCGAGGAGGGTCTGGCCGTCGTGCTCGACGACGCCGGGACCGCCGGGCGGCAGTGGGGCGATTTCGCCGAGGTCATGGCCCTGGGCGTGCTGGAGGAGAACGAACGCACCCAGCGACTCAACGCCTCCCTCGGCGGGACGCAGAAACTGAGGAGCACACTCGCGCGCGTCGTCAGTGACCTCGAAGTCTTCCGTCGCACCGCCACCCCACTGTCCGTGGACATCGCCCGACGACTCGCCGGCATCCAGGGGAAGCTCTCCGAGGTCAACACCGACATCGTCGACGAGATCATCCGTCAGCTGGGCAGCGGTGAGTTCCGGGCACGACTCACGGTGGGCCGGCTGCGTGAGATCAACCAGAGCTTCACCCGCACCACCGCACAGCTCGCACGGACGCTCACCGAGCTGCGTGAGCTGGTCGTCAGTCACGACACCGAGATCGCCGCGACGCGTCTCAAGCTCGTGCCGGACGTCGTCGCCGGTCTCGACAGGACCCCCCGGCTCGAACTCGTCGGCATGATGCTCGCCGACCGTCACGTCGACTTCGTCGGACGACTCAAGGACAACTACAAGCTCCAGTGCTGCCAGTTCTCCCGGACCGTCACCGAACTCCCCGTGCAGGTGACCGACAACGGTGTGACGGTGACGGTGGGTCCGCCGGCCTCGACCGCGGAGGGACTCTACACCGATCTCGCCGGGGGACTGCTCAAGGCGGTTGCGTCGGTGACCACCGGGGAGGTCAGCGGCGTGGTCGTCCTGACGGACGGGCGGTCCAACCACGGTGAGGACCCGCTGAAGGAGGCCCGGGTGCTGGGGGCCCGCGGCATCCCGCTCTATCCCGTCGTCGTCGGGTCCGAGGTCTCCCCGCGCGACATCGCCGTCGTGAAGGTGGCCGCCGCCGACGTCGTACACGAGAAGGACGCCGTCGAGGCCTCCGTCCTCGTCAAGGCCGCCGGCTTCGAGGACCAGGAACTCACCCTCTCCCTCCGTGAAAAGGGGAAACCGGTCGTCGAGAAGACCTTCACCCTCCCCAAGGGCTCCGACCGGATGGTGGTGAAGCTGCGCTTCGTGCCCGAGGGCAAGGGCACGCACGACTACGTCGCCACCGTGCCCGTGCAGGCACGCGAGGTGTTCACCGGGAACAACGAGAAGCCGTTCGCCATCTCGGTGCTCGACAAGAAGCTGAGAATCCTGATGGTGGACGGCGGCCCGCGGTGGGAGTACCGTTACCTCAAGAACGCCCTCCTGCGCGACAAGCGCGTGGACCTGAAGTACCTGCTGTTCAACCCCCTGACGACGAGTCAGGAGGAGATCAAGCGGTCTCTGGAGGCCTTCCCGCACGAGCAGAAGGACATGTTCGCGTTCGACACGCTCATCCTGGGCGACGTCGACCCCAAGCAGCTCTCGTCTTCCGACCTGGCGAACGTCGAAGCGTTCGTCAACGACCGTGGGGGCACGCTCATCGTCATCGCGGGCCGGGACTTCATGCCCGCCGCCTACGCCGAGACGGTGCTGGCGGCGGTGCTCCCGGTGGTGTCGGCGGACGACCCCGGACAGGTGGTGAAGACGTACCCGCGCGATGGGTTCATCCTCAAGCTTACCCGGGAGGCGCGCGAGTCGGCCGTCTTCCGACTGTCGCCCGACGAGAAGGAGAACGTGGACACCTGGGCCGAGCTGCCCCGGATGATGTGGTATGCCCCTGTGAAGAAGGTGAGACCCGGGGCCCAGGTGTGGGTCTACGGCGTCACGGGCGAGACGCAGGCCGACGACGCCGAGTGGGTCAACCCCATCATCCTCACGCAGAGCTACGGACTGGGACGGG
>DATKVD010000519.1:0-20397 GCA_035530235.1 Planctomycetota bacterium | reverse complement strand
TGTGCGACCGGGTCGTCAAGACCTACAAGACGGGGGAATGGGTGGAGCGTGCGGCACTGCTCAAGGCCCGTGCCGCGTTCAGAGGGGGGGATCTCAAGAAGGCCGACCGGGAACTGACCCGGGTGCGCAAGCGCTTCCCCTGCACCGCCACCGCCCGGGAGGTCAGTGACCTCCAGTTCGCCATCGGGGCCTCCTACATCGATCGCGGGAAATACACCGGCGTCAGAATCCTCGAAGAGATGGTCGAGAACAACCCGTACGGTCCGCGATCCGACGAAGCCCAGTTCAAGATCGGTGAGTACTACCTCAGGAAGCGACACCACGTCGAGGCGGCGGAGGCCTTTGCCCTGGTGATCGCCCAGTACAAGGACAGCCGGTACCGTGAGGACGCCATGTTCCTGCGGGCGAGGGAGATCTACCTGGAAAACGAGGGCCCCAAGCGGGACCCCCTGCCCTACGAGGAAGCCCGGGTCAATCTCACGGAGTACCTGAAGGACTATCCCGAGGGGAAACACGCGACGGAGGCCCGGGGACTGCTCGAGAAGATCGAGACGGCCCTGGCCCGGAAGCATTACCTCATCGCCGAATACTACCGTGGACAGGGACAGCGTCGCGCCGCACAGCGGTATTACCGATACGTGGTGGAGAGATACCCCAACAGCAAGTGGACCGGCAAGGCCCTGAAGAGACTGCCGAAGGAGAAGCCGGCGCCGGCGAGCGAACCCCCGAAGCCGGAAGTCGAGCCGAAGGAGACCCCGACGCCCGAACCGGAAGCCCCGGCCGAACCCGCCGACGAAGCCCCACCGACCGCCCCGGAGCCGACGGATGACAAACCCGTGGAGGACAAGGGTGAGCCCCAGTAGGGACATCTGGCTGCCGATGCTCCTGGCATGTGCACTCGTCAGCGGCGGCTGCGGGTATAGCTCGGAATCACTCATCGACACCCGCTACAAGACGGTGTACGTTGAGACCTTTGAGAACGACACCCGCTACCGCGGATTCGAGGTCAGTCTCACCCGGGCACTCATCAACCAGATCAACGCCAAGACCGACCTCAGGATCGTCCCGCGCGAGCAGGCCGAAACGGTCATCACGGGCAGGATCGCCGATTTCAGACAGCACGTCCTCACCGAGGACGAGAACGACAACGTCCGTGAGACGGAGGTCCGGATCTTCGTCGACATGACGTGGACCGACCAGCGGACCGGCCGACCCATCAAGGTCGTGCGCAACATGGGCGCCGCCGAGCAGATCAAGTGGGAACTCGGACAGACTCTCGAGTCGGAGACCGTCGAGCTCTTCCGCGACCTGGGCGAGAAACTCGTCGAGCGCATGGAAGCCGCGTGGTAAGAAGGAACACGAGCGATGTTCAATCAGAACGACGACGGCGAGCGTGACACGGACCAGAAGCGACGGCCCTCACGGAGTCCTCTCATCTGGATCATCGTCGCCATCGTCATCCTGTTCGTCTGGCTCGCACCCAAGAGCCTCTCCGGGGGACCCGAGAAGGCCTCCCTCCGTGAGATCAACGAGCACATCGAAAAGGGACGTGTCAAGAAGATCCTGCTGACCGACGACACCATCACGTTGGTGCTGCGTGACGGTGCCGAGGCGAAGGAAGTCCGGAAGACCTCCAAGATCAGCAAGGACCCGCACCTCAAGTTCTACACCGACTGGGCGAACACACTCGCCGTCGAGGGCAAGATCGACGACTTCGACTACGACTCGAAGTCGAAGTGGCTCGAGACCGTCACCTACTGGCTCGCCCCCTCCATCATCTTCTTCGTGCTCATCTATTTCCTGTTCATCCGTCAGATGCGTCAGGCCGGAGGCGGCGGGGTGCTGTCGTTCGGCAAGTCGCGGGCCAAGCTCACCTCGAAGGAGCACACGCACGTCACCTTCGAGGACGTGGCCGGCATCGAGGAGGCGAAGGCCGAGTGTCGTGAGATCATCGAGTTCCTGAGGAACCCCAAGAAGTTCCAGCGTCTGGGGGGCCGGATGCCGCGCGGGATCCTCCTGGTGGGTGCCCCGGGCACCGGGAAGACGCTCCTCGCCAAGGCCATCGCCGGTGAGGCGGACGTCCCGTTCTTCAGCATCAGCGGGTCGGACTTCGTCGAGATGTTCGTCGGCGTGGGGGCGTCACGGGTGCGTGACCTCTTCCAGAAGGCCAAGGCCAACTCCCCGTGCATCATCTTCCTCGACGAGATCGACGCCGTGGGTCGACGCCGCGGGCACGGCTGGGGAGGCGGTCACGACGAGCGTGAGCAGACCCTCAACGCCATCCTCGTCGAGATGGACGGGTTCGACACCAACGAAAAGGTGGTGGTGCTGGCCGCCACCAACCGTCCGGACGTCCTGGACCTCGCACTTCTCCGACCCGGACGCTTCGACCGTCAGATCATGGTGGACCTGCCGGACGTCAAGGGACGTGAGGAGATCCTGGAGGTCCACGCCCGCAAGGTGAACCTGTCGCCGGCGGTGGACCTGAGTCTTCTGGCGCGCGGCACGCCGCTCTTCAGCGGGGCCGACCTCGAAGCCATCATCAACGAGTCGGCCATCCTTGCCGTACTCAAGAACAAGGACGCCATCGAGCAGGACGACCTGGAGGAGTCGCGTGACAAGGTCCGGTGGGGACGGCAGAAAACCAGTCGGGTGATGGACGAGAAGGACAAGCGTGTGATCGCCCACCACGAGGCGGGACACGCCCTGGTGGCCAAGCTGCTGCCGGAGGTGGAGCCGCTGCACCGTGTGACGATCATCCCGCGCGGTCCAGCACTGGGGGCCACGATGCAGCTTCCCGAGAAGGACCGCTACATCATGCCCCGACAGACCATCCTCGGGACGATCAAGATGCTGTTCGCCGGACGTGTGAGTGAAGCGATGCTCTGTGACGACATCTCCTCGGGCGCCCAGGACGACATCAAGCGTGCCACCGACCTCATCAACAAGATGGTGCGTGAGTGGGGGATGTCCGACCGCATCGGTCCCATCAGCTTTGCCGACAGTGAAGAGAAACTCTACGGCGGCGAGGTGGTGCTCAGCAAGAGCTACAGTGAGGCGACGTCGGTGGAGATCGACAAGGAGGTCGCACGCATCGCCCGGGAGTGCTACGCGGAGGCCGAGCGACTGCTTACCGAGAACCGGGAGGGCCTCCGCGCCATCGCCGAGGGACTGCTCAAGTACGAGGTCCTCGACGCTTCGGACGTCGACGAGATCCTGGCCGGTCGTGAGCCGAGTGCCGCCGCCGAGCGGGCCCGGAGAAACCACACCGCCGCGAGAACCACCCCATCCCCGGGAAAGCCCGAAACCGAAGACCAGAAGCACGACCTGCCCGCCACCGGAGAACTGGGTCACGACATGGCCTGACGGGGAGAGTTCGCACCGTGCCCGACCTTGCCCCCAAGCTCCATCCGAGAGTCGTTGCCGGTGATTTCGCACCGGAACTGCATCGTCGTGTCGGTGAACTCACCGGACCACACCGGAAGGCCCTCGAAAGATCACACGGACGCTTCGCGGTCCTCGTCGAGAACGCCGGACAACTCATCTGGGAAGCCCCCTCGGTCCTCAGCGGTCTGGGCATCACCGCACTCCCACTGAGTCGGCTCGAAGCCGACGTCGAGCGCTATCTCCTCGCAGGCGTCCCGATGGACATCGGACCCGGACTCTCGCCCCTGACCGACATGCTCCGGAACGTCGTCGTCGACTACTGTCGACGTGAGTTCCACTGGTTCCGAGCGGGACATCCGGCACCCGTCCGTCGGACCCTCATCATGGGTATCCTCAACACGACGCCCGACTCGTTCAGTGACGGCGGACGGTTCTCGGATGAATCGGCCGCCGTCGACCACGCACTTCGCATGGTGGATGAGGGGGCCGACGTCATCGACATCGGCGGGTGCTCCACACGTCCCGACGCCGACGAGCCCTCGCTCGAGGAGGAGATCCGACGGACCGTCCCCGTCATCGAAAAGCTGCGCACGAAGACCGCTGTGCCCCTCAGCATCGACACCTACCGTGTCGAGGTGGCCCGGGCGGCGCTCGACGCCGGCGCCGACGTCATCAACGACGTGACGGCGTTCTCACACGACGAGGATCTTGCACTGCTGGCCGCCTCGCACGACGTCCCCGTGGTGCTCATGCACATGCAGGGCACACCCCGCACCATGCAGCATGACCCGCACTACGACGACGTGATCGGCGAAATCTACCGCTTCCTGGCCCGGGCGGTCGCCCGGGCCGAGGCCGCAGGCGTCCGACGCGACCGCATCGCCGTCGACCCGGGCTTCGGGTTCGGAAAAACCGTCCGACACAACCTCGAACTGCTCGAAAGACTCCACGAGTTCCGCAGTCTCGGCTGTCCCGTCCTCGTCGGCACGAGTCGCAAGTCCACCATCGGCAAGGTCTTGGACCGTCCGGTGGACGAGCGTCTTTTCGGGACGGCGGCCACCATGGCGCTGGCCGTGGCCCGGGGCGCGGCCATCGTCCGTGTCCACGACGTCCGGGAGATGGTCGACGTCGTGCGGATGACGGAGGCGGCGCTCGGCCGCGGCGACGGGACCGACGACCGGTGAGCCGGACCGGACAAAACCCTTGCAAAATCCGCAGGCCTCCGTAGACTGGAGGCAGTCGACGGTTCCGGTCCACCCACCCCACAGGGGGAAGCACAAGACCATGTCCGCGTGGCACGTCCTCTTCAACTGGCTGGCCGATCACTGGCAGGTCCCGGTCGAGGTCCTGCTGATCGCGGTGGTGATCTACTACATCCTGACGTCGCTCAGGGGCAGTCGCGGTGCGGGCATCCTGCGCGGCATCCTCATCCTGTACGCCCTGGCGTTCGTCGTCGTGAGCTTCCTGGACCGGTACTCGACGCTCTATGGCATCACGTATCTTCTGGACCAGTTCCTGAAGCTTTTCGCGTTCGTCCTGATCATCGTTTTCCAGCCGGAACTGCGTCGGGGACTCATCCGTCTGGGACAGCGTCCGCTTCTGGGGACCGTGTTCCGTCGTGAGACCGCCATGATACGTGAGGTGGTCAGTGCGGCCCGACAGATGTCCGAGAGTCGTATCGGGGCCCTCATCACGTTCGAGCGCGAGATCGGTCTGAAGACCTACGTCGAGGGCGGCACACCCATCGACGCCGAGGTGACCAGTGGTCTCCTGACCACGATTTTCCATCCGGGCAGTCCCCTTCACGACGGGGCCGTGATTATCGCGGAGCAGCGGGTCCTTGCCGCCGGGTGTCTCTTCCCGCTTTCCGAGAAGCCCGGACTCTCGAAAACCATGGGAACACGACACCGGGCGGGCATCGGGGTGACCGAGGAGTCGGACGCCGCGAGTCTCATTGTCAGTGAGGAAACCGGACGCGTCTCCGTCGCCGTCGGCGGACAGGTGACCGAGAACGTCCCGCTCGATCGATTGGGGTCGGTGCTGACCGATCTCGTCGTCCGCGAGCCGCGCGTCCGGTCGAGGAGATGATCCCATGTGGCGTACCCTCACCGTGAACTGGCCGATGAAGCTCCTGGCACTGGGACTCGCCATCCTGGTGTGGCTCTACGCCCAGGGCGTCGTCATCAAGAAGACGGAGATCGAGATCGATTTCGAGGTGGGTCACCCGGTTACGGTCGACGTCACCGTGAAGCCGGAGCACCGTCGGGTGAAGCTCCACCTGAGCGGTCCCGCCGGCGCCATCGCGGAGCTGGCCCGTCGGGACATCCAGGTGCGTCACGCCGTCCAGGACGTCAAGGACCTGACCGCCGACCGGGTGGACAGTGTCCGTCTGACCCAGTCGATGGTGCTGAACCTCCCGGCACAGGTGCAGGTGGTCAGGTTTGAGCCGGGGGTCTTCGATCTGACGGTGCGACCCCTCGCCACCATGACGTTTGGGGTCACGCTGCCCCGGACCGTGGGCAAACCGGCTCCCGGTTACGCCGTCGGTCGAACCAGCATCCGTGGACGAGGCACCGTCACCGTCACGGGCCCCGTGGCCGTCCTGAAACGCATGCAGAAGGAACTCAAAGGCGTCGACCCCGACCCCGTGGACGTCACCAACCGCTCCGAGTCCATTATCGACCGGTTCCGTCACATCCAGACGACCGTTGAGCTCGACAACACCACCGTCGAGCGCATCCAGTGTGACGACCTCGTCGAGGTGTCCGTCGAGATCAAGCGGGCCGACGTCACGGGGGTCATCAAGGCTGTTCCTATCTCCGTTCTCTCAGACCCGGACGTCGCGCGTGAGGTGGAGATCACCAGCAGCAATCCTCTCGACCTCTCGGTGGAGGGGCCGGCCGAGGTCATCAAGACCCTCACCGCCGACCGGGTTCACGCGTTCATCGACGTCCGGAAGCGCAAGCCCGAGACCGACGCCCCCTTCTTCGAGAAGCTCATCGTTCACGGACTGCCCGAGGGCGTGAGACTCACGAAAGAGGAGGAACTCACCGTGACCGCAAAGTTCAAGCCGTCTTCAAAGACGAAGTGAGCGGGACCATGAGCGAAACCCGTACCGACTACTCGGCGTACGTCACCCGCCTGACGCGTTCGGCCCGCCGGGCCGCACTCGCGATGCTCTCCGTCTCCGCCGACCGGAAGAACCAGGCCCTCGAAGCCGTCGCACGGGCACTCGAAGCGTCACGGGATTTCCTCCAGTCGGAGAACCGCAAGGACCTCGACGCAGCCCGGGCCGCCGGACTCGCCGGATCGATGATCGACCGACTGACACTCAGCGACAAGACCATTGACGCCATGGTCAGCGGGGTGCGCGACATCGTCGCATTGACCGATCCCGTCGGAAAACTCGAAAGGGAATGGACGACCGACGGCGGTCTTCACATCCAGAAGGTCCGACAGCCCATCGGCGTCATCGTCGTCATCTATGAATCCCGTCCGAACGTGACCGTGGATGCGGGGGCACTCTGTCTCAAGTCCTCGAACGCCGTCATCCTGCGCGGAGGCAAGGAGGCGTTTCACTCCAACCAGGCCCTGGCGAAGGTGCTGCACGACGCCCTCACCCCCACGGCCGTCGACCCCGACGTTATCCAGGTGGTCAACACGATCGACCGTGCGGTGGTCGGGGAACTGCTGAAGCGCGACGGTGAAGTGGACCTCGTGGTGCCGCGGGGCGGCTACGGACTCATCCGGCGCGTTGTCACGGAATCACACATCCCCGTCATCAAACACTACGAGGGCATCTGCCACGTCTACATCGACGAGGAATGCGACGCGGCGCTCGCCGAGAAGGTGACGGTGAACGCGAAGGTCCAGAGAGCGGCCATCTGCAACGCCGTCGAGACCCTCCTCATCCATAAGTCCATTGCCGACAAGGTGTTAGAGCCGGTCCTGGCCGCGCTCAAGACCCACGGCGTCGAGATCAGGGGCGACGAGGAGGTCTGCCGGCGCTTTCCCGCCGCCTCCCCCGCCTCCGAGGAGGACTGGTCCACCGAGTATTTGGACCTGATCCTTTCGGTGAAAATCGTCGATAGTCTGGATGGGGCGATAGAGCACATCAACCACTACGGCTCGAAGCATTCCGACGCTATCATCACGACGAACGAGGACCACGCACGCAGGTTCTGTGAGGAGGTGGATTCGGCGGCGGTGTTCGTGAACTGCTCGACACGGCTGCACGACGGCGGGGTGTTCGGGATGGGGGCGGAGATCGGCATCAGCACCGACAAGCTGCACGCCCGCGGGCCGATGGGACTCGAGGAACTCACCAGCTACAAGTACGTGGTCCGGGGAACGGGTCAGATCAGAGAGTGACGGCCATGTCGGACGTATTGGACCAGGGCGAGGTCGACGCACTGCTCAAGGCGGTGGACACGGGTGAGATCGAGATAGACTCACCACGACCGGGCGACCGGGGTGAAGTCCAGGTGCAGGTGTACGACTTCAAGCGTCCGGAGCGGGTGAGCAAGGACCAGCTCCGCACGCTCGGGGCCCTGCACGAGACGTTCGCACGGAACGTCGCCGCACAGCTCTCGAGTGCCATGAGACGTGCGGTCGAGACCGAACTCTCGTGTGTCGAGCAGGTGACCTACAGTGAGTTCATCCTCTCACTGCCCAACCCCACGTGTCTCATCCTGCTGTCGGCGAAGCCGCTCGAGGGAAGCATGGTGCTCGAGGTCAACCCGAGCATCGCCTATCCGGTGGTGGACCGTCTGCTGGGGGGCACCGGTGAGGACACCCTCATTCCCGACCGGCCGCTCACCGAGATCGAGGACCGCATCATCGTCAAGATCCTCTCCCCACTCCTGAACCTGCTCAAGGAGATGTGGAGCAACATCAAGACGATCGACTTCGCCGTCACCGACGTGCAGTCGAATCCCCAGCTCCTGCAGATCGCCCCACCGCACGACCCCGTGGTCGTCGTCAGCTTCCAGCTCACGATGGGCGAGGCCGTCGGTCTCATGAACCTGTGCATCCCCTATGCCACTATCGAGCCCATCATGGGGAAATTCTCCACACACAACTGGTTCGCCGCCGCACGCAGACCCAACCAGGAAACCAACCTCACGCAGATCACCCGCTCACTCGCCGACGCGGACCTCGAAGTCGTCGCGGATCTCGCCGTCACGCAGATCACGGTGAGGGAGCTTCTGGACCTGGAGGTGGGCGACCTCATCAAGACCGACGTTTCCGTTGACGCGGAGGCCACCGTCTACGTGGAGGGAAAGCGGAAGTTCAAGGGCCGTCCCGGCCGCAACCGACGGAACAAGGCCGTCCTCATCACACGGGCCATCGAGCCCGGAAAGACCCGCTGAAGACACATGAAAAGACGCGACGGACACTCGGACCCGTCGCGTCTTCGCTTGTACCGGGATCGGGATCGTCTCAGACCTGCGTCTGCTCCCGCCTCACCGTCCTTACCGTCGTCACGGCCTTCAGGATGACGAAGCCGGCCAGCACGATGAGCACCACCGAGATCGCCGCCAGGAGAACCTTGGGCTCCTCGGCGGTGAGGAACCCGTAGCACTGGTAGACCAGCGCCCCGAGGGTGGTGATGAGGATGAGGAGCGCCGGGACGCCCGCGAAGGCCCAGTGACGCCCGCGTGTCACGAGATAGACCGTCGCCATGATGAGCACCATCGCGGCGATGAGCTGGTTCGAGGCCCCGAAGATGGGCCAGATGGCCCCCCAGTCCCCCAGGGCCAGCCAGCCCGCCAGGACAACGACCAGTGTCGTCGCGACGAAGCGGTTCCGGAAGACCTTCAGACCGAAGGTGTCACCGACGAGTTCGGTGCAGACGTACCGTGTGATGCGTGTCGCACTGTCGAGGGTCGTCATGATGAACGCGTTCAGCATCACGATGCCGAAGAGCATGCCGAGGCTGCCCAGGACGTGTCGGGTGATCTGTCCATAGCCCGCCCCGAACGTGTCGATCCACCCGATCTTCATCTGTCCCTGATACGTGTACCCCTCGGCCACCCCGACGGGAAGCTCCTTCCAGTAGAGTCCCGCCGAGACGCAGATCACCGCCAGGAGTGCCAGGGCACTCTCCATGATCATCGCCCCGTAGCCGATCGGTCGCGACTCCTTCATCCGTCGGAGCTGCTTGGCGGTCGTCCCGCTCGAGACGAGACTGTGAAAGCCCGAGATCGCCCCACAGGCGATGATGACGAAAAGCATCGGCCAGAGCCACCCCTGGGTGCTTGAGAACGAAATGAACTTCGGTGCCCGCATCGCGGGTCGGCTCAGCAGGAGACCCAGGAATCCGAAGAGCATCCCGAAGAAGAGGATCCCCGTCGACAGGTGGTCCCTCGGCTGCAATAAGAGCCACACCGGCAGCACCGACGCGATGAAGCTGTAGGCCAGGAGGATGACCGTCCACGCCCGGGCCGCCTGCTGTGGGGAATCGCACAGAAGAGACGGGCACAGCTTCCCGGGCACCACCAGTGCGACGGCTTTCTCGGGCACCGCGCCGTCGGTGAGTGACACCGGGAAGTAGTATCCGGCCACCAGGAGCCCCGCCAGCAGCGCCAGGCCGATGATGCTGGTCACCCACCAGTTCAGCTTCGTGTGGTACATCAGCACGCCGATGACAACCGCGACGAGGATGAGTCCGAACGTCGGGATCACGACCTCGGGACTCTTGACCAGCGTGTTGGCGGCGACGGCCGCGAAGACCGCCACCACGAGCACCAGTGCCAGGAAGACGAAGACGGAGAAGCAGATCTTGGCGGCCTTTCCGAGCATCGAGCCGCTGAGGTCACAGATCGACCGTCCCTTGTTCACGACCGAGTAGGACAGTGCGAAATAGTCGTGGAGGGCCCCGAAGAAGATCCCGCCGATGACGATCCACAACAGTGCCGGCACCCATCCCCACACGTAGCACGCGATTACCGGGCCGAGGATCGGCGCCGCCCCGGCGATCGACGCGAAGTGATGTCCGAACAGCACCGAGGGATGCTTCGCGGGGACGTAGTCGACCCCATCGTACAGCTCCTCCGACGGCATCTTCGCGTCCTGCGGGAACCCCAGCCACCGGGTGACGAGCCGGCTGTAGACCAGATATCCCAAGGCCAGTGCCGCGACGCCGATCCCGGCCGGGATAAGCGCACTCATGTGACGTCCTCCCGTAAGCGACAGCGGGGATGCCGCCAGCAGCACCCCCGCTCACGACGTTTCGATATCGCTAAGCCCACCACATCGCGCCGGGCTTCTCGTGCAGCAGCACGTCCTTCAGGAACGCCACCGCCTTCTGGAACCCGTCGTTGGTGCTCATCAGTGAGTCCTCGTGCTCGATCGACAGCACCCCGTCGTAGCCCACCATCCGCAGTGTGCTGACGAAGTCGTTCCAGAACTCGCGTCCGTGACCGTAGCCGACGGTCCGGAAGATCCACGAGCGGTTGATCTCGTCGCTGTAGGGCTTGGTGTCGAGGACCCCGACCACGTCGCAGTTGGTCGGATAGACGCGGCAGTCCTTGGCGTGGACGTGGTAGATGCAGCCCTTGAGGGCGCGGACCGACGCGATCGGGTCCATGCCCTGCCAGAAGAGGTGTGAGGGGTCGAAGTTTGCCCCCAGGTTGTTGCCGCACTCCCGGCGCAGTCTCAGCATCGTCTCGGTGTTGTAGACCACGAACCCCGGGTGCATCTCGAACGCCACGCGCACGCCGTGGTTCCCGGCGAACTTCGACGCCTTCCGCCAGTAGGGGATCACCACCTTCTCCCACTGCCACCGGACGATCTCACTGAAGTCGGGGGGCCAGGGACACGTGACCCAGTTGGGGTACTTGTCCTTCTCGGAGCCGCCCGGGCAGCCGGAGAAGTTGATCACGGTCTTCACGTCGATCATCTCGGCCAGACGGACGGCCTTCTCGAACACCTCGTGGTTTTTGCGGGCGAAGGCCTTGTTGGGGTGAAGGGGGTTCCCGTGACAGGAGAGTGCCGAGATTTCGAGCCCACGGTCGGTGATCTGGCTCTTCCAGTCCCGGGCCTTCGTCTTCGACTTCACCAGCACGTCCAGCGGACAGTGGGCGTTGCCCGGGTAGTTCCCGACGCCGATCTCCACGGCCTCCAGTCCCGAGGCCACGATGTAGTCGAGGGCGTTCTTGAGCGACCGGTCCGCAAACAGCACCGTAAACACGCCGAGTTTCATGACTTCCTCCTTGGAGAAAAGTGTCAGTCGTCCGTGATGAGCACCTTGGTGTCCCTGGGGACCCACTCGTAGAGTTCTTCGACGTCGCGGTTGTGCATGCGGATGCACCCGGCGGAGGTGCGTCCGGGCACCGACTGCGGCACCGTGGTCCCGTGTATCCCGTACCCGCGCTGGCTCTCGTCTTCACCGATCAGCGTCATCCAGCGTGTGCCGAGGATGTTCTCCGGGTCACCGTAAGGGAGGGGCTTCCCTCCCCCGGGACGGTACCAGACGGGGTTCTTCACCTTGTCCCCGAGGGTGAACTTTCCGGCCGGGGTCAACTCGTCCTTGCCGATGCCCACGGGATAGGACTTGAAGAGTGCCTGCTTGTAGTAGAGTTCGAGCTTGAGGTTGGCCTTGCTCACGCGGATGGCGGGCATCTCTCTGCTGATGCGGACGAGGTCGCCGATTCTGAGGAAGTCGTCGGTGCGGTTGTTGGCCAGTTTGACGAGTTCGACGGGCAGTCGGTACCTGCGGGCGATGCCGCCCAGGGTGTCACCGCGACGGACGACGTGGATCGTGTCGTGCTCGTCGCTCGGTGTAGGCTCGGCCGGCTTGCCGGCGAGTTCCCGTTCGATGCCGTGGATCGTTTCCAGGATGGCCGGTCGCTGACTGTCACTGACGTTGGGCAGTCCCTTCATCAGGGCTTCCAGTGCCTCTTTCTTGAGCCCCTCCTTGAGGTAGATGTTGCCGAGTTCGAGGTTGGCTTCACGACCGGCCCAGGTGTTGGGGAACTCGGCGGCCGCCTGCTCGTAGAGGGCCCGGGCCCTGGCGGCATCGCCGCGTGCGGCCGCAGTCCGGGCCTGACGCAGCACCGCCGCCGCCCGGTCCACCTCCGCCGACGTCGCCGGGTCCTCGATGCGGATGTCGTTGGACGGCCCGGCGCCCGAATCCTCCAGCCAGCGGGGCACGAAATAGAACCCCGCGATGATCGCCGCGGCCAGCACCAGAAGCGTCAGAAATCCTTTCATGTCATCCTCCATGCGCGAGCGTCACGCGCCACGGCGCGGTCGAACGTCCCGTCCTCAATATAGGCCGCCGGGACCCGCCCTGCAAGGCTTTTTCGTCCATCGAGAGGACGGGCTAAGACTCTCCCCGCTCTTCCTTCCCGGGCGGGCGCTTCTTCCGGCTCTGACGGATGCGATCCAGTCGTTCCTTGATCTTCGCCTCGAACCCCTCCTCCGTCGGACGGTAATACTCCCGGTCCACCCCCAGGTAGTCCTGGTCCACCCAGTGCCCCTCGAAGTCGTGGGCGTACTGGTAGCCCTCCCCGCGGCCGAGACGCTTCGCACCGGGATAGTTCGCGTCCTTCAGGGGGTCCGGGACCGCGACCGTCCGTCCCTCCCGCACGTCCTTCATCGCCTCGGCGATGCCGAGGTAGGCGGCGTTCGACTTGGGGGAGCACGCGATGTAGGTGACGGCCTGTGCGAGGGGGATCTGCGCTTCCGGCATGCCGACGAACTCAACGGCCTGGAGTGCGGCGGTGGCCACCACGAGGGCCTGGGGGTTGGCGTTGCCCACGTCCTCGGAGGCGCAGATGACCATGCGTCGGGCGACGAAGCGCGGGTCCTCACCCGCCTCCAGCATCCTCGCCATCCAGTAGAGGGCCGCGTCGGGGTCCGAGCCGCGCATCGACTTGATGAATGCACTCGCCGCGTCGTAGTGCTCATCACCCGTGCCGTCGTAGACCAGGGCCTTCCTCTGGATGCTTTCCTGTGCAATGGCGAGGTCGTACTTCACGGGTTTGTTCTTCCTGAGGGTCTGACTGAAGACGCCGATCTCGATGGCGTTCAAGGCCCGTCGGGCGTCGCCGTCGGAGACCTCGGCGAGGAAGTCGAGTGCGTCGTCGGTGATCCGCACGTCGAGCTTGCCCAGCCCGTGCTCCTCATCGGCAAGGGCCCGTCGCATGACCGTCCGGATGTCGTCGGGACTCAGCGGCTTGAACTCGAAGATCTGGCTGCGGGAGATGAGCGGCGAGTTGATGGAGAAGAAGGGGTTGAGCGTGGTGGCGCCGATGAGGATGACGATCCCCCGTTCGACGTCCGGCAGCAGCACGTCCTGCTGGGCCCGGTTGAAGCGGTGGAGTTCATCAACGAAGAGGACGGTGCGACCGCCGGTGCTTTCGAGCCGGGTGCGGGCGTCCGCGATGGCCTCACGCACCTCCCCCACCCCGCTCGCCGACGCGTTGAGTTCCAGGAACGTCGCGTGCGTGGTGCCGGCGATGACGTGGGCGAGTGCGGTCTTTCCCGTCCCGGGAGGGCCGTAGAAGATGAGCGAACTGAGACGGTCCGCCTTCAGCATCCGCCAGAGGAGCTTCCCCTTGCCGATGAAATGCTCCTGTCCGACGAACTCGTCGATGCTCCGGGGCCTCATGCGGACGGCCAGGGGCTCCGCACGTCTCAGCCTCTCACGCGACTCGTCCGTATCGAAGAGCTTCATCGGTCCACCACGGTGGAATGGCCCATTGCCGTCGACGTCCAGTATAGCCCCGTGGGGTATCCAGGACAAAAAAAATCGGGCCGCCGAAGCGACCCGATTTCACTCAATCCATTCCCGACGGTCGTCCCGTCCGGTCACGGATTGAACATCAAAAAGTTCCCATCATTGTGTCGTATGGAGCGGTTTTCGAACCCTTTGTCAAGGTGGGAGCCCCAGAGCGGCGTTGTCTATCCCGCCAAGGCGGGCGCAGACGCTGTCGCAGAAGGTCGGCCCCCCAAGGGTCGTCATAGGTTCTAAAAACGTGGCTCCTTAAGCTCGAACACGACAGGAACTTTTCGAATGCCCGTCACCTATATTCTACACGCTCGCGGGACGGAAATCAAGGTGCAAGACGTGAATTTCCGCGACGCACCCCCATCCTGTAACGTCCCGGGACGAACGACACAACATGTGGCCGCACACGCCGGTCTACTGTCGCAGTTCGGCACCCACCGCCTTCGTGAGCGCCGCCAGCAGCACGTCCCGCGCCTCGTCGGCCTCCGCGTTCGTGAGGGTGCGGTCGGACGCCCGGAAGACCAGTGAAAACGCGATGCTCTTCCTGCCTTCGCCCACCTGCTCGCCGCGGAACTCACTCATGAACGTCGTCTCTTCGAGGAGTTCGAGACCCTGACCGGCGACGACCTTCTCGATGTCGGCCCACCGCACGTCCTCGTCCACGACCACGGCGAGGTCACGCGTGATCTCCGGAAAACGGGGGATC
This sequence comes from Planctomycetota bacterium, assembly GCA_035530235.1. Classification (GTDB taxonomy): domain Bacteria; phylum Planctomycetota; class DG-23; order DATKVD01; family DATKVD01; genus DATKVD01. The sequence continues at coordinate 5,566 of DATKVD010000519.1, read as the reverse complement.
TCGGTGTAGCCCCGTCCCACCTTCCCCTCACGCATCACGCGGCCGAAGTCCATCTCCGCCGCCGAAACCCCCGTCTTCAGACCGTACCGTGACAGCACCTCGGGCGTCACCCGTCCCAGGTACCCCAGCATCTCGCCGTCGAGCGTCAGCGCCACGGCATCCGCCAGGAAGTCCATCTCCGCTTCCGTCGTCTTCACGTCGCCGCCCAGGCCGAAATACCCAAGCACCTCCTCCACCACGCCCTTCATCGTCCGGACGTCGACGTCACCGACGAGTCCCAGCATGAGCCGCTCGTCGGGGAGGTCATCGCCGCCGCGGGGGAGGTAGACGTGTGCGAGTTCGAACAGACGCACGTCGGTGTTCCGCCGGGCCTGGTTGAGCTGCCTGGCGGCAAGGAGACCGGGGACGAGGGAGGTGCGGAGTCCCGGGCGTGCGCGGTCGATGGGATTGCGGACCTCGAGGGGGTCGGCGTCGGTCCAGGGGGCGATCAACCGCGTCGATTCAACGTCCGTGAAGCTGTAGGTGACACACTCGTCGAAGCCGGCGGCGTTGAGGATGCATGCCGCACGGGCGGACCTCACCAGCACCGGGTCGCGACGACTCATCCGCATCGTCACGTCGGCCTCCGTCGGAATCCTGTCGTAACCGTGACAGCGGGCGACCTCCTCGATGAGATCGGCTTCCCGTTCGAGGTCGCGTCGCCAGCTCGGCACACGCACGGTGAGCTTCTTCACGTCGGTCCCGACCGTCTCGCACCCGAGCGATTCGAGGATCTTCCGGCACGTGTCGGCGTCGATTTCGATGCCGAGGATGCGCGGGATGCGGTCGATGCGGAGCGTCACCTCGCGCGTCTCGAAGGGCGCCGCGTCCACGTCCACAATGCCCCGGCACACCTTCCCCCCACAGAGTTCCGCCATGAGCGCGGCCGCCCGACGGCTGCCCCATTCCACACCCACCGGGTCGACCCCGCGCGCGAAACGATACGACGAGTCCGATTCCAGCACCAGCCTGTGCGAGTTCCGTCGGATGTTGACCGGCTTGAACCGGGCACTCTCCAGAAGCACTGTGGTCGTCCGGGCCGACACCTCGGTGTCAAGTCCGCCCATGATGCCCGCAATGGCCACCGGACGTGCCGCGTCACAGATCATCAGCTCCGTGCCGTCAAGCTCGTGCGTGCTGCCGTCGATCGCCGTGATCGTCTCGCCCCTGCCGGCCCGACGGACGACGATCCGGTGCTCGACGAGCTTGTCATAGTCGAAGGCATGCAGCGGCTGTCCACACTCGAAAAGCACGAAATTGGTGATATCCACCACATTGTTGACCGGACGGAGTCCCATCGACTCGATCTTCTCGACGAGCCACGCCGGCGACGGGCCCACTTTGACGCCGGTGATGACGCGGGCGGTGTATCGTGGGCAGAGTTCCGGGTCGAGCACCTCCACCGAGGTCATCTTCTCGACGGGGCCGCCCTCTTCGGGCAGCTCGATCCCGGGGAGGTCCAGCTTGCCGGCGGTGGCGGCGGCCAATTCGCGGGCCACGCCGATGACGCTCAGCCAGTCGGGACGGTTGGTGGTGACCTCGGCGTTGAGGACGGCGTCACCGGGACCGGTCTCGACGTCCTCGACCTCGAGACCGACGCGGGTGAGCACCTCGGCGATCTCCGCCGGGCCCAACGCCGTCTTCACGTAATCTCTGATCCAGTTGACACTGTATTTCACGACCGGATTCCTTCAGCAGAACCAAGCCAGATCGTAGCGCCCAAGGGCCGCCCTGTCAAGGATGATCGGTGTCGGTGCCCTCACTCAGGCCTCTCCCGGAGGGAGAGGGATATCAGTCTCCGGGGTTTCTACGGACGATCCAGATCTGCTCGCGGCCGTAGCGGAACGCATCGCGGTCGAAGTTGCCCAGGAGTTCGACTACCTCGAAGCCGGCGCGTGCGAACAGGTGCTCCATCTCCCAGCGATAGACCCAGCGCAGTGTGAGCGTCTTCGTGCCCCGCGGCTTCTCCTTGCCGCTCGGCAGCTTCTCGACGAACCGGGAGTCGCAATGGACGACCTGTCCCGTCGGGTCGTACCATCGCTTCTCGTAGACGTCGATCTGGTTGCCCGTGGTGCTGTCGAAGTAGCTCCGGTAGAGTTCGTAATCGCTTGCGTTCTCCTCCTGAAGATGCGGCGAGATCAGCTCCAGCTTCGGGTCGAAGACGTTCATGACGAACCGTCCGTCGCGAGTGAGGTGCCTGCGGATGCAGGCGAGCGCGGCGAGCTGGTCCTCGACCGTGAGGTTGTGCAGGAACGCGCGGTAGGGACAGATGACGAGCGGAAACTGCTTGCCGAGGTCGAAGTCACGCATGTCGGCTTCATGCAGCGTGATTCGGCCGGCGACCTCTTGGGGCAGCGCTGCGACCTTCCTGCGACACACCGTCAGCATCGTCGGCGTCACGTCGAGCCCGGTGATCCGGTGCCCCGCCTCGGCGATGGGGATGAGGATGCGCCCCGTGCCGCAGGCGATCTCCAGGACCTCGCCGTCCGTCTTCTGTGCTTCGGCGACGTAGAACTCCACGTCACCGGGAAGCCCCGAGGCATAGTCGTCATAAACGTCGGCCCAGTCGTACGACAGCGGTTCGGTCATGCCGGTATCTCCCCCTCCCCCTGACAGGGGGAGGGTTGGGGTGGGGGTGGGCGCATTGGTCCTTGGGCCCGTCACCCTCCCCCGTGCCCCCTCCCTGAGAGGGAGGGGGAATTCAGAACTGTGAAAGGAAGCGGACGTCGTTTTCGAAGAGGAGACGGATGTCGTGGATGCCGTATTTGAGCATCGCCGGGCGTTCGATCCCGAACCCGAACGCGAAACCGGTGTACTTCTCGGGATCGATGCCGACGGCCTCGAACACGTTGGGGTCCACCATGCCGCAGCCCAGGATCTCGAGCCATCCCTTCTGCCCGCAGGTGGCACATCCGCTGCCGCCGCAGATGGAACACGCGATGTCCAGTTCGGCCGAGGGCTCGGTGAACGGAAAGAAGTGCGGACGCAGACGCATGCGCGTCTCCGCCGAGAAGAACTCCTGCACGAAGAGGTGCAGCACACTCTTCAGATGCCGGAAGGTGATGCCCTCGTCCACCATCAGTCCCTCGAGCTGGTGGAACATGAAGGAGTGCGAGGCGTCGACGGTCTCGGGACGGTAGATGCGTCCGGGGACGACGACACGGATGGGCGGCTTCTGCACCTCCATCACGCGGATCTGCACGGGGGAGGTCTGCGTGCGCAGGACGACGTCGTCGGTGGCGAAGAAACTGTTGGCAGGGTCGGCCGCCGGGTGGTCGTCGGGGATGTTGAGTGCGGTGAAGTTGTGCCAGCGGTCCTCCACCTCGGGACCGTAGGCGACGTCGAACCCGAGCCGCTGGAAGATGTCCACCATCTCCTCGAGCGTCTGCATGATGAGGTGACGGTGTCCCAGCTTGAGCGGCACCCCGGGAAGCGTCAGGTCGACGGGCGTCCGTCCGGCGGCGGGCCTCGTCTCGAGCGACCCCGCGCGCTCCCTGACGGCCGCCTCGAAAGAGCGCTTGAGTTCGTTGGCACGCTTGCCGACCGCCGGGCGCTCCGCCGACGCCAGTCCCGGCAGTCCCTTCATGACCTTCGCGAGCCTGCCCTTGCGGCCGAGGAACTCGACGCGGACGTTCTCCAGCGCTTCAGTTGAATCGACAGAGGCCAACTGATCCTTGAAGGCGCTTTCCAGGTTGTGCAGTTCATCCAGCACGGATGCGGCTCCCCAGGCGTCGGGTCACTTCTTGACGGCCTTCTTGGCCATCTCGACAAGCGTGTCGAAGGTCTCCGGGTCGTCCACGGCGATGGCGGCCAGCATCTTGCGGTCGAGTGCGACGTTGGCGGCGGCGAGTCCCTGAACGAACCGACTGTAGTTGGCGTCACGCTGTCGACAGGCGGCGCCGATGCGCGTGATCCACAGGGAACGCATCTCACGCTTGTGCGTGCGACGGTCACGGAACGAGAACCGCTGTGCACGCAGGAGCGTCTCGGCCGCCGTCCGATACAGCTTCGACCTTCCCCCACGGTAGCCCTTGGCCTGCTTCAGGATGCGCTTGCGGCGCTTGTGCCGGGTCACGGAACTTCTTGCTCTTGGCATTCGTTTATGCTCCTTTGCGGTGGTACTGACACGCCATGTACGACGTCGTCGTCCACACGGTCAGACGCTCTCACAAGCCCTTGCGGGCCCGGGCCGCGTCGGTACGCTTGAGCGGCCGGGCACGTCTCATGTGACGTCGGCTCTTGCTGCTCTTCCCGCTCATCAGGTGACGTGCACCGGTCGGATGGACGAGCACCTTGCCCGTGGCCGTCACCGTGACGCGCTTCCGGGTCGCCTTGTGTGACTTCTTTTTGGGCATCTCCGTCTCCAAAAGTAAGACAACTCTCCCCCTGGTGGTGAGCCGGCGACTGCACCGACCTTCCACAGACCCTCATGTATGCCCGTCCTGCACCCCCGTGCCGCAGGGCTGTCATCCCCCGGCACACGGCACACGGACGAACCCGGCAAGCCGCAAACGCGCCCGACGTAACGCTACTTCGGGGCCACCACCATCCAGATCCGGCGACCCTCCGTCGTCGGCGGAACCTCGACCTTCGCGATCTCTGCCAGTTCCGTCGCGATGTGGTCCATCAGCTCGCGTCCGAACTCCTTGTGCAGCATCTGTCGTCCACGGAACATCATGTTGAACGTCACACGATCCCCACGCGCCAGGAACTCCCGTGCCCGACGGAGCTTCACCTGGACGTCGTGCTCCTCGATCACGGGACTCAGTCTCAGCGCCTTGAGCTGGGCATGACGCTGCTTCACATGGCTCTGGTGCAGCCTCTTCTTGAGACGGTACTTGTGCTTGCCGTAGTCCATGATTCGGCAGACAGGCGGCTTGGCGGCAGGTGCCACCTCCACGAGGTCGAATCCGGCGTCCGCCGCCATGGCCAGTGCCTCCTTGATGCCGATGACGCCGACGTTCTCACCTTCCTCGTTGATCAGCCTGACCTCGTCCACCCGAATCCGGTCGTTCAATCTCATTTCGGTCTTCGCTATACGGCCTCACCTCCTCTCCGTTATTCTGAAGTGTCGTGTGGCTTCGACGGTGCGCGACGGCTCGCGATTTCTCCTCTCACACGGGCGAGGAAATCGTCGAGGGACGAACTCCCCAGGTCCCCCTCCGTGCGCGCCCGAACCGATACGTCCCCCGACGCCGACTCCCTGGCACCCACCACCAGCATGTAGGGCACCTTCTCCATCGTGGCGTCACGGATCTTCGCTCCCACCTTCTCACTCCGGTCGTCCATCGTGGCACGGACCCCTTCGGCCTTCAGCCGTGCGAGCACCTCCGCGGCATATGCATGCTGGTCGGTGGTGATGGGAAGCACGCGCACCTGCTCGGGGGCGAGCCACACCGGAAACGCACCCGCGTAGTGCTCGATGAGACCGCCGATGAACCGCTCCATCGACCCCAGCACCGTCCGGTGAACCATCACCACACGGTGCGGCTGGTTGTCGGGACCGACGTAGTTGACGTCGAACCGG
>DATKVD010000518.1:0-6033 GCA_035530235.1 Planctomycetota bacterium | reverse complement strand
ACCGTGCCCGTGCCGATCTGGTCGATATCCCAATTCATCTCGGTGTCGTCGAACGTCGTTCCGAAGCCGGGGGCGAGACAACGGTAGGCGTAGGTGCCGTCCGGCTTGGCAAGCACGCTCCGATACGCGGAGGCCGCGATCTCGGGCTTCGTGGTGAACATGGACTGCCACGCCGCGCCGTCGTACACGTTCACGTCCACCTTGATCGCCGTCGTGAGTGGAGCGGTCTTCGCGATCAACCGAACGTCGCGCACGATCAGCGGACGCCAGTGATCGAAACGGTCGATGTCGGCAACAACAGCGACACTGCCGACCTTCTGCCACTTGATCGTGCCGGTGACCATGGGGCACGGCACCCAATCGCTCGGTGGGAGTGTCCCGGGAACCACGGTGACCCCCGAGAAGTAGGCGTCGCCCGAGCTGTTGAGCATGTCGGCGAACACCTTGATCTGCGTCGCGGACCCCGAGAGCGTGTGGGTGCCCGAGTACCACTTCCATGTGCCGTCGCCGACGTGGTAGTCGGTGTAGGAGCTGGTCACGCCATCGTAGAGACGGAGGCGGGCCTGGGTCGAGACGCTGGTCTTGATCCAGCATCCGAAGCCGAACGTGCGTCCCTGGAAGCAAGCCCCGCTCACACCGAAGCTGGTGGTGTTCATGAGGAACTGCGACAGACTGCCGTCCACGGCGGCGCGGGTGAGCTTCACGCAGTACGGGCCGCACTTCGTGGTGGTATCACCGAGCCCGGTGCCGGCGCGCGCGGCCGTGATCGTGTCGAGCACCCAGCTCGTCGGCGCCACCGCGTCGCCCTTCGCCCAGATCAGGAAGTTGTCGTTCTGGACCCAATTCCCGTGGCCGATGATCGCGGAGACCTGGGCCTCGGACGCCTGACCGGCGACGGCCTTCGGGGTGCCGTCGGCGTTGAGCGCCACATCCAGACGGGTCGGAAGATCGGTACAGGACCCGCCCGCGGTCTTCACGAGGTCGGTTGTCGTCTTCGGCTTGATCGTCGGGTTGGTCGCGCTGTGGACCTGATCCTCGATCGAGGCACGCTCGGCGTCCTTCCACGTTTTGTTCCAGACGGTCCCGATTTGCCCAGACCCGTCGTCCTCAACGTCGGTGTCGCCGGGCCAGCCCGAGAGAAGTGCCATGAGAGGAAGCTCCTACGAAAGGTTGGTGGCAGGGACCGGATTTGAACCGGTGGCCTTCGGGGTATGAGCCCGACGCGCTACCTGGCTGCGCTACCCTGCGTCTGCTACGTCTCAAGGCGGCGGCGGGACAGGGGGTGCCCCGCTCGCCGACCGTCCGTCACTCCGCCGAGGGATCGGCGGGCGGAAGGTTCGGCAACACGAAGTCGTCTGCGAGGATCGCCTTGAGCGCCGCACGCTTCTCGGGGTCGGCGGCGAGAGCCTTCGCCTGGGCGAGAAAGGCGTCGGTCGCGCTGGCGTCAGCCTGAGCCGCGAACGCTTCCGCGTCCCAGAACTTCTTGCCGAGCCCGTAGCCGGAGAGCTTCTGGAGCTTCTCGGACACGATCCGCGGCGCGAACGGATACCCCTTCTTCGTGATGTCCACGAAGCCGCCCTCGAACGTGACGTTGAACTTGTTGTCCTTCATCATGCCGTCGGGAAGCTGCTGGGGAATGTTCAGGGTGATGATGAGGTACTGCGTCTTCGACTGGAAGCGAGTCGGAAACGGCTCAGACGCCTCGGTGAAGCGCAACGGCCGCGGCTTCACGAGGTCGTCGGCGACCTGGGGCTCCGAGGAGCCTGCGGTTCGCATTCCCGTTGTGACCCTCTGTTTGCTCAAAGCGTCTCTCCTTTTTAGAGCACGATGCCGAGGCGGCCCGGACTCTCCGAACCGCCCCGGTCTCGGCACCCGTAGGTGCCGGAGGAACTAGTAGTTGTAGAGCAAGCCGTAGGCCGAGGACACGGTGACCGACATCGCGTCGGTGTTCACGACACGGTAGATGATCTTCGCGTCCTTCTTCCCGATGAGCCCGAACGGCCAGGTGGAGGCGCCGATGGTCTTCAGGGTGTTCGTCGCCGCGCTGGCCTCGGTCCAGAGTTGCGTGACGGTCTCTCCACTTCGTGTCGGGACCACCGCGTACACATAGAACGCGGAGGTTCCGGCACCGTAGGTGGTCTTGAACGTCACGGACCCCAGGATGCTGTAGGTGCCGAGGTACGGGTTGTTGATCGTCTTCCCGTTGATCGACTCCGCGGGCATGAACCACTTGAACGTGCGTCCAGGCACGAGTGCCTTGCTGTGGATGAACGGGGTCTGGGTGGTGTCGAGGTAGAGGCTCAGCCCGTCCTTGCCGGTCGCGTCCGCGGCGGCAGCCGCAAGCAGCACGTCGTCGGTCAGGTCCGAGCGCATCACGTCGAGTAGCACGGCTTCCCAGTCGGCGGAGGCGTTGATGATGTCCACGACTTCACCGAAGCTGTCGCAGGCCACGTCGGACACGTCAATGATCCCGCCGAGGGCGCCGGAGACCGGGCACTCGAGCGTGGTGTCGGCCACGCCGTTTTGCTTGAACGTGAGGTCGCCGGCGGCCTCGACGGTCACGGTGTCGGTCGCGGTGGGGGTGGCCCCCACGTAGCGGACGAGGAGCGCAACGTCGGTGTCGTCGGCGGACACGTTGGTGTACAGCGAGTCCTTGAGGGTGCCGCTGTAGGTCACCTGCGAGTCGGCATAGGGCACGTAGAGGGCCGCCAGCGCGAGAGCCGCGACCCCGATGAGTGTGATGAGCTTACGCATGGTCGTTTGTCACCTTTCTCAGGGTTTTGGGACCGCTTACGCGGCGGCGCCCAGGTTCTTGAAGATCGTGTGCTGCCGGAACTGCGCTTCGACCTTGAGCCCAAAGTCGGTGAGATACTCGTGCTCCTCACCGTCCGTGCCCGGAAGCTCGATGTGCTCCTTCAGCATGGTCTGACCGCCCTCGTGATACCGCATCTCGACGTGATTGAAGTCCACGATCGCAGCGTGACCCGCGAACGGACCGACGAAGAGCGGCTGCCGGAGCAGGCCGAGGCGGCCGTGGCCGGTCTCGACGAACCCGATCTTGAAGCCGATACCCTTGTTCGAGGCGTCGTTCTCGAACGTCAGGCGGTTCATCCACCACTCGTCGATGAGTGTTCCCCAGGCCGGGCCGTACATGAAGTACTTGGTCGCGTCGCCCTTCATGGAGATGTACCCGCCGTCGCCTTCGGCCATCGCGTACTCGAGTACGCGGTTGAAATCCTTGAAGTCGGGACGGGTGCCTTCGAGGTCCCACACGCTGTAGGGCTCGACGGACTCGAAGAAGCCGCGGGTCGTGGTGATCTCGCCACCGGTTGTGCCGTCCACGGTCAACGACTTGCGGGAGAAGAGCGAGACGTACTCGAGATCCATCGCGTGCTTCGTGGTGTGGTCGTCCTTCTCGATCTTGGGATCACGGCCGCCATAGAGCGCGGTGTTCTTCTGGCGCCGATCGAAGCCCCACCCGGTGCGGACGATGTGGCAGTGGTTCTCGTCGTACACGTCCACGAGGGACTTCATCTCGCCCTTCACGTCGCCGGAGAGGCAGGCCGAACCGAGGATGACGAGGGTCTGATCCTTCAACATGATCTGGCCGTTGCAGATCCGCTGGATGGTGAGAGCGTCGGTCGCGACGACCGAGACGCGGAAAACCTCATCGGTCGCGGTGTTCAGCACGAGCGCGTTCTTGGAGAAGCGCACGCCGGTCCCGGCCTCGACGTTGAGGGTCACTCCGTCGGCGGCCACGGAAACGTCCGCGACCTTCGACAGGCGGGGGTACTCGTCCCGGGACATCCACCCGAACGTGCGGTTCGGGACGGTCTTCGACCCCCTCACCGTCTTCGAGAAGGTGACGAAGGGGCTCTTGTTGGGACGACGAAAGAGGATCTTGTCCTCGATCTGGGGGATGATGCGCTGTGGGACAACGTCGGTGATGGTGCGCTGCCCTGTGAGCACTGTGGCGTCGGGCAGTGTGCCAGGCTGGTACATGGCGTCACTCCGTTGTGGTCAGGCTTAGGAGACCCGTCTGACGCCGAGGTTCATACCGGAAGAACCTCGAGCGACGTTCCGATCCACTTCGCCTAGTTCGTCTGCAAGTTCCTCCTGAGCGGTGCGGGGGACACCCGAAGGCCGTGGCTTGGAAGGCGTACCCTCATCGAGGACCGCCTGGCTGCCCGCGGCGCGCTCGGCTGCCAACGCCACACGCGCGGAGGTTGATGCGTTCGACCCCGGCGGCACGGCAAACGCCGGAGTCCCGTTGAGCCGGCGGTACTTGTGGACCGCGTAGTCAAGGGAGGTCTCCGGGTCACCGAGAGCCTCGGCCGGTGAGAGTGACCGCCAGATTGCCAGAATCGCCTCGCGGGCTTCTACGGCTTCGGGGGAGTCGTTCTTCTCATCGAGCTCGGGGTACTCGGGGGCCAGTTTCCTGACCGCCGTCATGACGTTCCCCATGTGCTCGCCGAACTCCTGTCGCTTCTCGATGGCGCCGATTCGCTCCCCAACCCGCTGCTCGACCGTCTGATCGAGTAAGGTCTGGGTGCGCTCACCCATGAGCTCGGCCATCGCGTAAAGGGCATGTCCGACGCCCTTCTGCTCGGCCAGCTCATTGATGAGTGCGAGATCGCCGCTCTCAATAAGCTCCTGTCCCCAACCGCCTTTCGGCTTCGCGGGCGTGGCTTCCCGTGGTCTTCCCTGCCCTCCTTCGGCGTTCCGCAGATTCAGGCGCCTGTGAAGCTCGGCATTCTCCTGCTCGAGCTGGTCCAGGCCCGCCAGGCGCTTCTCGATTCCCGGCACTTTGCCGAGCTGAGTGCGGAAGAACTGCTCCGCGTGCCCCTGATCCCGAAACTTGCGTCCGCCGAAGAGGTACTCGCCCGCCACAGTCGCCGGAACTGCGGATCCCGCACTCGGCGCCGGGCCGGGCCGCGCATCGCCACCGACGGCAGGAACGCTTCCGCCGTCAGCCGACGCGCCCGTCTCTACTGCACCTGCACCTACCGCACCATCAGCGACCGGGCCGGGGGAGTCGGAGCTCGGTGCCCCGCTGCCCGCGTCGCCGGTCCCACTCATCGTGTCGGTCACATGGTTCTCCTTTTTACAGAAGAGTACGTCGTCAATGGTATTGTGGCACGCATCTTGCTGGTCCGTCAAGGGGATTCGAGGCCCGCCGTTCCGCGGGTTCCTTGACAGGGGGCGGTCCCGGGCCGATCTTGCCAGTAGGCCCTCGGAAGGCTCAGTTGGGAGGTCGAAAATGGGGACTCTGAGTGAACAGCCGCACGTCAAGTGCCCGCTCTGCGGGAAACCGATGCCCGAGCGGTGGTCAGAGGGCGCCGGGGGCAACATCCGGCCGGTCTGCGGCGACTGCTGGCAGGCCGCGTATCACGAACTCGTGCTCGAGCGGCTCCTCCAGGACCCGACCCCGGGCGCCGCCCGCCGGACCCGGCTTGATGGGCGGCTCCAGAGCTCCCAACTTGCCGCCCGGGTGCCGTGCGAGGCCCCCCCGCCCCCACCGCCCCGCGAGCGCCCCCCGAAGAAGGACCGCCAGCTCGAGATCGAGACCCGGCTCGCCACCCTCCTCGTCGAGGACCCAGCGCACACGGCCAAGCAGTACGATCGGCTCCTCGGCTGCCGGGTCGGCACCTGCGGCCGGATCCTCGTCCGCTGGGGTGGCGAGGGCATCGCCAAGCTGGCCCCCGTACCCTCCGGCCGGCACCGGAACGTCCGGCTCTGGGTGCCTAAGAACTGGCAACCGCCCTCAAACGAACAAAACGGTCAGACGACCTGAAAACCACCGTCCACAACGGTCCCCCGGGACTCGCGGACCCGGTACCCGGACCCCTTAACGGGGTCCTGGGTACCGATGATGCTCCGGGACTCCGCAGGTCCGGGAGTACCGGGAGACCTCCAGTGGACTTCCCCGGGGACAGTACAACAGTCCCGGGGACAGTTCACGCCCAGCCTCATACAATACCCCCAAAACCCCCGAATCCATTGGAAATCTAGAGAGGAGACTAGACCCGGGGT
>DATKVD010000517.1:0-2685 GCA_035530235.1 Planctomycetota bacterium | reverse complement strand
GTCTTCACCGGCTGAAACGTCCCGAGTCCCACGTGCAGCGTCACCGTGACGATGGCCGTGCCCCGCGTGCGGATGGTCTCGAGCAGCCCCGGCGTGAAGTGGAGTCCCGCCGTGGGTGCTGCTACCGCGCCCGGTCGCTCGGCGAACACCGTCTGGTATCGCTCACGGTCGAGTCCCGCCAGGTCCGGGTCGTCCCCGGTCCTTCGGATGTAGGGCGGCAGGGGTGCGTAGCCGTGGTCGCGCAGGATCTCCGCTGCGTCCGGCTCGTCGAAGCGGACCGTCCAGATGCCCTCGTCGTCCCTGGCGACGAGATGCGCCGTCAGACGCCGATCCAAGAGTCGCAGCCTTTCGCCCTCAAGGAGCTTCCCGTGCGACTTGAAGATGGCAAGCCAGGCGCCGTCGGGACGTGCTTCCAGAAGCAGCCCCTCGATCCTGCCCCCCGTTGCACGTCTGCCGGTCACCTTCCACGGCATCACGCGCGTGTCGTTGATGACCAGCACGTCCTGTGGGCGGAGGAAGTCGACGACGTCCGTGAAACGCCGGTGCTGGATGACGCCATCCTTGCGGCGGAGGACCAGGAGTCGCGAGGCGTCACGCCGGTCGGCCGGACGCTGCGCGATCATCTCGTGCGGCAGGTGGTAGTCGAAGTCACTGGGGTCCATGGATGGTTCCTCCACGGCGATAGTCTATTGCCGTGGGACGGCGCGGCAACAGAAAAACCGCCCCTTGCGACCGGCGGGCCTTCGGGTAGAATGGTGACGGTGCCGACATGAACGCAAGAACGATGCGAATCGCCTATCTCATTACCGACCTGGACGTCGGGGGTGCCGAGAGGAACCTCGCGATGCTCGTCAGGGGCCTCGACAGCCGATGCTTCGACGTGTCGGTCGCGTCGCTGATGCCCGTGGGGGCGGTCGGGGAGGACGTGCGTGCGGCGGGGGCTGCCGTCACGGACCTGCACATGGCCGGCCGGAGCGATTGCCGCGTAATGGGCCGGCTCCTCGGCTGGCTGCGGTCGGTGCGCCCGGACATCCTGCACACGTGGCTGCTTCACGCCAACGTCCTGGGGCGCCTGGCGGCCCGCCTCGCACGTGTGCCGGTCGTCGTGTCCAGCATCCGGGTGGCCGAGCCCAGACGCCTGCACCTCCTTCTCGAGCGTCTTACCTCCCCCCTGGCCGATTGCATCCTGACCAATTCCGAGAGCCTGCGGGACTACATGACGGAGCAGGGCCTGGAGGGGAGAAGGATCAGGGTCATACCGAACAGCGTGGACCTCCAACGGTTTTCAGCGCTTGAGGGGCGTCGGGGCGAAGGGACGGGGATCAAGGTGCTCTTCGTCGGGCGGCTCGCCGAGCAGAAGGGCGTGGACGTGCTTCTGCGATCGGCGGCGATGCTTCACCCGCGATGCGACGTGACGTTCGAACTCGTGGGGGAGGGGCCGGACCGCACACGGCTCGAGCATCTTGCCCGTGAGTTGAGACTCGAGAACGTCCGCTTCCCCGGTCCACGTGACGATGTGCCGGACCTCCTGTGTGAGGCCGATATCCTGGTGCTGCCCAGCCGGTGGGAAGGCCTGCCGAACGTCGTGCTTGAAGCGATGGCTGCCGGTTGTCCGGTGGTGGCGACCGACGTGGTTGGGACGCGCGACCTTATCCGCGACGGCGTGAACGGACTCCTGGTGCCGCCCGACGACCCCGCGGCCCTTGCGGCCGCAATTGGCCGACTCGCGACGGACGCCGCACTGAGGAAAAGCCTCGCGACGGCGGGCATGGAGACGGCGCGAACCTACTCGATTGCCGCCATGACGACCGCCCACGCGCGGCTCTACGCGGAACTCTTACGAGGGCGCAGCGTCCGCCGGTAGCCGCCCGCCTTCCCCCCGACTGCCCTCAACCCCACGATATCTCCGAAGGCTCCCGGTGCGCTTCGGTGTCGGGGAATCGCGGAATCAGGCCACTCTGCGCGGCGTGGGAGGCAGGCTTGCGTTTTCCGGCCCATGTCCGGGAAGAGCCTTCCAGCGGGCTCCTCATGGGGTCTCTGGCCCTCCATGACCATAAGTCTTTATGCGGCTGGAAGTTACGGCGTATTCGGTGGCACATGCAAGCGAAATTTCTCGGGACCGGGCGCAACCACGAGATATGAGGGCACAGCCCGCTAATGACCCCAATATGCTGTGGATTATGGACTTAGGGTGAGGGCCGGGCGCAGAAATACGCGGAAAAAACTTGATGGGAGAGGGTGGGAACCAGTATGGTCCTTGTGTCACCGAGTGGGAACAGGGCCACGTCCTTGGAGCCCCGCGATGCCCGGCACCATCAGCTTCACGAACCGGTTCGACCACACGCTCGACAGCAAGAACAGGCTGATGGTTCCCCAAGCCTACCGTGAGATCGTAGAGAAAGCGGAAGGGGAGATCAAGTTTTTTCTGACGCGCGGGTTCGAGAAGTGCCTGGCGATGTACTCGGGCAGCACGTGGGAGAGGATGCGGGTGCTGCTGGAGACCCGGAAGGCGGAAGAAGTCGCCGAGATCAAATCGCGACGGTTCTTCCGCCTTTTCTACGGCAGCGCGGTGGAAGTGACGCCGGACAGGACAGGGAGGATTCTGATCCCCGAGCACCTGAAAAAGGTGGCGGGTCTCGAGAAGAAGGTCGTGTTGATCGGCGTGAGCGATCGGATCGAGCTGTG
>DATKVD010000516.1:0-9078 GCA_035530235.1 Planctomycetota bacterium | reverse complement strand
CATGATCTCCGAGACCCAGACGGCGTAGGGGTCGCGCTTTCCGCGCCAGGGGAGGTCGCGCTTGTGCCGCACGTACCATGCGGACAGTGCCCGACGGAATCGTTCGATGCGCTCTTCGCGCTTCATGACTCGTCCTGTCGTTGGGTAGCGTGCGATGTGGCGGGTCGCCTGACGTCCGCGGGTCCCGCGCCGATCCGCTTCAACGCATCGACGCAGCGCCGATGGGCCTCGATCGATCGAAGGTAATGGGCGTCCGACCCGGTCGCAAGCTTGAGTCCGGCGGCAAGCGCCCTCGCGAGGAAGGCGTCGTGGGCGGGGTCGTCGAGGGGGGAAGCCGCGTTGACCTCGACGGCGACGCCCCGCGCGGCGCACGCCTCGATGAGTTTCTCCTGCATCGCCGCCGGGACCACGTCGAACGAGGGGGGGCGTCCGAGTGCGGCCACGGCCCGTTTGTAGGCGCCCCGCCAGGGATGGGCCATGATCTCGAAGGGCGTCTCGCCTTCGAGCACGGCGAGCATCCGGCGGAGGTGGTCCTCGAGGAGGTCCGTGTCCGGGGTGCCGGGCGACGCCCCGTGAACGGCGGCGGTGACGTAGTCCAGTTGGAGCGCTTTACGGACGTCCGGCGGCCCTTCGAACGTCCCTTCCGGCGTGACGTCGGTCTCGACGCCGCGAACGACGCGCAGACCTTCGGGGACCTTCACCGTCTCCAGGTCGTTCCGGATACCTTCGAGCGACGAAACGGGCCGGCCCCGCGACGGGGCAAGGTGCTCGAGCAGACCGATCTCCACGAGACCGAGTTCCCGGCCACGCCGCAGTGCCCCCGCCACGGTCATCTCGGGGTCCTTGCCGCGCCAGGCCGTCACGTGTATGTGGTAGTCCGTCAGGAACGCATCGGGTGTGGGGGAATGCACGTCGGTGTTCATCGGTCGCGGAGCTTCCTCCCGAGGTCGACAAGCGTCCCGAATGCCTTCAGGGCGTCGGCCTCCTCCATCGGTCCGGTGCCGCAGCTCGGCGTGATGAGGGCCTGTGTCTCGAGGCGGTCCATGTCGATGCCGCGTGAGGCCAGGTGCTGCATCTGTTCGTCGAGCCGCGCGGCAAGCGTCTCGGCCGTCTCCGTGCGGACCTCCTCACTCGTGGGAACGATCCCCCACGCGAGTGCCGAGCCACGGTCGAGGAACCGTCCGACCTCCGCCGGGTAGAGACACACGCTGTCGCCGTAGCCGTAGGCGTCGAAGCTCAGGACGTCCGTTTTGGTCTGCGTCATCATGGCCCAGTCGGTGTTGCCGCAGCAGTGCACCCCCACCACGGCTCCAGCTTCCCGGAGGGGTCCGGCCACGGCGTCGATGAGCCGGACGACGTCCTCGGCCTTCAGGCTGAGGTAGGCGGAGGTCCCGAACGCGGCCAGCACCGGCTCGTCGATGAAGATGAGCACCCGCTCGGCGAACCGGCCGAGGGCCTCGACCTGCTGAGTGCCCTTGACGATGAGGGCCTGGACGGCCGCTTCCTGAAGCTCGGCGTCGTAGTAGACGGGACGTCGGTCCTGGTCCTGCATGGAGAGCGTCAGCGTGATGGGGCCCGTGACCTGCCCCTTGAGCCAGTCGAAGTGCAGGGCGCGCGACCGCAGTTCGTCGAGGAACGCGTGGTATCCCGCCGCGACGTCCTCCGAAAGCCCGAGTGTCTCGTGATCTCCCGCCAGAAGCTTCTCGTAGAAGTGCGTCATCTGCTCGGGCTTGTCATCACCCACCTCGAACCACGTGCGCTTCGTCGCCCGGTCGGTCCTGAAGCACGGGAGTCCCTCGGCGAACTGCGGGTTCATCAGCTCCCGGAAATCCCGCTTCGGCAGCTGCGGCCAGAAGGGGACGTCGATGCCGCTGTCGAGGACGAAGCGTGCCGAGGCCGCGGCATCGGTGAAGGGCACCGAGCCGATGGCCGTCGTCATGCAGTTGAAGGTGAGTGGTGTTGTCATGGTTTAGAGCATCTAACAAGATAAGCTGTTGCCGTTGACGATGAGCCCCGTGAGGGGCGTCAGTCAATAGCCGGGGGCGCGAGCCCCCGGTAAGAAGTCGTCATACTTGGCCAAGCCCCAACGGGGCGACAGGAAGTCTCGCAGCGTTTCTGCCGCCCCTTCGGGGCTGAGCGGCTTTGTTCGCCTGCGCACCGGGGGCTTGCGCCCCCGGCCAAATCCCTGCGCCCCTTACGGGGCTGTCGAATCCGGCCGACGCCCCGATGCATCGAGCCGATGACGGAGTCGGCAGGGGGAACGCCTTATTTTGCTAGACGCTCTTACGCTTTGTGCTTCAGGCGTCGCCCAAGGCAACCGTGCTCACGTGTCCTTTTCGTGGTGTTTCTTGGGGGAAGGCGGGTGGTATCCGCGGTCGAAGGCTTCCTCGAAGTCGTAGATGTCGTCGAAGTCGGTGATGCGATCCTCGTCGGTCTTGCTCATCAGCTCGTTCTCGACGAGGTGGTAGACGATCTCGCCGAAATCGTGTGTCTCGTGGACGCCCCAGGTGTTGAGGACGGTGCGGCTCAGGTATCCGAAGCGCTCGAGGGCCAGTTCGCGGATGGCGTGGGACAGTTCCGCACCCGTCACGTGTCGGCGCTTGCCGAGCTTCTGAAGCAGGTGGTCCAGTCCCTGGAAGACGAACCGGTACGCTTCGATGTCATACCGGCCCTTCTCCCGGACCACCTCTTCCAGTGATTTTTCCTTCTTTCGATCCATGCGGTGTCGTCCTGCGCCTGTTGACGGGTCGCGGGCGGATTACCGGACGCCGGTTCTTGCGTATTCGCGGAGTTCCGGTGCGGTCATCCCGGCGATGCCGCACTTCTCCATCGTCCGGCCGGTCTGCCAGTAATCGACGCCCGAAATGGCGATGCCGATCTCAACCGTTGCCCGCATCAGGGGTGTCGGCACGCCGATCATCTCTCCCAACTGCGACCAGCAGACGAGCCCGATGGGAATGTCCTCGGTCACGTAGCGGCTGGCAAGTGAGGTCGGTCCCTTGATGGGTGTCAGGCCCTTGCTGCCTTTCAGCGTCTCCCAGAGGTCGCCCTCGGGGCCGTAATCGACGGCGTGGAGGGCTTCCGCCTGGCGGGGCATGTCGAGCCCGAGCATTCGGCCGATCGCCAGACGCTCCTCGTCCAGTGCCTCCATGGCACGTGCCGTGGCGGGCGTGATGCCCTCCTCGTAATAATAGAATTCCCCGCGGGAATATTCAATACGTCCCGCGTTCATGAGCACGCCCAGGGGGTGGATGACGGGGTTGCAGTTCGAGAGCCCGGCTTCCAATGCGTCACGGAACCTCGTGACACCGGGATAGAGATCCCTGAGGATGGCGAGGACCTCGTCGCTTCTCTCAGACGGGAGCACCCCGGCCCCGAACACCGGCAGGGCATGGAAGATCTTGACCTCGGCGGGTCCGACGATACGCGTGGCGTAGGGCAGCGTGTCCAGCTCGGTCACCGTGACGTCCGCTTTCATGCCGTTCGCCCGGGCGGTCGTGATGAATTCAAAACTCCCGAAGGTGCCGGGCATCAAGACGACGTGCTGCCCGTCTCGGAGGTGGGCCGCAAGGTGCTCGGCGTACAGGCCGTGGTAGAGCGCCGGGACGATGACGGCGACCATCTCGACACCGGCGACGGCTTCGGCAATGTCGTGCGTCGCCAGTGCGATCCTGGCCGTACCCTCCCGGGCTTTTCCCGAAATCGTGACGGTCCTGCCTTCGAAGATGGCGGCGACGTTGTCGTGGAACTTCTCGAACTCGAAGAGATGGACCCGGTGGCCGGCGAGGGTCATGTCCGCCGCCACGGTTCGGGCGCCGTTGCCGCCTCCCAACACCGCAATCTTCCGTTGAGTCATCCGGTCTCTCCACAGCTTGTGGCGAGGGCACGGGTGGAGCCGCTCACGGAGCGGCCTGCTCTTCCCCCGGCAGATCGAGTCGTGGGAAGAGGGGCTTGCCCTTTCGGATGACCGTGCCCGGCTTCATGCCGCCCCAGCTCACGCGCTCGTCGAAGTCCCGGTCGTCACCTCCGCAGGAAAGCTGCGTCTGCATCTTCTCGGTGGTGGACGGGACGAACGGGGTGAGCCAGACCGAGAGCAGACGACAGGACTCGGCGAGGTTGTACATGACGACGCCGAGTCGCTCGCGCTGGTCGGGGTGCTTGGCCAGGTCCCAGGGCTTGTTCTCCTCGACGTAGCGGTTTGCGGCCCGCACCAGCGGCCAGATGGCGTCGAGGGCGGCCGAGAAGTTGAGTTCGTCCATGAGTGCGGGCACGGTCTCGTGCAGCTCCTCGGCCACGGCGTGAAGCACCTTGTCACGCTCGGGCCAGTTGACGACGTCGTCGTGATTGCCTTCGGGGACCTTGTCGTCCAGATAGCGCTCGATCATCGACAGTGTCCGCAGCACCAGGTTGCCCAGGTCGTTGCCGAGGTCGTTGTTGTGACGGACGGCGAGGTTGCGCTCACTGTAGGCCCCGTCGCCCGCGAAGCTGATTTCCCTCATCATGAAGTAGCGGAAGGCGTCGGCACCGTACTTGGCGATGATGTCGCCGGGTCTCACGATGTTCCCGAGCGACTTGCTCATCTTGACGGGTCCCTCGGCGTCGCCATCGGCGAGCACCTGGACGAACCCGTGTCCGAACACGCGCTTCGGCACCGGCAGTCCCGCCGCCATCAGCATGGCCGGCCACAACAGTGAATGGAACCGCACCACGTCCTTGCCCAGGACGTGAAGGTCCGCCGGCCACCATTTCTCGAACCGCTTCTCGTCCGTCCCGTAGCCCACACCGGTGAGGTAATTGATGAGGGCGTCGAACCAGACGTAGACCACGTGCTTCGGGTCGTCGGGAACGGGGATGCCCCAGTGGATGGTCGTCCGGCTGATGCAGATGTCGTTGAGTCCGGGCTTGAGGAAGTTCTCCTCCATCTCCCGTCGACGGTACTCGGGCAGCAGGAACTCGGGGTGCTCATTGAAGAGCTTCTCGAGGGGCTTCTGATATTTGCTGAGTGCGAAGAAGTAGGCCGGCTCCTTGAGGGTTTCGAGTGCCCGGCCGCACTCGGGACACACGCCCCCCTTGGCCTGTGTCTGCGTCCAGTAGCTCTCGCAGGGCATGCAGTAGAGTCCCTCGTAGGTCCCGAGGTAGATGTCACCCTTGTCACGGACGGTGCGCCAGAACTTGGCCACCGACCGCTTGTGGTCTTCCTCCTCGGTGCGGATGAAGCGGTCGTGGGAGATCGCCATCTGGGCCCAGGCCTCTTTCCATACCTCGGCCATTTCCTCGACGAGCTGCTCGGTCGGGATGCCGCGTTCACGGGCGGCCTTCGAGACCTTCTCGGCATGCTCGTCGGTGCCCGTCAGGAAGAACACGTCGCAGCCGGTGAGACGCTTCCATCGTGCCATGACGTCGGTGCCGACGGCCTCGAAGGCGGTGCCGACGTGCGGGGCGGCGTTGGGATAGGGAATGGCGGTGGTGATGAAGAACTTACCGGGGCTCACGGGTGTCATCCTTCATGCTGTGACGAATTTCCGGAGGTGTCTGGTGGAGGTCCGCTCGTGTCGTCCGGGTCCCCCGAACTGTCTCGGCCGACCTGCGGGGTGTCGACCGGTCCGGTGGGGGCCCCTCCGTTTCCGGAACCGCCCGGTCCCTGACCGCTTCTGCCGCCGCGTTGCCTGCCGCGACCCCGACGTGAGCGTGAACCGGCGCGTTTCTGCTCGGTCGCATCCGCGGGCTGCTGCGTGCGCTGCTGGGCCCGTTCCTGCTGTCGCTTCTGGTACTCCTTCTCGTCCCGTGGGATGACCTTCTTCACTTCCTTCATCAGCACCTTGATGATGTGTCCGTCCTTGGTCTCCACACGGAGGGTCTGCGAGATGATGTCGTAGTCGATGACCTCGGCCTCCCCGCGCTCGGTGACGACCGTCGCCCCCTTGCGTGGGAGCTGCTTCTTCATCTCGTCGTACACCTTGTCCTCGTAGCGCAGGCAGCACATCAGTCGACCGCACCGACCGGAGATCTTGGTCGGGTCCAGTGTGGCCTTCTGGGCCTTGGCCATCCTCATGGTCACGGGCTGCAGGTCACGGATGAACGACCGGCAGCAGATCTCACGTCCGCAGTGGTCGTAGTCGGCCAGCAGTCGTGCCTCGTCACGGACGCCGATCTGCTTCAACTCGATCCGTGTGCGGTATTCCTTCGCCAGGTCCTTCACCAGCTGTCGGAAGTCCACCCGGCCCTCCGCCAGGAAGTAGAAGATGATCTTCTCGCCGCCGAAGATGTGCTCGACGTCCACCAGCTTCATGGGAAGATCGTGAGACGTGATGCATGCCTTGCAGAACTTCATCTCCGCGGTCTTGTCCGTCTCTTCGATCTGACGGATGCGGCCAAGGTCTTCACGGGTGATCCGACGGAGGATCTCCCCCTGGACGCCGCCCTCGGGGGGCTGTTCACTCTCGAAGGAGGGGTTGACGATGGTGCCGAGTTCGGTGCCGCGGTCACTGCGCAGAATGACACGCTCGCCGCGCTTCAGGTCGGCCAGCTCGGTGCGGAACGTCGTCATATGGGAAATCTCGCCGTACTTGGCGAGCACGTAGTACGCCATGGTTGGTCCTCGAACCGCGACGGACGGCAAGGTCCGCCGCGCGTGGATGTCCTGGTTTCCGACGGTCCGTCAGGCGCCGCCGTCCGTGAGCGCTCACCCGCTCACTTCTCATAACATATCATAACGACTGGAGTTGCGCAACATCAAAAGTCAGATTCTCGAGCAGGAGCTTCTGGTTGGCGTTGAGGCCCAGGGCACGTCTCGCCTCGTCGACGCTCGTGAGGATGCGTCGGACACGCTCGGCCGGAAGACGTGCGGCAAGCGCCGTCACGTCCGCCGCACGGTCCTCGTTGATCAGCGGCGTCTCACCGTCTCCCAGGGCCGCCGCCAGGACGTCACGGTAGAAAAGGGCGATCACGTCGAGGAACCGGACCAGTGCTTCACGTCTCTCCTGGGTGGTGTCCGTGCCGCTCTGGGCCTGCTTGAACATCTCCTCGGCAACCGCAAAGCGTCCGTGGGTGTCCATCGAGACCATCATGTCGATGAGCCGGTCACGCTCCTCGAAGAACGTCCCCACTGCAAGGGCCGCCGCCAGGCCCGGACTGCCCATCGTGAAGTGTCCCAGGAAGCGTGCCTGCTCCGGCGAGCACCCGGTATCACGCGTCAGTCGGACCGCAAGGTCGTCCACCGCAAGCGGCTGCAGACGAACGACGTGACACCGTGACAGGATGGTGGGCAGGAAGTCCCGCACGTCGAGTGCCAGGAGCAGGAGCAGTGACTCGGGGGGCGGCTCCTCGAGGAGCTTCAGAAGTCGGTTGGCGCCGGCGGGGTTCAGCTTGTCGGCGTCCTCGAGGACGAACACCTTGCGGTCGGCCTCGAGGGGTTTCAGGTTGGCGGCATGCAGGAGGTCCTCGATGACCTCGACGACGAGCTGCTGCCTGCCTTCGGGACGGCGGTACCAGTGCAGGTCGCCGAACCGGTCGGCCGCGATGAGCCTGCACGGACGGCAGACGCCGCAGGCGTCGTCGCCGCGGTCCGCGCAGAAGACGTACCGGGCCAGGGCACGTGCCAGCAGACGCTTGCCCACGCCCTCCGGACCCACCAGGACGTAGGCATGTGCCAGTCGTCCGGAGCGGTACGCCCGACGGAAGAACTCGATGGCACGGTCCTGTCCCGGCACGTCACGAAAGGACACGCTGCTTCACCTCCTGCCAGACGGCGTCGGCCACCTCGTCGACGGCCCTCGAGGCGTCCACGACGACGGTGTTGTGGGGCTCGTCCTTCGCGACGGCCAGGTATCCTTCCCGGACACGGTGGTGGAACGCGATGGGCTTGCTTTCCATGCGGTCGAAGGTGCGCTGCACGCGTGAGAGTCCCACCTCGGCGCGAACGTCGAGCACCACCACCAGGTCGGGCTCGACGTCTCCGCACGTTGCCCGGTAGAGCTTCTTCACCTCTTCGGCCCCCATGCCGCCCGCGATGCCCTGGTAGACGATGGTGCTGGTCAGAAAGCGGTCGGCGACCACGATGAGTCCTTCCTTGAGTGCGGGACGGATGACCTCGTGCACCAGCTGGGCCCGGCAGGCCATGTAGAGCAGCAGCTCCGTCCCGACGGTCATCCGTGAGTGTTCCGGGTCGAGCAGCACGTCACGGACGGCCTCGCCGATGATGGTTCCGCCCGGCTCGCGGACCAGTCGCACCCGGTGTCCCTCCTCTTCGAGACGCCGGCACAGGCCCACGATGTGCGTGCTCTTCCCCGACCCCTCGGGACCCTCCAGGACGATGAACTTGCCCATACTCACGTCCGTCCCACCTTTTCTCGCCGTGCCTCGGCGTAAAGCGCCGCGGCGTTGTGTGAGCTTCTGACGAACGGTCCCGACGCCACGGCCGAGAAGCCCATCTTTCTTGCCCGGGTGCCGAGTTCGTCGAATTCCTCCGGGGGCACGAACCGCGCCACAGGCAGGTGCGCCGTCGACGGCGCCAGGTACTGACCCAATGTCAGGAGATGGCACCCGGCCCGCCGGAGGTCCGCGAGCACGTCCAGCACTTCGTCGGTCTTCTCCCCCAGCCCGAGCATCAGTCCGCTCTTGGTCAGGATGCCACCGTCGAGTTCCTTGACCCGCTCGAGGAGCGCGAGGGAACGCCCATAGTCGGCCCCGGGCCGGACGTCCGCGTAGAGCGACGGCACGGTTTCCAGGTTGTGATTGTACACGTCCGGCCGGGCTTCGACAACCGTTCGGACGGCGTCGGTGTTTCCCCGGAAATCGGGCGTCAGTACCTCCACGGTCGCACCGGTCACCCGGCGGACGGCCTCGACGGTCCGTGCGAAGTGGGCGGCCCCGCCGTCGTCGAGGTCGTCGCGCGTGACGGACGTGATGACGACGTGCCTGAGCCCGAGCTGCCGTGCGGCCCGGGCCACGCGCTCCGATTCCGCAGGGTCGACCGGTTCCGGGTCGCCCTTTTCGACGGCACAGAACCGGCACCGGCGCGTGCAGTGATTCCCCAGGATCATGAAGGTCGCGGTCTTCCGGCTGAAACACTCGTGGATG
>DATKVD010000515.1:0-2533 GCA_035530235.1 Planctomycetota bacterium | reverse complement strand
CGTCAGTCAGGAGCCGCCGCCTTTGAGTCGTCTCGTGCCCGAGGTCAACCCGGCTTTCGAGGAACTCGTCGCCATGATGCTCCGCAAGAACCGTGACCTCAGACCGCCCGACCTCAGCTTCGTCCAGAAGCAGCTCCACGACATCTCCGTCTACCGAACACCCCGTGAACCCTCACACGAACCCAGGGAGTGACCCCTCATGGCCAAACAGACCAACGGACTCGACTTCGAGAGACCCATCCTCGAACTCGAAGCACGCATCCAGACCCTGGAATCGGGCGGCAAGCGCAAGGACCTCGCCGCCATCAAGGCCCTCAAGAAGGACTGTGAACGGCTCAAACAGGAGATCTTCTCCAACCTCTCCGCCTGGGAAACCGTCCAGGTGGCACGACATCCCGACCGCCCG
The DNA here is from genome assembly GCA_035530235.1 of Planctomycetota bacterium. Classification (GTDB taxonomy): domain Bacteria; phylum Planctomycetota; class DG-23; order DATKVD01; family DATKVD01; genus DATKVD01. The sequence continues at coordinate 2,127 of DATKVD010000515.1, read as the reverse complement.
CAGACCTCCGACTACATCGAGCTGATGACCGAGGACTTCGTCGAGCTCCACGGGGACCGCACCTTCAGTGACGACCACGCCATCGTGACCGGGTTCGCCCGGCTGGGCGGAGAGAAGATCGCCCTCATCGGACACCAGAAAGGGAAAAGCACCAAGGAGAAGGTGAACTGTTACTTCGGGTGTGCACACCCGGAAGGGTACCGCAAGGCGTTGCGGATCATGCGTCTGGCCGAGAAGTTCGGCGCTCCCGTGGTCACACTCATCGACACCCCGGGGGCGTATCCGGGCATCGGGGCCGAGGAGCGTGGACAGGCACAGATCATCGCCGTCAACCTGATGGAGATGGCCCGTCTCAAGACCCCCATCATCAACGTGGTGATCGCCGAGGGGGGCTCGGGCGGTGCACTGGGCATCGGCGTCGGCGACCGTCTCGCCATCCTCCAGCACGCCTACTATTCCGTCATCAGTCCGGAAGGGTGTGCCGCGATCCTGTGGAAGAGCGGGGAGAACGCCGCCGAGGCCGCCGAAGCCCTCAGACTCACCGCCCAGAGTCTCCTGGAACTCGGCATCGCCGACGACATCATCCCCGAGCCCCTCGGCGGGGCACATCGCGACCCCAGGAAGACCGCCGACAGTGTCAAGAAACAGATCCTCAAGTACCTCCCCAAGCTCATGAAACTCCCCGTGGACAAGCTGCTCGACAAGCGATACGAGAAGCTCCGGTCCGTCGGACAGGTGCTCGAAGGAGAGGAAGCCGACCGCGCGGTGGCGGCCGCCATCGCCCCGCCCATGGCCAGACCGGACGGGGAAACCCCGCCCGAGGCCCAAGAGAAACCCGACGAGGGCGGCTCGTCCTGAGGTTTGTCCCGTGCGGCGTTCGCCTTCACACCGCGACGTCCCGCAGACGGTCGATCAACTGCTGACAGTGGAACGGCTTCAGGACGTGGGCGTCGGCCTGACGGAACTGTGCCTCCAGCTCGTCGTCGGGGGGACGTCCCGTCATCAGGATCACACGACACGCCGGCCGGATCTGCCGGATCTCGTGCAGGGCCGCCAGCCCGTTCAGCTCCCCGGGCATCATCACGTCCAGCACCACCACGTCGAACCTCTGCGTGCGCAGCAGCTCCACCGCCGAGCGGCCGCTCACGGCCGTGATCACCTCGTACCCCTCGTCCGTCAGCACCGCACTCACCAGTTCGCAGATCACCTCTTCGTCGTCCACCACCAGTGCCCGTCGCGGGCCGACCGTCCCCGGGGCATTCTGGACGGCGTCCCCGCCGGACGACGTCACGTCGAGCGGGATCGTCACCTCGATGCGTCGTGAGGGACCGTCCTCCGACAGCCGCATGTCGCCGCCCATCTCGCCCACGGCCCGTGACGCGGCCGCGAACGTGTCATGGCGTGGCGGACCCTCCGTCGCGGTCCGCTCGAACCCGCAGCATCCGGCGGTCTCCGACACGGGCACGGGACACGGCTGAAGCTCGTAGCTCAGCACCAGACGCACACACCCCTTGTCCTCGCATCGCGGGGGCTTCCGCGCGCAGTCGACCGCCCCACGGCATTCCTGAACGACCACGACGAGTTCCGAGTTCCGTCTCACCCGGTCCATCGCGTCGAGCATCAGGTTCACGAGAAGCAGACGCAGCCGCCACGGACGGCCCACCACCGTGGGACTGCTGTCGAACCGTCGAACCACACGGACCTCGGCGAGTTCGAGGTTACGCGACGTGATGTCCAGGACCTGCTCGATCACCTCGACCAGACTGACCGACGTGACCTCACCCGTCTGCTGCTGCGAATAGTTGACCAGCTGATTCAGGATGCCCCGTGCCCGTCGACTGTTCTGGATGACGATCTCGAGTGCGTGTCGGGTCGTCTCTTCCCGCTCGGGATAGAGCATCGCCAGCTCGGCGTGTCCCGACATCCCCCCGATGACGTTGTTGAGCTCATGCACCAGTCCGGCGGCCATCACGCCCAGACTGGCCATCTTCTCGGCCTCGTCGTTCTCGGGTGGGTGTGCGTCACGCGGCGCCTCCACCGTCGTCAGGAGCACCTGCTCTAGCTGACGCGACGGACCGTACACCGGCGACGCCGTCAGCCGCACCCGCCGATCACCCGCCGCCGTCG
>DATKVD010000514.1:0-6218 GCA_035530235.1 Planctomycetota bacterium | reverse complement strand
TCTACGACGCGACCCTCCTCGGCTATGCCCTGTGCAACAACGGCGTGGCGGGACTCCGGGCCACGCGCACAAAACTGGTCATCCCCAGGGCACACGACTGCATCACCTTCTTCATGGGCTCCCGTGAGCGGTACCGTGCGTATTTCGACGCCCATCCGGGGACGTATTTCCGCACCACCGGGTGGAGTGAGCGGGGCAGCGCCGGGGAGGAAGAGAGCATCGCCACACAGCTCGGGTTCAACCGGACGTACCAGGAATACGTCGAGAAATACGGTGAGGACAACGCGAAGTACATCTGGGAGACGCTGGGGGCCTGGAAGGACGCCTACTCCCGGATGACCTACATCGACATGGGCATGGCGCTCGACGACGTCTACGCCCGGGAGGCCCGGACCGAGGCGGAAGCGAACGGGTGGGTGTTCGAGCGCATCGAGGGCGACTGGACGTTGCTCAGGGCCCTCTTCAGCGGCGACTGGGATGAGGAGGTGCTCGTCGTGGAGACCGGAGGCGTGATCGAGCCGTCCTACGACGCGTGCGTCCTCTGCTGCGGCGTGGACCGGCCGCGGGGGGAAGCATGAACGGCGACGCGGCGGCGCAGATCCGTGACGCCGCATGGAAACGGGCCAGACGGATTGCCTGGCTGATGCTGGCCGCGCCGGCACTCTACGTGGTCATCGGACCGGCACTGCTCAAGGCGAGGAACGTCCCGCGTCTCGCCGACCTCGGCGAGGGTCTGCGCGACGGGATCTTCTTCATCTTCGTCGCCGTCAGCGTCCTCGATTTCCTCACGGCCGTCGTGCTCTCCAGGGCAATGCTGTCGCCTCATTACGTCACCCGACGCTTCAGGGGCATGGGAAGCACCGCCCAGCATTACGGACAGGTGCACGTCCTCATCGGTGCCATGTGCCAGGGCCCGGCGGTCCTGGGACTGGTCTATTTCGTCTTGACGGGGGACCTGGAGCGGATGGTACTGTGTGCGGGGGCGGGGGTGCTCTTCTCACTCGTCCTGCTCCCCAGGCGGGCGACGCTCGAAAAACTCCTCCGTGCCGTCCGACAACAGGAGTCGTCCCAGTGCTGAACGGGGTCTTCATCCTTGCGGTCTCGGTCATCCTGATCGTCTGGTGCTGCCTGCACCTCGTCCTCAGCCGGGCCCTCCGGGAGGCCCCCTTCCTCGACGAGAAAGACGAGGTGCACCTGCCGGAGCCGGCGCCGCTCGTCTCGGTGCTCATCGCCGCACGCAACGAGGCCGGGAACATCGGACGGGCCCTCGAGAGTCTCTTCGCCCAGGACTACCCGAACTTCGAAGTCCTGGTGGTGGACGACCGCTCGGAGGACGACACGGCGGACATCGTGCGTGAATACGTCGGACGCGACACCCGGCTGCGACTCTTCCGCTGCACCGACCTCCCCGAAGGATGGACCGGCAAGAACCACGCCCTCTGGCAGACCGTCAGACACGCACGCGGCGAGATCCTCCTCTTCCTGGACGCCGACGTCGCCCTCGACCCGGGGACACTCTCCGTCATGGTCGTCAACCTCATCGAGAGACGCGCCGGCATGCTGAGCCTCTCGCTGAGACTCGACAGTCGAAGCTTCTGGGAGAAGGCCGTCCACCTGCTCATCGGTGCGATCATCCTGCTGAGGTTCCCCCTGCGCAAGGTGAACGACCCCGACCACCGGCTTGCACTCGCCAACGGTCAGATCATCATGATGCGCGCGGACGCCTACCACGCCGTCGGCGGCCACAGAAGGGTGAAATCCATCCTGCTCGAGGACATGGCACTTTCCCGACTGATGAAGCGGGAAGGACACCGTCCCATGTTCGCCTACGGGTTCAACATGGGGTCGGTCCGGTGGTATCCCGCCCTGCGCGACGTCTGGCACGGCTGGAGTCGCGTCTACTACAACGTGGTTCAGGGAAGTCTGCCCGAGCTGTTCTACGCCGCCGGACTGCTGATCTTCCTCGCACTCATCCCCGTCGGGCTGCTCGTCTGGACGACGGTGCGTCTGCTGGCGGGCAGCACCGGGGTGTCCACGACGACGCTCTTTCTCCTGGCGGTCTCCCAGACGGTGCTGATGACGTGGCTTTTCGCACGACTGGCGGGCATAGGGCGGTGTGGACGCTGGTATGCGGCCACGGTCGCTCCGACCGCCGTGATCGCACTCGGGATCGTATGCTCGGGCATCGTCCGGCGACTGACGGGCGGGAAGGTCTTCTGGAAGGGCCGGCACTACCGGTCCCTCTTCGACCCGCCCGACCGTCATGAAGGTCCCGAGCCGCCTTGCGCCCTCGTGGAACTCCGGTCCCCCGGAGACGACGAAGCCTTTGAGGCGGTGCCCGGCGGGATGGACCCTGTCGAGGGAACGGAAGGTTGACGACGACGCTGATCATCCTCGCCTCGGTGGTGACCCTGGTATGGGTCTCACGTCACGTTGACCTCAGCAGCATCCAGCGGACACAGGCGTTCCTCCGGGCCGACGCCGAGGCGAGCGTGCCGGATGCGGCGCCGCTGATCTCGGTCCTCATCCCTGCACGCAACGAGGCCGCCAACATCGCCCGAACCCTCGACGGCCTCCTCACGCAGGACTACCCCGCACTGGAGGTCATCGTCGCCGACGACCGGTCGGAAGACGACACGGCCGGGATCGTCCGCGGGTTCGTCCACCGTGACCCGCGCGTCCGACTTGTCGAGCACCGGGAACTCCCCGAGGGGTGGACCGGCAAGAGCCACGTCCTCTGGAAGGCCTCCCGTGAAGCCCACGGAGAGATCCTCCTCTTCCTCGACGCCGACGTCGCTCTCGATCCAGGAGCGGTCGCCGTCATGGCCCGACACTTCCTCGAGAAACGTCTCGACGTCCTCAGCCTGCTGCTGCGACTGGACAGTCCCGACTTCTGGGAGAAGTCGACGCGGGTGCTCCTGGGGACGATGCTGATGCTGCGGTTCCCCCTGAAGGAGGTGAACGACCCGAAGTCGTCGCGGGCGTTCGCGAACGGTCAGGTGATCATGACGCGTGCAGAGAGCTACCGGGCGGCCGGGGGACACGAGAGCGTGAAATCGGTCCTGCTGGACGACATGGCCCTCGCCGGACGGATGAAACAGCTCGGATGGCGTCTGGAGGTCGCCTACGGCTTCGACATGGCGTCGGCGCGGATGTACGGCACCCTCACGGAACTCGTGCGGGGATGGAGCCGCATCTTCTACAGCTCGCTTCGCGGGAGCCTGGTCATGCTGGCTCTCGCCATGACGATGCTCCTCATCTTCAGTCTGTCACCGTACGTGGGACTCGCTTATTCGGGGCTGCGGGTGCTGATCTCGGACGCCGACACGGGGACGCTTGCCCTCCTGGTCCTGAGCGTCCTGGAGGTCGCCGCGATGCTCTCGGTGCTCTACCGGCTGCACCGGATGTCACGGAGTGAGGCGGTCTACGTGCTGCTCCACCCGCTCGCCGCCCTCGTCGCACTCGGCATCCTCGTCGCCGCCGTCACCCGACGGTTCTCGTCCAAGGGGATCGTCTGGAAGGGCACCCGCTACGACGCCCGGTCCGGAAGGGCGTAGACGTTCCGTCCGGCCGGGACGTTCACGCCGAGTCGTCCCCGGGGTAGTGCCTCTCGACGCGTCTCGTCATCCGTGTCCAGTCACACACGATCGCATCCTCCGGACAGACACGCTCGCAGTGGTAGCAGTAGACGCACCGCCAGCCGAACCGGGGCCGGGGGGCGAGACGAATGTTGCCGGTGGGACAGTGCTCGACGCACAGGGCGCACCGGGTGCACCTGTCGCGGTCGACGTGCTTGCGGGGGGACACGACGGAAAGCATCGGACGCGTGAGGAGCACGGCGAGACGTGCGAAGCGTCCGGTTTCCTTCTCGAAGGTCGGGACGAGTTCGGTCGCCCCGGCGCGGATCCGGTCCCGACGTCCCGGAAGTCCCGCACCGAACGCTTCGGCCGCCCGGAGTTCCGTCTCGTCCGGATGACCCGCCTGCCGGTCCTTGCCCAGAAAGGGCGGGTAGGTGTCGAACCCGAGGCACTTGAACGTGTCGACGAGCGTCACGCCCTTCCTTCCCAGCCGCCTCTGCATCCGACGGAACGTGTTGGCGGCGTGACCGCCCTCGGTGAGAAACCCGAAGGCGAACTTCCCCGTCATGCCCCCGAGCCCCTTGATGAACCACGCGACGTTGTAGGGAAGCTTGTAGTAGAAGACGGGCGTGCCGATGCCGAAGAAGTCATAGTTCCTCAGTGTCGCCGGGTCGGTCCGTTCCAGTCGCATCAGCTCCGCCGACGTCCCCGCCGTTTCCAGTCCCGCCGCGATGCCCCGCGCGACCTTCTCGGTGTTCCCCGTCTGCGAGAAATAGACGACGGCGACCTTCTCACCCATGGTCGGCCCTCCTCGCATCGAGCCAGGCCACCATGTCGTTGAAGACGGGAGTCGGGTCCGGCTCGAATTCGAGCGTGTGTGCGGCCTGCTCGTACAGGATGACCTCTTTCGGTCGGGAGGCGAAGGTGTCGAAGAGCCGGCGGACGGCGGCGTTGTCGACGATGCGGTCACGTCCGGCGAGCATCATCAGTGCGGGCACACGCAGCCGCCGGGCATGACGCCGGACGAACCGGTCGAGCCGACGCGTCTGGTAGAGGAACCGTGCGGTGCACTTCCGGAGTGACAGCGGGTCGTCCTCGATCCAGGCGATGCGGTCGGGGTTGTCGGTGAAGAGTCGGGCGTCCGTGAGCGGGACGTCGAAGAGCCGGCGGGGGCGGACGACGAGCGCGGCGGCCGTCCGAAGCTTCACGCCGAGGCTCACGTCCACCTTTGAGACGAGTCCGGGGGCGACGAGCACGAGTGAATCGACGAGGTCGTCGTGCTCGATGAGCGTCGCACAGGCCAGTTTGGCGCCCCACGAGACGGCCTGGATGTGAACGGGACGGTCACCGAGCCGCCGGCGCACGTCGGCGACGAACTCACGCAGGTCGTCCACCCACACGCGGCAGTCGACGACGTCGCCGCGGGAGCTCCGGTTGAGCCCGGCGCCCCGGCGGTCGAGAAACGCCACCTCGTACCCGGCCGACGCCATGTGCGCGCACGAACCCGTGTACCACCCGGCGTGACTGCGGATGCCGTGGATCGCCACGACCGCGCCCCGTGCGTCGGGAACGGCCCAGTGCCGGTACGACAGCTCCGCACCGTCACGCATGCTGAACCCACGGACCCGACCTGTCACCCCGTCGTTCATGCCTCGTCCGCTATCCGATCTCGAGCACCTCGGTCGTCAGGGCGTCCAGGTCACGGGGGCGGACGGTGACGCCCAGTCCCGGGCCCCTGAGCCGCGACGCGAGTCCCCCACGGCCGAACGTGACGTCCTCCTCGATGACGTTCCGCTTCAGCAGGTGCCGGTCACAGCTCCCTTCGAGGTACAGGAAACCGGTCACCGACGAGGCGAGTGCCCGTCCGGCGGCCGAGAGGATCCCCGTCTCCCCGGGGTGACACCCGAGCTGGACGCCGAGTGACGCGTCGGCGGCCAGCTTCGCCAGTTTGAGCGTCGGGATGAGACCGCCGTTCTTGGAGATCCTCAGGTTGAACGCGTCACAGAGCTTCCCGTCGACGGCGAGCTGGGCGTCACGCTCGCTCACGAGCGATTCATCCAGCATCACCGGCACGGAGGTCTTCGAGCGGAGCCCGGCGAGCTGCATCCGGTCGGCGTCGGCGAGCGGCTGCTCGACAAAGGAGACGCCGAGGGACTTCAGTTTGCGCATGACCCTCACCGCTTCCTTGGACGACCAGCCGCCGTTGGCGTCCACTCGGACGTCGACGTGTTTCCCCAGCCGCCGCCGCATGCGGGTGACGAACGCCACGTCCCCTTCCGGGTCGATGCCGAGCTTGAGCTTGACGTCGCGGAAGCCGTAAAGCCTGTATTTCCATGCACTTAGGACGCCCGCACCCGCCGAGACCACCCCGCCGTAACGCACCTCTTCGCGCGGTCCGGAGAGCGAGGCCAGGTCCGGCAGGAACTCGATGAGCTTGAAGAGCGGGACACCGAAGCGTCGGCCGGCGGCGTCCAGGAGGGCGATTTCGAGTGCGGCGCGGGCCGCGCACTGCGGATGCAGCGGATCGTCGCCGAAGGTCAGCTCCCCGGCCAGCTCCACCGCTTCCGCAAAACCGGCACACCCCACCCCCCGAAGACTCCCCGCGACCGGACGCAGGAACGTGAAACAGGTGGTGACCGT
>DATKVD010000513.1:0-2261 GCA_035530235.1 Planctomycetota bacterium | reverse complement strand
TGGTAGGGGTCGGCCACGAGGGCACGTCGGAAGGCCTTTTCGGCGGCGGCGGTGTTCTCTTTCCCGGCGTAGGTCTTTCCCAGCTTCACGCAGGCGTCGGCGGCGTTCCGTCCGAAGCCCTTGGCCGCGCGTTCGAGCTGCTTCGCCGGGTCGTCCACCCACCCCGAACCTTCCCGACGGTAGCCCAGTGCCTGCCGGGCCCGCACGTGGTTCGACTCGATCTCGATCGCCCGGGTGTAGTGGTCCGCTGCGGCATCGAACTGGAGATGGTCGTCGAGCCACTTGCCGAGTCTGTACTGCCCCGAGGCCCCCGCACGCTCCTGCACGTCACGCAGTCGCTGGAACTCCTGTTCTTCCTTCGGGTGCAGTTCCACCCGCTCGATGGACGCCCGGGGGATGTAGGTGGTCGTCAACCCGCGTGAAAGTGCGACCTGCCTGCCGCTCAGACGGCACACGCCGGCCATCTTCCGCCCGTCACGCAGGAAGAGCACCGGGGCGAAGCAGCAGCGCGAGAAGAGCATTACGCACACGAGCGCCGCAGCGCACACCCCGAGCCCCCGAACCACCGCCGATTTCCGGCGCACCGACCGCATCGCGGTTCCTCCCCGCCCCAACCCCACCCTATTATGGGTGGATACCGGGAATATTCAAGCACACCCTCGCACTCAAATAATTATGGGAGGGTAAACGCCCCCACGACCCCAGGCGTGGTAGACTGTAGGTTGAACCCCTTGAAGGACCGGTCCGAAAGGCACGTCTTGAGACGACTCGCGCTGATACTGACTGCGGCCGTCATCGTCATCCCCGATGCCGCCGCCGCGGTCGAGCCGAAACCCGACCCCCGCTGCCAGCGGGAGATCGTCCGGCTCAAGGGGAAGCTCGGGCCGACCTTCACCGTCAAGCAGGTGGGGATGTTCGTGGTGGCGCACGACCTGGACACGGAGCCCGCTGCCCAGTACGAGACACTCATCTCACAGCAGGAGAAGCTGCTCTACGACAAGTGGTTCGGCACGCGTCCCGAGTACGTCATCAAGATCGTCCTTTTCAGGGACAACGCTTCGCTGAGGAAGAGTGCGAAGAAGGTGGCGGAGAAAAGCGCGGTGATGCCCGGCGGGGGGTTCTACCTCGCCTACGAGAGGGTGCTGTGCGTGGACACGGGCGTCGGGGCGTGGGTGCTCAAGCACGAGCTGACGCACGCGATGCTGCACGCCGACTGGCGTCGCGAGAAGCTCACCCAGTGGATCGACGAGGGAATGGCGATGCTCGTCGAATCGTGCACGTTCACCGACGACGACATCGAGCTGCGTCTCGACTGGCGGCTGCCGGTGGTCCACAGGCTGATGAAGGCACAGAAGCTCCCGCACCTGAAGGACGTCTTCCGGATGGACTTCCGCACCTACAACCGTCCGGAGAACCGGATGGTCTGTGACGCGGTGGCGAGGAACTTCCTCTTCTACCTGCATGAGAAGGGACTGCTGGTCGGGTTCTACCGGCGGTACCGCAACAACTACAGCCAGGACCCGAGCGGCATCAAGTTCGCAGAAGCGTTCCTGAAGAAGGACATCGACGCGATCGAGGCGGACTGGCTGGCCTGGGTGACGGAAAAAGCCGCCCCGCCACAGGGGACCCGTCGCGGCGAACGGGAACCGACGGACCACTAGTCTGCTTCGCGGGACTCGTCGAGCACCTCACGGACCTTCCGCGCCAGGGCGTCGGAGCTGAATGGCTTCTGAAGGAAGGGCGCCCCCGGCTCGACGAGTTCCTGCTGGACGCCGGCGTGCTGACTGTACCCCGAAATGTAGAGGACCCGCATCCGCGGACTCTGTCGCTCGAGGCGCGCGGCCAGCTCGGTGCCGGTCAGTCCCGGCATCACCACGTCCGTCACCAGCAGGTCGATCGGCTCCTCGTAGTCGATTCCCAGGGGCACGGCTTCCCGTGAGTTGCCGGCGGCCAAGACGGTGTAGCCCCACTTGCGCAGTGCACGGGTCACGAAGTCACGAACCGCCTCCTCGTCCTCCACCACGAGAATCGTCTCGGTTCCCTCAAGCGCCGCCGCCGGCCTCGCCCCGGCGTCGGCCTCCGCCGGGGGCGTCTCGGCGCACGGCAGGTAGACCTTGAACGTCGTCCCCTTGCCCGGCTCGCTGTAGACCCGCACGTCGCCCCCGCTCTGACGGACAATCCCGTAGATGGTGGAGAGTCCCAGTCCCGTGCCTTCACCCACCTCCTTCGTGGTGAAAAAGGGCTCGAAGAGACGCGAGCGG
>DATKVD010000512.1:0-4451 GCA_035530235.1 Planctomycetota bacterium | reverse complement strand
CACCTGCTTGATCCGCTGGAGGAGTGCCTGGAGCGTCGGCAGACGCAGCAGGTCCAGGTACTCGTCGTTCGTCAACAGCCGCGTCTCCGCGACCGCGGTCACACCGCTCGTGAAGGTCCAGTCGGCTGTCCGCAAGGTCATGGTCCTATTCCACGTTCCGCGCCCGGTGGGGACAGTCCCCATTCTCCCGGCATGGGTGGCCCGGCCGTTCCGATGCAATCGGAACGTCCGGGTCCCGACTTGTCGGGACAAGAGGACGTGCGCTCGTAGTGCCTCTCGTCGCTTCGCGACCCGGGCGTCCCGACTTGTCGGGACGACCGGGCCACCCGTCCATTTGTCTCGTCTGAATCGGGGACAGTCCCCCTCAACACCGGGGACAGTCCCCTGATGTCATTCCTCCGGAAACGCCTGGGCGATCAGCTCGGGCAGCGTCTTCTCACGGAAGTCCGCGAGCTGCGAGTCGAGCGAATAGTCGATGTCGAACTGCGCCCCGCGGAAGACGAACCCGCCCGTGATGTCGACGGGCTCCTCGGCGAGGGGTGCGATCTTCTCGTCGGAGGCGCCGTTGATCTCGTCGATGAGTTTCGCGACGGCGTCGCGGTGGTCGGCGCGGCAGTGGACGCGTCCCTCGCGGCCGGCCACCTCCTTGAGCTGTCTCTGGACGAGGTTCCAGAAGTCGTCGCGCTCGAGCAGCTTGCGGGCGGCCTTGCGGAAGATGTCGTCGAGGATGCGGGTCTTGAGCCGGAGGAGTTCCATTCCGCAGTCGGCCCGGAGTTTCCCCGTCTCCTGCTCGAAGGTGGTCTTGAGCTGACGTTGGAGTCCCTCGACGGCGGCGGCGTATTCGGCCTCGCACTGCTCGCGGGCGGCCGACGTGAGCCGATCGGCCTCCTGCCGCGCGGCCTCGGTCATCGTCGACGCCTCGGCCTTCGCCTGGTCCAGGATGTGGTCTTCGATCCGTTTGAGTGTCATCAGTCGGTCGCACCCCCCGTGACGCCCGTCGCCGGCTGCGTCGTCTCGCCCTTCTCGATCTCCATGGCCTTCTGCCGTGTGATCGTCTCGATCTCCGGCTCGATGAACCGCAGCGGCTGGTCCATCGCCGGACAGATCCACCCGATGACGAGGATGGCCGCCAGGAGTGCCACCACGGCGTAGGTCTCGACGAGCGCCGGCAGGATGATCGCCCGACCGCTCTCTTCCGGCTTCTTCGCCGTCAGACTGATGCACGCCGCCGACGTCTCCCCCTGGTAGACCGCACTCCGCCACAGCACCATCCCCGCACAGAACCCCACCGCCAGGAGTCCCAGCCCCTGGACCGGCGAGATGTAGACGATGCCGTTGGCACCGCCCAGTCCCACGGCCCCGGCAATCAGAAAGGCACACACGAAGCCGTAGAACCCCTGTGTGCCGGGCAGTGCGATGAGGACGAGGAGCTTGCCGAAGAGTTCGGGCTTCTCGCTCATCACCCCGGCGCCCTGTGCGGCGGAGATGCGGATGCCCTGTGCCGACCCCATCCCCCCGAACATCACGGCGAGCATCGCCCCGATCACCGCCCATCCCAGTCCCGTCTCCAGAAAATACACGTACAAGAACTCCGCCATCTCGCTCTCCTCCCGTCTTGGGGTGTCCCTACGGGTTTCAGTCGACCACGCGCACGCGCTTGGAGGTCCCCAGCGGCGAAAACCGTACCCCGCCCGACTCGTAGAACCTCCCGAAAAACTCCATGAATATCAGACGTCCCGAGTGCACGAACGCCCCCAGGATGTTGATGAGGAAGTTGAACGTGTGTCCCAGCATCACCGCCGCCGCGAAGAGCAGCATGCTCAGCACCCCCGGGTCCGTCCCCAGGAGCTTCGCCGCGATCCGGTTGAAGCTCATCCCCACGATCGTCGTCGTCAGTCCCAGCGCCAGGAGACGACAGTAGCTCAGGGTGTCGCCGATGAACCCCGTCGCCCCGTAGGAGCCGAGGATCCCGTAGATGCTGACGAGTCCGACGACGACCTTGCCGACGATGCTTTTCTCCCGGCGGCCCTGGGTGAGGAAGAGTCCGACGGCGCCCACGAGGAAGATGCGGAGTCCCACGTGGGAGACCCACGCGGGCACCGGCGGCGAAAAGAGCGCCGTGATGGCCATCAGCAGTCCGGGAAGCGTGATGAGCCACAGGCCCCCGTCGAAGATCGCCCCCGCCCAGTCGCCCATCCGGGCGTCACGGTAGATCCGCATGATGATGCCGTAGAACTGGTTGACCACCCCGACGCCGAGTGCGACGAGGAGTGCCTTGACGGGGATGGACAGCGGGTCGGCCACCATCAGGACGTTCCGCAGACGGACGAGGACGTTGTCCGCGCCGAAGTAGTCGGGCAGGTTGGCCGCCCACGCCCCCGTGAGTGCCCCCACGATGACCGCCGCACCTCCCGCCCACGCCAGGAGCACGAAGAAATGACGATATCCCGGGTAGTCCTTCACCCGTCCGGCGATCCACAGGCTCAGACCCAGGAGGATCAGTCCGTACACCACGTCCCCGAAGCAGAACCCGAAGAAGAGGAGGAAGTTGAACATGATGAACGGGCTCGGGTCGAACGCCCGGTAGTGGGGCAGTCCGAAGAGGGTGGTGAGGGTCTGTGCCGGCTCGAAGAAGCGGTTCGTGTGCAGCTCGACGGGCACGTTCTCGTCGGGTGCGGGGTCGGTGAAGGTGAGACCGGTCTCGGGGAAGGTCTCGTCGAGGGCGTCGGTGAGGTCGTCGACGTCGCGCGTGCGCACGTAGCCGGAGATGAGCGTCATGCGCTTCGAACCGAGGGAGCGCTCCTCGGAGGTGAGCACCTCGCGACGGGTCTCCCAGTGTGCCAGCACCGCGATGACCCGGGCACGGTGTTTCCGGGTCAGCCCGGTCATCGTCTCACGGATGGCGACGGTGCGTTCCTCGTAGCCGGAGAGTTCCTTCCGGAGCGCCCGGATCATGTCGACCACCGACACCCCGAACGGCAGCGGCAGCGGGATGAACTCGAACTGCCTCAGCAGTTCCTCCGCCGCGGCTTCGTCCTCCTTGAGTGCAACCACCTGGAGGAGGACCCGGTTGTCGCGGCCGCGGCCCCGCTCGCTCACCACCAGGATCTCACGGGCCTTCTCGCTCTCCGAAAGCATCCGTGCCATCCGCTCGGTGACCGTCCCGACGAACGCCGCGCACCAGCGGAAAAGCGCCGGGGCCGGGCCGCTGATGTCGGTCCACGTGGTCAGGTGTCGCAGCTCGAGGTGGATCTCCTCCATCCGGTGACCGAGGGCCGCGGCCTCGTCGGCCAGCACGGTGAGCCGTCCGTCGAGCTCGTCCACGTCGAGGGAACCGACGGCCTCGGCGACCTCGTCGCCCGTGAGTTCGAGCGGGAAGTTGACGAAGTTCTCTCCGAACGAGCGTGCCGCCGGGTGCCAGGCGTTCATGAGGTCGAGGACGTGGTGGAGTCGGACGATGCGTCCGTCGATCTCGACGGGGTCGGTCGTCTGTCGCGAAAACGCCGGAGCCTCGTCTTCCGCCTCGACGGGCTCTTCGGTGACGTCGACGAGGTGGACGACCCGACGGGCGGCGAGGAAATCGAGCAGCCCTCGGAGCTTCCGACGCTCACCCACCAGCCACACCCGCTTCATCGGCTCGATGCTCATGGGCTCCGTTCCAGGAAGCGCCCGGCCACGTGGTCGGCCAGGTCGTCGGTGCGGGTCTCGGCCGTCCGGTTCAGACGGTCCTTGCGGGCCTCGAAGTCCTCCTCGATCCTGAGACGGGCCTCGAAGAGTTCACGCTCGTGCTGTTCGTGCAGACGGGTCTTCTCGGCCTCCAGTTTTCTCGCCGACGCCTTACGACAGTCGACGGCTTCGGTGTCGGCTTTCTGGAGGAGGTCGTCGCGTCGTCGGCGGGCCTCGGCCAGCACCTCCTCGGCCTCTTCCTCGATGCGCTTGACCTCGGCGAAGATGCCCTTGTCCATGGACGGATGGTCCCCCACCGGAAGTGACGTGTGAAAGGACTGCACCTGGGGAGGCACGCCGGTGAGGCTCGGCGGCGACGAAGCAGTTCCCCGTGGGGTCATTATGGGGACCGGGGCGGCTGGGAGTCAAGGAAGTAATGCCGCGGCGGGGAGTTCACGTCGCCCGGCGACGGTTCCGGCGCCGACGTCGGCCGATGTGTCTCTATTCGCGACACCCGCAGACCCGGCGGCACCGGCAAAACGCCTTGCTTTTGCGGGACCCGCGGCTATCATACGGCTCTTTCGTACCGGCGAGCCGCGTCCACGTCCAGGAGACCCCCATGACGCTCAGAACCTATCCCGTCTCGAAATCGAAATACGGGCACTTCACCCCCGACGCCACCGAGTACGTCGTCACCGAGCCCGACCTCGCGCGCCCGTGGCTCAACTTCCTCGCCAACGGCAAATACCAGGTCTGGCTCTCGCAGACCCTCGGCGGGATGAGCC
>DATKVD010000511.1:0-13254 GCA_035530235.1 Planctomycetota bacterium | reverse complement strand
GCCGCATCAGCGTGATGAACGTGGTGGCCATGACGGAGATCAGGGCGAGGACGGCCAGCGCGATGATGAGGCCGCTCGCCCGGTCGTCTCGAGAGAAAGTGCACATGCCGCCACTCCTCAGGTTGCTCCTGCCCGACCTATGACCTGTGAAACCACGTCGAAAACCGCCTCGCGTTCCGGGGACTCGCTCCCCCGACCGAGATCACCGACATGCACATTCCCGGAAGGCCTACCTCGAACGGATGAGCCTCCCCGTGCACCGGACGACGGTGAGCTGCTCTCTCTGCTCCTGTCCGACCTGCTTCAAGCAGATCGTGGGCTCCACGGACTGGATCAGTGCCCCGTTCGGCGCGATCCGGATGTCCGGGTAGGGATCCTTGCCGAAGCGACAGTTGCTGCTCTGCAACGCATCCCACGACACAAAGTTCTCGCTCCGGGAAAGGTCGATCGTCATCCCGTTTCCCAGCCACACGACCGGACTCTGGCGGGCGTTGTCCCCGTAGTACAGCCAGCTGTCCTCGCCATAGAGCACGGGATACGGCTCCGCCGGCCTTCCTTGGTCGGGCGGCCATACGGGCAGCCACCCCCCGCTCCACACATTCTCCCCGCCGGCGGCGATCCATGCGCCCCATTTGAAGCCGTAGCTCCAGTAGACGGAGGGCTCGCCGGTGAGGCTCTCGAGCAGGGGGTACTCGCTCTCGATCCACAGGCGGGTGCCGTTGTCCTCCTCGGGCCAGAACTCGACGGAGATGTCCGTGCGGAGGTTGGTGGCGAGCGCCCGCGCGCGCCAGATCATCCCCTGGATGTTGCCCACCGCGGCCGCCCATTTCCGTCCCCTGAGCATGGCCACGAAGTTCGGCATCGCCAGAGCCATCACCAGGATTATAATGGCGACGACGGCGAGCAATTCAATGAGAGTGAAGCCTTGTTTGCCGTCTTTCCTACTCATGGTTCTCGCCCCATCGGGCGCAGTGGCCCGTTGCCCGCGGACATACATCGCCCTATAGGAATAGGAAGTGCGGACCCCTCACCTACACTGCCCGCCCACTAAATTCTAAGTCCATGCACGGCTCCGTCAACAGGTAAGAAGTGAATTTGGAGGGTTGCCGTCGCCTCACCCGCTATTCAGGGTGGAGCGGCAGGTACGCTATCCGCCGTCGTGTTGAGATCACAGGGATGGTTTCGGAAGCCCTTGGCCCGGAACGAAAGGGGCGGACACGTGGTATTTGCATCACCTCCGGCCCGCTGCTCTTACCATCAACCATTGTCACGCCACCTGTCTGCGCTCCCCCAGACTGTGTGAGTAACACCCATGGCGGGCAGTGGCGCTTCCTTAACGGCGGGCTTCGGTCCGTTACGGCAGCGTCCTATTCCCCATGACCACACGAGGAATGCGTCGGTTGCGGATCGGCGACGGCGGCGCTTGAGCCATTCTTGACCGGACGTTCAGGAATGGCGATCTTCTACCTTGCCGCCGGGGCGTGCGATCAAGTTATAGGGCTCGAGACGAGGCGGGCAATTCTATGACTCGGGAAAATAGAACACGTCCGTGCGGACGAAAAACCAAACCCGAGTCCCTCAAAGTTCCTTGTCCAACTCAAGCTGACGACGTATCATGCTCCGCAGTCGTCGCCCGGGCGTAACAATCCGGCGCGGTGGAACACTCATAGGGAGGCAAGGCGGCCCGCGAATCTCGATGGGAAAAGGGGAGCGCCTGAGAACCAACGGGATGTCACGGAAGCGCGGTTTCACGCCGATTGAACTGCCCATCGTCATCGTGATCGTCGGGGTGCTGGCGGGGATGCTGCTGCTGGAGCTCAATCGGGCGCGACACATGGCGAGGGAGGAAAGCTGCGCGAATAACATGCGTCAGATCGGCTTCGTGCTCAAGACATACGCCAATGAGCACGACGGGTGGCATCCGGTCGAGCCCACGGAGCATGACCCGCACACGGGACTCTTCACGGCCCTCAACACCGGTCTCATCGGCGCCCTGACCAGGTGTTTTGTACTTTATGGCAAGACACCCTGAAGCCAATAACGATCAGGACATAAGGAAGCGTCCTGCCCCTCCGCCGAGGCGGTCAAGCCGTTCCTGGAGCAGATGGAGGCCGCACGGGTCGGGGCCGTCTGCCCGCCGATATGGGGCGGAAGTACCCTCGCGCGCATCAACGAGAACACCCGGCCGCAGCCCAACAAGAGCCGCGGCGAACACAAACCCATTGTTTAGGAGAGACCCGTGAGGCACGTTATCCTGGCCGCTGCTTTCGCGCTCGCGTCCGCTTCGATGCTGGCTGCTGCCGACGATGTCGCACCGAAGTTCTACGGCTGGCGCGGCAACGGCACCGGGCTTTTCCCGGACGCCACGGTCCCCGTCGAGTGGTCTGTCGTTTCCACCGGACCGCTGGAGGGACTGAAATGCGCCGTCGCGGCTCCCGCCGCCGGAACCGACAAGGATGTCCTGCCCGTGGAGGGCGGCCTCGTGCCGAAGTGGCTGGTCATCGGTCCGTTCGCCGTGAAGGACGGGACCGCGGACTTCGCGAAGGCGTTGATTCGCGGCGAGGCGACGATCGCCCCGAAGGCGGGCGACAAGGTCGGCGACCTCGAGTGGAAGCCCGCCGAAGCCGCGAGCGACGGCGTGAGTTTCATGAACGTCAACGCGGGCGGGGGAAAGGGCAAGGAGAACCAGGGCGCCCTGGCCACCACCTGCCTCTTCGCGAAGAAGCCCGGCAGACTCCGCGCCGTCATCGAGCACCCGGTCCAGGCGAAGGTGTTCGTCAACGGCAAGGAGGTCTACAGCAACGAGAAGTACGGCGTCGCCATGGGAAGCGCCTACGGCCAGAGCAACAACCGTGTCGCGATGACGTGGCCCGTCGCTCCGTCGTTCCAGTTCAATGTAAGGCAGGGATGGAACCGCATCACCGTCAAGCTCGTGAGCTCCAACCGCGCAGGATGGAACGACCTGATGTTCATGCTGCGCCTGAGCGACGTGCCCGGCGTGCCGTACGAGCGGAAGAACATCCTGTGGGAGACGCCTCTGCCGGACCACAGCCACGGTGCGCCCGTCGTTGTCGGCGGCCGCGTCTTTGTGACGAGCGAGCCGGACGAGCTGATCTGCATCGACAGGAACACGGGGAAGATCCTGTGGAGCGCCACGAACACCTACTGGGATGCGACCCCCGAGGCGGAGCGTGCGAACCCCGCGTTCAAGGAGAAGGTGAAGCCGGCGGCCAGGGCGCTCGCCGGGGAGAAGGACCCGGTCAAGCGCTGGGCGGCGCGCAAAGCCCTCTACGATGCGCTGAAGGAGGTGGACAAGGAGAAATACACGCTGAAGTTCGACGGCCACCTGCAGGGGCACTTCGAGATCGTCGGGTTCACGAACACCCCCGTCAGCGACGGCAAGTTCGTCTACTTCTGGAACGGTGCGGGCGTGGCGGCGTGCTATGACCTCGACGGCAGGCGCCGGTGGATCCGCCGGCTCGACGCGGACAAGCTCTTCTACTCCGCCGCCCCGGCGGTCATCGGGGGCCGGCTCGCGGTCTACTTCATCCAGATGTACGGGCTCGACACGACAACCGGCGAGGTCGTCTGGAAGCAGCCCGAAGTGAACAAGACCGTCGCCTCGCTCCTCTCCGCGCGCATCGCGGGCGTCGACGTCTTCATCTCCCAGCAGGGCGAGGTGGTCCGCGCCTCGGACGGGAAGATGCTGTGGAAGAATCCGCACAAGATCACGAACGACACCGGCTGGGCGCCGCCCACCGTTCTCGGCGACGTGATGTACATCCCCTGGTACGGCACCGCGATGCTGTGGGCGGAAGACTTCACCGGCTGCACGGGCGACGAGTGGAAACCGAAGGAGACGGCCTTTCAGGGCTTCGGCGCCGGATTTCCGCC
Source organism: Planctomycetota bacterium (assembly GCA_035530235.1). GTDB lineage: Bacteria > Planctomycetota > DG-23 > DATKVD01 > DATKVD01 > DATKVD01. The sequence continues at coordinate 9,360 of DATKVD010000511.1, read as the reverse complement.
CCTGCCCAAGGCGCCCCTCGGGATCTCGCGGTCGCAGACGGCCGGATCGCCCCTGATCCACGACGGTCTGGCCTACCAGGTCGACTGGTGCGGCGGGTACTACGTCTACGACCTCGAGACGCGAAAGACGCTCGCCTACAGGGAAATCGGGCTGAAGGGCGACGCCAACTACGTCGCCATGCCCGTCGCGGCGAGCTGCACGCTCATCGGCAGGCACATCGTCGTGATGGACAACCAGGGACATTCGGTCGTGCTCGAGCCGGGCGGCGAGTGCAAGGAGGTCGCGCGGAACCGCATCGCGATGCAGATCCCGCGCGACTGGGCCATCACGACGCAGGAGTACACGACCTATGCCCCGCCCGTCGCCGACGGAAACCGGATGTACGTCCGCGGCGAGCGGCACCTCTACTGCATCGCCGAGAAATGAAGAAAGGAAGTCGGGAATGCTCCGTCACGTTCGAGTGTGGTGCTGTGCGGTAGCGGCGGGCCTGGCCCTTCTGGCCGGGGGGTCGAGCCGGGCGGATGACACCATCCTTCTCGATTTTGAGAACCCGGCGGACCTGTCCGCGTGGTCGCCGGTGTCGGTGGGAGAGGTGCCCGGGGCGCCTCCCAAGCCTGCCGACGACGCGGCCGAGGTCCCCGCGCCTCCGCCCGCGCCGGGAACGCAGCCCGACACCGGCGCAACGGCCCCCAAAGCCGAGCTGTCCGACCGGAACGTCACGCACGGCAAGACGTGCCTGAAGATCACCTTCCACGGCGGGGCGTGGCCGGGTCTTGTGAGCTCCCTCGCGCCGGGGAGCGGCAACTGGCACGACTACCACCGAATCAAGCTCGACATCACTACGGAGACGCATTGCATCGCGGGCCTGCGGATCACCCAGCGCAAGGACCCCAACGACTTCGGCGCCGTCTGGGAGCGCACGATTTACCTTTTGCCGGGAAGAAACGAGGTCGAGATGTACCTGCATCCCGGCAACGGCTGGTGGCCCATCGACGACAAGTTCGGCGACGTGGCGTCCGTCGTGATCTACATGTACCGCCCGACGGAAGGACAGACGCTCTACGTCGACAACGTCCGGCTCGACACCGACAAGCCCAGGGGGAACACGACGGCCGATCCTGTGTGGGCGCCCATCTACTGGTTCGGGCACTCGATGGCGAATTACCGGGAGTTCGCAGAGAGCGGCAAGCTGGTGGAGTTCAAAGTCGCCGGCACCAAAATGACCGTCGGCGGGGTCTGTCCGCTTCACACCATGGGATTGGCCTCCCGTTACGAATCGCTGGGAGGACGGCTCAGGGGAGGGTGGGTGAAGCCCGCGGCGCGGACGGTGGAGGAGGTGGAGGCCGATTTCCGGGCGCGGTACGAGGAGATCAAGAAGACGCGTCCCAAGGCGGTGCTGGCGGTCTTCCGCGACGGACAGAAGGGCTTCGACCCGGGCGACCCCGAGAAGGTCTACGCCGGCTGGAAAGACACGTTCATCAGCTGTCACAGTCCCGAGGGACCGGGCGGCGGTCGCGAGGGCAACAGCGGCAGAAACGAGACGCTGGAAGTGTTCATGCGACACCGCTCGCTGCTGGCCCAGGCGGACCTGACGTCCATCCGCAGGGGCTCCAGGATCCTCGCCGCGCAACTGGTCCTCAACCGCGTTCCCGGCTCGAGCCGTGACGCCACTAAGATGCCCACGATGTGGGTGGCCGAGGCCTGCGCCCGCGACTGGGACGAATACCAGGTCAACTGCTACCAGTACGCCGACGGAAAACTGTGGAAAGCCATCAGCGGACAATACTACGGAGACGACCCCGACTTTCTGCCGCTCTTTCTCGCATTCGGTCCCGGACAGGGCCCGTGCAACGCGTGGGACTTCACCGAGGCCGTCAGGTTCTGGACGACCGGCAGGCATCGGAACTTCGGCTTCATGTTTCACGGCGACGCCGAGGACTATTTCGTGACCTACAGCCGGGAGTGCAGGGAGGTGAAACTGCGTCCGGCGATCATGGTGATCTACGAACCTGGGAGGTAGAATCCCAAGGCAGTCGCGCGATGACCGCGGGAGGCATCTCTTGAGGATGCTCACTGACGACAGAAGTGACTCTGCGCAGCAGACGACGTGAAATCCCTCGTTTACGTTCGCGTACATGAGCGATGCATCTGGAAAAGACGGCGAACCGTGGCGCAATTGATTCCCTCCGACTGCCGGGCTGGAACCATCGGCGACAAGCTGTGGATCTGGACCCACTCCGCCGGCGCCCACAACAACGACTTCACGACCCGCCATGCCGGCTACCGCATCCCCGGCCACTCCCGGATGACGCCGGTGGAGGGGGCCGCCTACCTGGGCGTGTGGAACCTCATGTTCATCCGCTTCTTCGACGAGCCCCCGCCCCCGCTGGACCCCTATGCCATCTCCTTCCGCCCGATGAAGCGCGTGGTCATGCCGCTGGTGGATGCCGGGGGTCTGTCCGTGCCCGAGGTGCGCGAGCACGTCCTCGAGCTGCCCCGGCGGTTCCCCAATATCGTCGGGTTCGTCATGGACGACTTCTTCGGCAAGGGGGGAGCGCCGTCGCTCCCGACCTCCGAACTCGAGGCGCTTCGCAAACGCCTGGTGATCGACGGACGGAAGATGGACCTCTACGTGGTGCTCTACTCGACCCAGGTGGACTGGCCGGTGGCCGAGGCCCTGGACTACTGCGACAAGATCACCTTCTGGACCTGGCAGTCCGAAGACCTCGCACAACTGGAGGAGAGATTCGCCCGCATGGAGGAAATCGCGCCCGGCAAGGGCAGGCTCCTGGGCTGCTACATGTACGACTACGGCAACAAGACGACCATGCCGCCGGACCGGATGCGGATGCAGTTGGATCTCGGTCTGCGCTGGCTCAAGGAAAAGCGGATCGAGGGGATGATCCTTCTCGCCAGCAACATCTGCGACATCGAGCTGGAGGCGGTGGAACTGACCCGCCAGTGGGTCGCCCGGCACCGGGACGAGAGCGTCTGAAGCCGGTTTGACCTCGGGGGTCGGAGGGGAACGGGACATACTCGGGCCTCCGGCGGAAACGGTTCTTCAACAATGAGGACCTGTCTCACATCCTAGAGAAGGCTGTTGGATGCAAGGAGCAAGAGTGAACCGGGAAAGAACCGAGGAGGGAACAGCGATGTTGAGGATCGTCGCCATCGCGTGCGTGGCGCTTCTGTCCGCTGCGTGTCTTCAGGCGCAGGAGACGTCCGCGCCCGCCGACCCGTCGAAAGGCTCCGACTGGCCGCACTGGCGGGGTCTCAATTACGACAACACGTCGCCCGAGACGGGTCTCCTGCGCGAGTGGCCCGCGGGAGGTCCGAAGGTCGTCTGGCGCGTCCCCATCCTGCAGGGGTGGTCCTGCCCCAGCGTCTCCGGCGATGACGTGTTCGTGACCATGACCCGGTTTGACACCGAGTCGCACCGACAGGCGCAGGAAGAGATCATGGTCTGTCTCGACGCCGCGACCGGACGCGAGCGCTGGCGAACCAGCTACCCCATCAGCTACAGCTACGGCTCGCTGGGCTGGGGCATGGGCGGCGTGCGAGCGACGCCCACCGTCACCGACAAGCACGTGTATGGCATCGACCCGCTGGGCAACATCAAGTGCCTCGACCGCGCCACCGGCAAGGAGGTGTGGGGAAAGTCCCTGGGGGCGGAGTTCTATTACGGGAAGCACATGGACCATAAGGGGTATAACAATTCCCCGATCATCGGCAACGGCGTCCTGGTGCTGCACGGGGCGAGCGGCAAGAAAGGCAAAGGGAATCATTACACGTGGGCGGCGGGCTGGGACGCGCTGACCGGAAAGCAGCTGTGGCTGCACGAGGAAGAGGGGCCGAACGCGAAGATCCGCTACCCCGACGGCGGAGCCAGCGCGGTGCTCATCACCTTGAACAAAGAACTCTGCGACCTGGCCAGTTATAACGGCTACCTGCATGCCTATCGCGTCAGCGATGGGAAAGAGGTCCTCAAGTTCAACCTGTTTCCCGATGGTGCGCTTATGACGGGAGGCTGTGACTTGTTAGTGGCGGTCAACCGCGTCGTGGTCATTCCTTTCGGGACCTTCCTGGCATGCGCGGAGATCGACCTGACGGATCCCGCGCTCCCCGCGAAGCTGGCGTGGTCAAGCCAGGAATTCTACGGGAATGGCGGGTATCACAACTTCGTCCATTACGACGGGTATCTCTATGGCGTCAACGGGTATAACACCGACGGCAACAACGTGAAAGGCGGCGTGCTGACCCTCGAATGCTTTGACCTGAAGAACGGGAAACGCGTCTGGAGCCAGGGCGGCATCGTTCACGGTTACTCCTACATCATCGCCGACGGCCTGATGTTCCTGCGAACGTTTCAGACCCTGTCGCTTGTCGAGCTGAACCCGGAGAAATTTGTGCTCAAGAGCAAGGTGGAAAAGATCCACTCCGTCGACACGATCGCGATCACGGACCCGCGGGGATTGGCCGACTGCGTCATGCCGGTGCTGTCACGCGGAAAGCTGTACGTCCGGACGCCTACCGAGTTGATCTGCTACGATGTCAAAGACCCGAAGGCAAAGTGAAAAAGACATGGACGCTCGCATGCCGTTTCCAATCGCCGCCGCGTGGGTCGTGCTCCTCGACTACACGTCGCCGGAAACCGGCCTGCTGCGCGACCGGCCCAAGGAGGGGCCTCCGGTACTCTGGTGCGTCCCACTCAGCAGGGGAAAGGCCGGGCCGTCGCCCGGCGACGGCCGGGAATGGTCTGCACCGTCGGTCTGCGCTGACCAGGTCTTCATCACGTTGCGCAAAGCGACATGAAGGGCGCGACCCGGTTATTTCGCCCCCGTGCAGGAGGCCGTCCTGTGCCTCGACGCCGGGACCGGCAAGGTCGCGTGGACGAGCTACAACCCGCCTGAGTGACCCGACCGATACCCCGGTTCACCGCACGGGCTTCCCGTTGGGCAACGCGATGCGCAGGTCGAACGGCTCGCGCTTGATGGCATCCAGTGCCTGGACCTCCGTGATGCCGACCATTCGAGTCGAGGCGACCTTGAATCGCACGTAGCGGGCCTCGACCCGGGCCGGGAGCACGAGATCGAACATGTGTCCCTGGAGCTGCTCGCTGTCCGGCCACATGAAGTCCGCCGGCAGGTCCTTCCACCGCATCTTCAGGTTAAAGAACCCTCGCGACGCATACGCCTTGTCGTCGACGCTCGTCAGCACCTCGATCTTGTCGGGCATCCCGCCCCGCATCGCGTCGGGGTAAGGATAGCCGTGGACGTGCACGCGGAAACCGCCGAGCTTCTCGGGTTTCTCGAGGTCCACGGTGATGGTGACGTCCTTCGGCCCGTTCCAGAGAAGACCGTGGGAGTAGGCCGCCCCGCCTCCGTAGGCGCACCACGCGATGCCGTCGGTCAGCTTGCGCGAACCGTTCTTGTCTCCGGCATCCCACGAATCCGCCGACGGGATCGAGCACGTGTAAGACTTTCCCTCCGCGAAGTTCCTGCCGTAGATCGCCTTGAACGACACGAACTTTTTGCCGCCCACGTCTTTGCCGTCCGAGTAGCCGTACTTCAATTCGCCCGCGGCGCCCTTCACGTTCACGCGCAGCGACTCCATCTGCGGATGGTCGACGCCCCCGACGTTGACGACATACCGGAACGGCACTGCCAGGACAAGCTGCGTGTGGCTGCGCTCGACCAGCGAGTAGTCCTCCTGCCGCTCCTGCCACGTGAACGTCGCCTCGATCGGCTTGAATGTCGGGTCCGCGGGACGGTAGTTGGCCTCCATGCGCACGGCGACAAGCCCGCAGCCCTTCGCCGACGCGTCGCGTCCGCGCATCGCGTAGCGGAAGAGCACCGACTTCATCCCGGGCGGCACCTGCGACACCGTCTCGTAGTGGATGACGTCGAACGGCCGCTGCTTCGGGTCGCGGTTCGGGGCGTCCGGCACCCCGGAGAAGTCGCTGGGACCGAGCGTATAGCTCTTCGTCCACGTCTTGCCGCCGTCGAACGAGTGCAGGAAGTCGATCTGCGACCCCGACGCTTTGTTCCACAGCCGCCCGCCGTAGGTGAGCCGCACGATGTCGCGCGGGGCGTCGAGCCGGAACGTGACCCACGCGTCCTCGTTGGGCTTGGCCGGGTGCAGCACGGCGCAGACCTGCGGATGCTCCTTCTCGGAGACGACGTTCCGCTCCTCGACGAGGCAGGACTTGTAGCGTCCGTCCTGCAGCTCGGGCCAGAGAACGACCGACTCGGTCGGGTCGCCCCGGCCGACATAGATCGTGTTTCTTCCGATGTTCAGCCTCGGGAGCGCCTTCGCGTTGACCTGCGTGATCGTCTTGAACGAGATGTGCTTGAGCCGAGCGTCGGTCGGGGCGGGTTTCCCCGTCAGTTCCACCTTCACGAGGAACTCGTAGCCGCCGTTGACTTTGTCGGTGAGTGTGACCTCGGTGTGCTGGTCGCCCGTGGCGTCGCTCTTCCAGACCTCGGTGAAGCGGTCGGGCTGAGGCGTCGCGGCGGGGGCGATGAGGATGCGCGCGGAATCCGCGGCGGTCTTGCGGAAGACGTCCGCGAGGATCGTCATCGACGTGATGACGTTGGCGCCTTCGACCTTGAAGACGACCTCGCCGGGCTGGCCCGGCACCAGCGGGTACACGCCGAGGCCAGGCGCCGCTGTCGTGCCGGTCGTTGTGTGCACTGTCTTCAGCAGCCCCGCCGCCGTCAGCTCCGGCGTGAAGGTGCGCACACCGTTGCCGCGGATCTTGTAGTCCGGCCGGTAGTCCGGGTCGGCATTCTTCCGGTGCGGGTTAGGGGTGTAGTACGCGACGTCATCCCCGAGTCGGTGATAGGTGCGCGTGTAGACCTCGCCCTCCCGGAGGTTGAGGATGTACCGGTGCCCGCGGTCCCACCAGAGGTCGTTGCAGTTGTGGATCTTGTTGGGGTTGAAGCAGAGCGCCTCCTGGTAAAGCTCGCGGTTGCAGTCGGCCCCCGTGAGGAGTCCCTTGACTCCGGTGCCGTTGAGGCAGTGATACTGCGCGATGTGTCCGAACTCCTCCTTGCCCCCCGACGCCGTGCACCCCTGCGTCTTGCCGATGTCCTCGGTGCCCGCGATGGTCTTCCCGTCGCAGAGCGTGTAGAGCGCGGACATCGAGCTGTCAATCATGTGCCAGCGTCCGTCATAGAAGACCTCAGGGACCGTGTGGCTCTGGATCTCCCAGTGGCGCACGGGGTAGCCCATCGCGCCGAAGACCGAGCAGTTGATGCCCGTGACCGTGCTGCACATCGTGTAGCCGTAGTCGTTCCACTGGCGGATCGGATCGGCCAACTCCATGCCGTGCACGTACATCGGGCTCATCTGTCGGCGGTTGATGTGGTGCCAGTAGAAGACCGCCCAGACCTTCTCCGCAGGCGTGGGCCATTTCGAGGTGATGGAGTGGATCAGGCTGTCCATGTCGGTGTAGTCGGGTGAGGCGTCTGTGACGACTTTGAGGTTGCAGACCTGTGCCAGGGCGGTGCCGGCGATGAGCATCACTGCGGCCACGGTCACAACAAAGTGCTTTGCCGTTCTCATGTCGAGTTCCTTTCTTCAAGTCCGGCCGACGTCGGGACTGTTGTCACAGGGGGCAGTCCCGGCGCCACTGCGCCCGGCTACTCCGGCCGGGGGCCGTAGTGCGGCAGCTCCTGACCCAGTTCGTACGCACCGAGGTCGGGCGCCTTGCCCTGGAAACCGTCGTTCATCCCGGGCAGGTGGACGCCGGCGTCGACGGCCGCGCAGGCCGGGCTCAGCCGGAAATCCTGGTCGGTGTTGCCGAACAGGGCTTGATGGTCTTTCGGGGGCAGAAGCCCGGAGGCGAAGACCGAGGTGCTGTCGAGCTGCACCGCGTGTCGTTCGGCCGGCGCATTCTTCTTCACGTCGGCGAGGGTGTCGTACTTGACCCCGTTCCAGTGCAGGAAGCGGCGGAACGGTCCGGCCGCCGGCGGGGTCGGGTCGGCCTCGGGTTTTTTCGGGGCCTCGTAGGCGGGTGAGTTCGGGTGTCGCCCGGTCATGCCCGCGAAACCGTCGTAGTCGAAATCGCAGTCGACCGCCGGGCAGGAGAGGTCGGCGGCGTATTCCCCCTCGGTGCCGACGAAGAGGTTGTTGCGCGAGACGCAGTTGTAGATCGTTGCGGGCGTCCACACCAGCCAGGACATGCCCTTGCGGACGACGGTGTTGTGGAAGAGGATCGCCCCGGAGGGCGCCCAGTCAAGCGTGTGCTTGGGCGTGCCGTTGTGGTGGAGCTTGAACGGCTCCATGCCCACGTTGTAGAGCACGTTGCGGAAGATATAGGTCGGGCCGCCCATGATGGGCTGCTCGCTGATGCCCTGGAAAACGTTGGTGTAGCGGTTCAGGAAATTGCGGGTGTTGCGCTCGGAGAAATCCATCTCGGCCCCGTCGTCGGTGCACTCGGAGATGTCGTTGTTGTGGACGTCGATGGCCGCGCAGATTTTCGAGTTGTAGGTGTCGATCCCGTCGGCGAAGTGATGCACGCGGTTGTAGCACACGACGTGTCCCCGTCCGGTCATGTACAGTCCGCCGGGGTTTTCAATGCCCCGGGTCCGGGGCCACTTGCACGGCCCCTCGATGAGGTTGTCGGAGACGAAGAAGTGGCTCACCTTTCCCGTCGCGTTGCCGTTGAAGCAGATGCCGTACAGGCTCGGCAGGATGTGACAGCGTCGGATGACCATGTGGTGCGAGTCGTTGGCCGAGATGCCGACGACGACGTTGCGGATGGTGAACCCCTCGAACCACACGTCGTGAACCAGCCACGCCTGGATGCCGAACCGCAGCCGGTCCTGTCCGTCGATGATCACGTCGCCGCGGGATGCCGCGCGCCAGATGATGGGCTTGCCGGGTTCGCCGCGCTCGCTCACGTGCAGCGTCTCGTTGTAGATCCCTTTGTGAACGAGGACAAGATCTCCCGGTTTCGACACGGTCTCTGCGGTTGCAAATCCCCTGTAGGGGTCGTCTTCCGTGCCGAGGCCGCCCCCTGTGCCCGGAACGACGTGCAGCGTCCGCAGGGGCTTGGGGGCCACCGGCTCGCCGATGGTCCGGCTCTTGAGCATCGCTTCGCTGTCGCCGCCGTCCGGGTCGATGAGTCGCAGACGGATCTCGTAAGCGGTGTCGGGCTGGAGCAGCAGGAGACTTCCGGCGAAGATCCAGCAGTCGTTCGGCGGGTCGAGTTCCGCATCGCGGGCGCGTTGACCGGGACGCTGACGGTGCGCCTGCGTGGTGTCGCCCTTGGCGACACGGAAGAGATTCGGCCCGGCCTTCCAGGTTGTCTCGCCTGTCTGCCGGTACGCGACCTCAACCCGGGCGATGCGGTT
>DATKVD010000510.1:0-3345 GCA_035530235.1 Planctomycetota bacterium | reverse complement strand
CTCACCATGCCCGACATCCCCGTGCCCTGCGCCGCGGCTCTGGAGCAGGCCGCGCTTCCCTCACGCGACGACATTGTCCGGACCGCCCGTGAGCTGTGCGGGTAGGGGCGGAGGGCAAACGATGGGTGGCCCGGTCTCCGACGCAGTCGGAGCCCGGGTCCCGACTCCGTCGGGACAAGAGGGTGACCAGGCAATGACCGCCCTCTTGCCCCGCTGACGCGGGGCCCGGACGCCCCGAGAAACCGGGGCGGCCGGGCCACCCAAGATGGAGAGACTTCCGGACGGGTGGCCCGGTCTCCGACGCAGTCGGAGCCCGGGTCCCGACTCGTCGGGACAAGAGGTACTACCTCGGGAAGGAGGATAGCAAATGCCCGAGCGGCGCATCTACGATGAGAACGGTCACGCGCATTTCGTGACCTTCTCCTGCTACAAGCGCCGCCGGCTTTTGGACCGTGATGAGGCCAAGCAGATCGTGTTGGACGTTTTGGGAACGCAGCTCGCACGACGCCAGGGCCGATGTCTCGGCTTTGTCGTCATGCCGGACCACGTCCACGCACTTGTTTGGTTTCCGGAACCGGGACAGGTCAGTGAATTCATGAGACAGTGGAAGGCACAGAGTTCACGGGCAATCAAGAGGCTCTTTCGAACGATACTGCGGCAATATGCGGGACACATCGACTCCCGTGAGCCGGTGTGGCAGGCTCGATACTACGGATTCAACGTTATTTCGAAACACAAGGCCCTGGAGAAGCTCCGCTACATGCACACGAACCCGGTGCGCGCCGGCCTGGTTGAGTCCACCGCGCAGTGGGAGCACAGTTCGGCACGGTTCTACGAGGAAGGCGTGCCAGCCGACATTCCGGTTGGGCTGCCGGAATGATCCGCCTCTTGCCCCGCTGACGCGGGGCCCGGACCCCGGAAACCCGGGGGCCGGGCCACCCAACGAGACGAGACCCACGGGCAGGGGGGGCCCGGCCTCCCGACGAGACGAGACTCCCGGACGGGTGGCCCGGTCTCCGACGCAGTCGGAGCCCGGGTCCCGACACCGTCGGGACAAGAGGCAGCCCCGACCTGTCAGCAGAAGAAAAGAAGCGGGCAACGAGAGACCTCTTGCCCCGCTGACGCGGGGCCCGGACGCCCCGAGAAGCCGGGGCGGCCGGGCCACCCAAGATAGGTCGCCCTCGGGTATGGGTGGCCCGGGCCACCTGAAAGGACACCAGCAAGATGTTTTCCATCATCGTCCTCACGCACAACAAGTCGGGGTGCACCCGGCGGTGTCTGGAGAGCCTGCTCACCTCCGCCGACGCCGACTGGGAGCTTCTGGTCGTCGATAACGGATCGACCGATGATACGGTGGACCTTCTGCACGAAATGGCCGATAAGTATACCGAGGCGGGCCGGGAGATGCGGCTCCTCGTGAACGAGCGGAACGCCGGGGCGAGCACCGGTCGCAACCAGGGCATCGACGCGACCACCGGCGACCCCCTCGTGTTCCTGGATAACGACATGGTGGTGGGCGACGTCCGGTGGCTGTCGAAGCTCCGCGCGACGCTCGATTCGGACGCGAAGATCGGGATGGTGGTGCCGAAGCTGGTGTTCGCCGACGACCCGTCGATGATCCAGTTCGCGGGCGGGGCGGTCTCGCCCACGGGTCGGGTGCAGTTCATGGGCCGGGGCGAGCCGGCGGACGACCCACGCTTCAACGAGCGGCGCGAGCTCCAGTTCGGCATCTCCGCGTGCATGATGCTCAGGCGCTCGCTCGTCGACGAGATCGGCACCCTCGACGAGGCGTTCAACCCGGTGCAGTTCGAGGACGTGGACTACTGCTACCGCGCACGCTCGAAAGGATACACCGTCGTCTACGAGCCCGCGGTCACGATGCTGCACGACGAGAGTGCGACCACCGCCGCATCGGACGATTTCAACAACCGGTACATCGTCATCAAGCACGGGATGCTGTTCAAGGCGCGCTGGCGGCACATGTTCGAGACGGAGAACGGGCCGCCCGACGACGAGATTCACTGGAAGCCCATCGGACGTTTCGCAAGAAGGAAACCGGCAGACCGGGAGCAGAGTTAAGTGGAAAAATCGATTGAAGACGCCCTCCGTGAGATGATGGTCGAGCGGCTCTTCCTCAAGATTGCGCCTGAAGCGATCGACCTCGACGCCGACCTCATGGAAGCCTACGGCATCGATTCCGTCCAGGTGTCGGAACTGGTGGTGGGCACCGAGGCCACCTTCGACATCTCCTTCGAGGACGACGATTTCGACCCGACGCAGTTCGACACGCTGCGGCACATCGCCGAGGTCGTCCGCAAGAAGCTGGAAAACCGCTAGCCCCTCTGCTATCATCCCCCCAAGTCCCAAGAGGGCTCTGCTGCACAGTCCCCTCCCCCCAGGGGAACGTTAACAACCTGAGGAGTCCAGCGTGCAAGGGATGTCATTCTGAGGAGTGAAGCGACGAAGAATCTGGCGGCACTTCCCGGGAAATCCACCGCATTGAGCCAGGATCGGCGTTCCTCCTGCTGTGGGGCCAGATGCTTCGCCCCGCTGAATCGGGGCTCAGCATGACACCCTTTCCCCGACACCGTCGGGACGGGAGGGCCAGCGAGCAATGACCGGCCTCTTGCCCCGCTGACGCGGGGCCCGGACCCCGGCAAAGCCGGGGGCCGGGCCACCCAAGCCCGAAAGACTTCCGGACGGGTGGCCCGGTCGAGGCGCCGCAGGCGACTCGCCCGGGTCCCGACTCGTCGGGACAGGAGACGATCCTCAGAAAGCGGGCGGAGGTCCTGCTCTGAATAGACCGAAGGAGGACCCCGACACATCGGGGTCATGAAGACGTGTCAGACAGGAATGTCTGACCTCCTATCTGTGCGAGACCACGCATGACACCCACGGAAGACTTGGTCCGGTGGCGGTCGTTTGCGGGTGAGCTGGTGGGTGTGTATCACCCGCCGGCGTCCGGCCGGGCGCGCGCCGCCGTGGTCGTCGTCCACCCGTTCGCCGAGGAGAAGAAGTTCTCCCACCGGGTGCTGGTGAACCTGGCGCGTGAACTCGCCCGCCGGGACGTGGCGACGCTGCGCTTCGACCTGTCGGGCTCGGGAGACTCTACGGGCGATACGGACACCGCCCGGCTCGACCCGTGGCGCCTGGACATCGCGTCGGCGTGCGTGCAGGCGGAAGCGCGTGCGGAGGCCCCGCCGGTCGTGGTGGGACTTCGCCTCGGAGCGACGCTCGCACTCATTCATGCGGCACACGCCCAGACGCCCCCCGCGATCGTCCTCTGGGAGCCCGTCATCGACGGCAAAAAGTACGTCGACGACATCCTCCGCCGACGCATGATCA
>DATKVD010000509.1:0-2900 GCA_035530235.1 Planctomycetota bacterium | reverse complement strand
CTCGTTAACGCCTGGGTGTCGGGCAAGTCACCCAACCACGGCGTCAAGCTCGAGATGACCGGCGGCTACGTCCGCTTCGCGATGAAGGGCTTCCGACTCGAAATCGAATGCGAGTAGGAAGGCGCAGGGGTCCGGGGCGAGAAGGGCCGTGGGGACATGCGTCCGCGGCTGGTCGTCGAAACCGAGTAGGACATCAGGACGGAAGGAGGAACAACGTGAAGGGCGGGAAACCCCGTGGCGCGGCCTGCGCGGCTGTACTGATGACCCTCGCTCTGGCTTCCGGGACGCACGCCCAGGACGCCGTCGCTCCGAAACGTCCGGTCATCCAGCTCGACTTCCGGCCGCTGCCCCGCGACGAGGAGGGCAGGCAGAACAGGCCCCGGCTCGAGATCCGTCACGCAGCGCTCGGCTTCGCCGCCGAGATGCAGTGCTACGAGACCGGGCCCTTCCAGCTCGGCGAGGCGAAGAAGGACCCCGACGGCTCGGTCGTCTTCAGCTACAAGAGCGGGGAGATGACCTGCACCACAACGTTCACCACGCCGGACGACGAGCGCGTCGCGATGGACGTGCTGATTCAGGGCCCGCTGGAGCAGCTCCGGAAGGTTGCCTACGTGGGTCCGTGTCTGCAGTTCCGTCGTGCGGACGCGTTCACGTGGCGGCCGGACCTCGTGGAGTTCGGCAGACGATGCTTCATCTACACGATGCGCGGGCCTCTGGGGTGCCACGACATGCCGCGCGCGCTTCTCACCAACTTCAAACCCGACGCGAAACAGAACAACCCCCCGGTCACCCAGCTGTACGTCCCGATCGACCAGAGCCACCACGGGAGCATCTGGGGACACACGGCGGCCCCGGGGATGCGGGCGCTCTACGGGATCATGACGGTCACCTCCCACGACGGGAAGTGGCTCTGCGCCATCGGCAACCGGCACAACTTGACCATCGGTCAGCTCTGGATGCCCTGTACGCACTACGTCCCCGACGTGCAGAAACACCTCGACCGTGACGCCGGGCGGATCGCGTTCCGCACGATGATTTACGTCATGCCCAACGACCCACGGAAGCTCCTCGAGGCCTTCCGTCGCGACTACGCGGACGCCTTCGGGGCGAACACGTTCGAGGCGGTTCCCGACGCGGCGGGAACGCTTCGGCTGAAGCCGACGGCGGCAGGGGTGCCCGAGCTCGAACTCGTCCTCGACGTCGCCGACGCCGTCGGCGTGCACCGGGAAACACCGGCACCGACGTGGAAGTCGACCTACTGGGGCACGTTCGTGAGAAGCGGCCCGTCGTGGCGGATGTGGGCACACCCGCACGACGACGCGCTGGACCTCGTCGTCTCCTTCGCTTCGGACGGCTGGAAAGCCGAGACGGCCCGGGCGGCCGCCCGGCTTGCGGCCGGCCGGTGGCAGACGGCGGAGTCCCCCGCGGGGGTGCCCGCACAGGTGCTGAAATCACCCGACGGGAAGTGGACCGCGGCACTCTTCTGGGAGAAATCGGAGAACCAGAACCCCCGATTCGGCATCCCCGGATCCACCGACAAGACATGCGACGCCATCTCCGTCCGCGGAAGACTCCTGATCTTCCAGGGAGACCCGGACGCCCTCGGCCGACGCTGGCAATGGGCCGCCTACGACTGGAAAAACGCCTATCCCTATTGCATGCCCGTTGCGGACAACCCACAAAGGGAGGAAGAGAGATGAGATCCCTGTCGGTGGCGCTGATGGTCGTTATCTGCGTGCTGTCCGGCGTCCGAGCGCAGGCCGAGGAGCCTGGGCGGTTCGTCAACCTCGGTCCCGGGGGCGGCGGCGCGATCTTCAACGCCATCGGCTCGCCCCACGACCCGAACCTCCTCTTCGTCCAGTGCGACATGAGCGGGGTCTACCGCTCCACCGACGGCGGCAAATCGTGGGAGATGATCCACTGCAAGTACATCCGCTCGGCGCACCGGTGCAAGGCCGCGTTCCACCCGACGGATGCGAACGTCGTCTACATGTTCGGCCGAAACCGCCTGCACGTCTCCCGTGACAAGGGGAAGACGTGGACGCGCGTGAGCGAGAACGAGCCGTGGGGCGCCGAGACGGTCACGGAGTTCCACGTCTCGCCAATGGGTAACGGCGTGATGCTGGCGGCCACCGCGTCGTCGACCTATATCTCGACCGTCGGGCACGGAAGGTCCTGGCGCAAGATCGACGCGATCGAGGGCGGCGCGGTCGGGTTCGCGAGCAGCCCCGTGCCGCCCAATATGCGCACGGAGTATCCCGAATTCCTGTGGGCGGCCACTCCCACACACCTCTACTACACCACCAACGGGAAGTCCTGGCGGCAGCAGGAATACGAGGGACTTCCCTGGACCGGCATCGTCGATTTCACGGGTGCGACCGTCCCGAACACCCACGAGGCGGTGTTCTACTGCACCATCCCCTCGAAGGTGGTCGACGGCAAATTCGTCGGCGGCGTCTACCGCGGAGGCACCGGCGGCTGGGAAAGCGCGATGGGGGAGGGCCTCAACACGACCATCGGCAAGCAGCTCTACGGCTCGCGCGACGTCGACCAGTACGTCCACCTCGCCATGGCGCAGAACGATCCCAACGTCGTCTGGGTCACCTCGCTCGGGACCGGGTACCTCCCCCCGTATTTCCGCACGGTCTACCGCACCACGGACGGCGGGAAGACCTGGAAGGCGACTTTCTGGTGGGACAGTCGCGACAAGGGAACCGACAACGTCCAGCCCTCGTGGCTCGCGCTCGATTTCAACTGGGGATGGGGCGGCGGGGCCAACTCCTTCGCCACCAACCCGGCACACCCCGAGTGGGGGTTCTACACCAATAACGGCGAGATCTTCATCACCTCGAACGGCGGCAAGAGCTGGTTCTGCGGCAACTCGAAACCCGCAAAGGGTA
>DATKVD010000508.1:0-3028 GCA_035530235.1 Planctomycetota bacterium | reverse complement strand
CGGATGTTGACGGTCTGCACGAGAGGCGCCGTGACGCGTCTGAGTCCCCGCAGCGGCGACAGCTTGCCGCCGTACTTCAGCACCACCTCGTAATCCTGGTCGCCCTCGGTGGTCTTCACCAGGGGGATGCGGACCTGGTTGGGTCGGGTGTCGGCGGGGTCGCACGTCGGCTTGACGAGCTTGCCGTCCACCCGGGCGGTCCACAGGGTCGCCCCCTCGGGCAGCGCCAGGTGGAGGAACTGCTCGATGGCGTTGTTCATGGTGTAGACGAGCTGGGCGCGGTAGGCCCCGTTGGTGTCGAGCACCACCACCGTGTGGGCCAGGCCGATGCGTGCGTCGGGGGTCTCGACGAGCTTCCGCTCCTTGGTGCGGAAGCTGAGCCTGGGGGCGATGGCGTCCTCCTTGACGGTGTAGGCCCGGGTGATGCCGCGACGGAGTGCCTCCCGGACCATGTCCCACGCCTTCTGCTGTCGGCCGAGTTCCTCGAAGCTGTCGTCGGGCTCGATGATCACTTCATCCCGGACGGTGCTCATCAGTTCGAGAGCCGCGTACCGGTTCAGGGTCCGGCCGGTCTCCACGGTGGGGATGGGGACGGTGTGTGTGCCCTCGGTGAGCAGCCGGTCGTTCTCGACGACGACCCGGAGGTCGTCCATGAGGGCGTCCTGGAGTTCCAGTCGCACGCGGACGGCGTTCTCCTCGCCCAGCTTCACCGCCTCGACGTGCTTCTGTCTGAGGAGTCTCACCTTGAAGCGGGCGTCCTTCATCCGTTCGGGCAGCAGGAACGCCACCTCACGGATGCCTCCCTTGTGGATGGTGAAATCGAGGAGGATGGTTTCGGTGAGTGCCCGGTCGGTGACACGGACGTTGGTGAGTGTGCGACAGGTGACGTCGGGCTTTCGCTCGGTGAGCAGCAGCCGTCCGGCGTAATCGGGACGCTTGTAGTGGAGAGCCAGACGCATGAGCGGCTTCTGAGGGGCGGTGAGCCACCCGTAGACGCGTTCGGGCAGCACGGTCTCGATGTTGCGCAGTGCGTCCGCACGCACGTCGTACGCCGGATCCACCTGCACGGCCACGTCGCCCTGCTGCTCTTCCACGTCCAGCACTTCGAGTCTCGGGAGGTCCATCGACCGGATTTCCTCCTCCCGGCCCAGTGTCCCCCGGACCAGCACGGGCACCGTGCCCTCCACGCCCCGGTTCAGGTAAAGCGTCAGCACCTTGCCGCGGGCCTCGTCGGTGAGTGCCCACTCGTACTCGTCGGGGGCGAGCACCCCGTCCACGAGCACGTGCTCGATGCGGAGGTCGCCCGGCACCATGACACGCACGCGGTAGAGCTTGCGATCACGGGCGGTCACGATGACGCGACTCTCCATGGCCCGTTCGATCTGTGCGACCTTGAGGAACGTCTGCACCACGGCCGACGCCTTGAGACTCACCGGCGCCGCCGACAGACTCACCGTGAACGGTGTCCTCACGAACTTGAAGGCCTGGTAGGGCTTCAAGGTCAGCGGGCTCTCGTCGCCGACGCCCGGCTGGAACGACTTGGGCGCCGACGGCAGGTCGGTGCGTGTCACGCCCCGCGTGCCCGTGGTCCGTACCTCGAGGAGCGAACTCCGACGGATGGTCACCTGTCCACTGTGACGGATGGCCCCCGTGACGGCGACCACCGGGACGTCGAAGTCCGTGAACGTGGCGGCGGCGGGCGGCCGCGGCAGCCACAGGTGCACCGAGAACGTCTCCTCTCCCTTCGCCTTCTTCAGCAGGGCCACCTCCAGTCGCTGTCCCCCATCGGAACGCTTCACTTCCCATCCCCGCACGTTCGTGCCCGTCACCTTCTCGACGAGGTAGCCGTCGGGGAGGTCGACGGTGAAGAACTCCCGCTCACCCCGACGGAAGGTGAGGGACAGTGACCACTCGAGTCGCAGCCAGTCTTCCTGGATGTCGAAGCGTGCGTCGGATTCGCAGGTGAGGGTCTTATCCGTCTCTCCCTCGAGCACCTTCGGACGCCAGCGGAGGGAGACCTCGCCGCCCACGCTCAGTGCGGTCTCGACCAGCTGGTTGGGTGAGGAGGTTTCGTAGGTCTGTCGGTCGGCGATGCCGCCCAGGCGGAGTTCCGAGCGTGCGTCGGGTACCTCGAGGGTGAGCGCGGTGGCGGCGGCGGCGGGCAGTCGTCCGGCGGCGAGCCGCCAGCCCCCCTGTCGTTCCAGTTTCATCCGGACCGAAAGCTCCAGACGGTGCTTCCCCTTCCCCGTCACGTGAAGCACGATGAACGAGCGTTCGGTGGGACCCCCGATCGTCTTCGGGGGGCCCTGCTGTTGGGCCTGCTCGTTCTGCTGCATCGTCTGGCGTGTCTGTCCGCCGAGCGTGACGACGCTCAGTCGTGCCGGGCGACCGTCGAGCTCGGCCTTCGCCAGCACCCCCCCGTCCATGGGCAGCGGCACCGAGGCGTACTTCGCCGTGTAGACGTCGATGTCGACGTGTCCCTCGATGAGCAGGAAGTCGCTGCCCTCGAGCCGTGCACGGAACGCCGCACCCGAGAGTGCGTACGGGGCCGGCAGCACCTCGGTCTCGATCTTCCGCTCGGGATAGGCGAGGTTCCAGAGGTGCACGAACTCACTGTAGGGAAGGAGCAGCTTGTCGGCCTGCCCCGGCCCGGCCGCCCCGGGCACGCCGCGCGGCCGGTCCGGGTCGTAGGGCAGGATGATCGCGTCCTTGGGCACCTCGACCGGCGGTCCCGGCTCGACGATCTGGACGACGTACGGGGTGTCCTTCTGCTGTGCGTGGGCTGCGGGTGCGCACAAGCCCAGCGTCGTCACGGCGACGAGCACCAGGGCGGCCGCCGTGACGGCGGAACGTCGTCTCCCGGCGACCCAGCGGATGGACCCCGCCGCCAGGTAGTAGAGCACCAGCACCCACGCCGCGTGGAACGCCCCGTTGAACACCAGCGCCGTCTCGATGCCCGTAATCAGCGGCAGCACCGTCGCCGCCAGCGCCACGCCCAGCACGTACATCGTCTTCTCACGCAAGGTCT
>DATKVD010000507.1:0-2344 GCA_035530235.1 Planctomycetota bacterium | reverse complement strand
GTGTGGACGAAATCCATGTGGTTCGCACGGGTGCCCCCGGCGGTGCGCAGCCGCTCGTCGTCCGAGTACTTCCCGTCCCCGTTCATGTCCAGGGAGAGTTCGTCCGGGAATCCGGTCCCGTCCTTTCGGATGACGGCCCTGAGCCTGCCGGTGTCGACGGTGACGCTAGCGTCGTCCTCGGCGACGCGGATGCTTCGTGCGACCGGTTTCCGTCGGACGTCCTTTCCGAACTCGAGGACGGTCTTCGCGCCCGGCGTCGCACGGAAATCGAGGAGCAGCCACTTGACGCTCCGGTCGTTGTAGCGGGCGAGAACTTCCGTCTGAAGCTCGGCCTCGGCGCCGTCGACCATCAGCCGGACGTTCTCACCATCGGTGAGTTCGCCCGGGTCGATGGGGACGCCGGTGCGCACCGGAAACGACGCCGCACCGTCGGCCGCCCCGTTCAGCTGCAGCTCCAGAGACGCCCCCGCCGCCTCACGCTGTGCGGTCAGCACCAGCGTGAGTACCCACACCAGCCCCGCGGCGGCGACACAAAAAGACCGACGACTGGACTTTCCCTTGCGCGACATATCCGTTTCCCCTTTGTGCGTGATGTCGGGGTCTTCAGCGCGACGCCGCGCCGGCCCGACTGTCCCCCTATTAGTGGCCGCCTCGCGTGCCCCTCTTGCGGCAAACCGCCCGGCGAGACCGATCCTGAGTTTTCGGGAGTGTATGGGGCCTTCCCCGGCGCGTCCACTGTCTTCTGAAGTTTGCCGCCGCGGGCAGCCAGGCTTCGTCCCGATCACCGTCCGAAGCGGCTCTCTCGTTGGCGGGCCGCCCTGTTACGAAGCACAGGCGCCGCCCGAGTCTGGCTGCCACCCGAGGCCTGTTGAAAATATTAAACACGAGCGTCCCCACGCCAGACATCGACGTAAGTGCTTTGTGCCCAGTCCCTTAGGGCGCGTCGGCGGGCCCCGAACGGGCGTCGGTGTCCGGAAAACCGAACGTCGGCGGCCCTGTCTGCCCGGCGGGCCACGCTCAGGGCCGAATCTTCTTGCGACGTAACCCGTTGGCACGACTAAGGTTATGTTTGGCCCCTAAGACCCGGGCCTGATTCTCGTGCGCCTTGGCACGGAGTTTGCAGGGGGTACCGTGCTGCCATTCGGAGTCTGTGCGCAGTCAAGGGGACCCGCGTCGAGGCAGGGCAAGGGTCCTCGGGTCTGTACCGAGGTCCCCGGATGCGCTGCGGCGTCATGCGGACCGGGGAGTGAACGATATGATTGGTCTTGCGTTTTGAGAGGAGACGGTATGTGCGAGAAGTGGTACGTTGCGGTGCTGGCGGTGGTCATGGTAGGATGGGTACTCGTCTGCGGTGGGCGTGCGTCGGCCGACGAGATTATAGCCGAGTTCGACGTCTTCAGCTCCTCGGGTTCGTGGTCTCCGTCAGTGCTCTACGACGGCGCGCAATGGATGGCCCAAACCTTCACGGCCGCCGCGACCGGGACGGCGTATTCCGTTGACCTTGCTCTGGTCAGCAACGTCGAAAACAATCCCGACAACCTGCCCCTGAGGGTCCAGCTCCGCACAACGTACGATTCCGGGGCCAACGGCATTCTGCCGACGAACACCATCATCGCCCAGGGGAGCATTGCCCACGACAACAGCGGGATCGCCGGCACCAGTGACTGGACCAACATCCCCCTGTCACCGGCGGACCTCAGCGTGGGAACCATGTATGCCGTCGTCATCAAGACGGACAACATGACCGACGACGCGTATCGGTGGTACGGCAAGTGGGTAAGCGGGACGGACCTCTATCCGGGCGGTCGCGCGGTCATCAAGCTGGAGGAGTCTGGCCAGTATAACTTCGGCGGCGACCTCGGATTTCGCGTCAACGGCGCGATCCCTGAGCCCGCCACGATGGTGCTGCTGAGCCTGGGCGGTGTGGGCGTGCTCCTGTGCCGCAGACGCAGGACGTAGCCTCGCCTGCCGAGACAAACGGGCGGAGGAGGGGTCTTTTCGTCGCGGGCGCTACCTCTCCAGCTTCAGAATCCACGTCTCCCCTTTGAACCCCTTCTTCAGTGCCTGGGCGTCCGCCTCGGTGCCCACCACCCCGGCGCCGTAGTGCATGGGGATGGCCACCTTGGGGCTGATCGCGTTGGCCGCCTCCACGGCTTCCGCCGCCGTCATCACGTACTTCCCGCTCACCGGCAGGAGCGCCACGTCCGTCTTCACCGTCTTCATCTCGGGCGTGAAATCGGTATCCCCGGCGTGATAGACCGTCGTCCCGTTCGCGAGCGTGACGACGTATCCCACCCAGTTCTTCTCCTTCGGGTGGAAGGGGACGCCGGGGGTTCGGAACTTG
>DATKVD010000506.1:0-9164 GCA_035530235.1 Planctomycetota bacterium | reverse complement strand
ATGGCCGGGCTGGCTCTGGACGTCGAGGCGGCCGTGGTGTTCCTGGATGACGGAGTGACTGATCCAGAGGCCGAGACCGGTGCCCTTGCCGGAGCGTTTGCGGGTGAAGAACGGCTCGAAGACGTTCTTGAGGTCGTCGGGTGAGATGCCCTGACCGGTGTCGGTGAAGCGGACGCTCACCTCATCGTCGGCGTGGGAGGCGGTGACGGTGAACTCGCCGCCTTCGGGCATGGCGTCCTCGGCGTTGAGGATGATGTTGGTGAAGACCTGTTCGAGGCGGCTCTGGTTGCCGTTGACCGGAGGGAGCTTCGAGGGGACGTCGAGGGTGAGGGTGATGTTGCGGTTCTTGAAGTCGTTGCGGAAGAGACCGATGATGCCGGCGAGGACCGAGAGGAGGTCGAGGGGTCCGGCCTCGGTGGACGCCGGGCGGTGGAAATCCAGCACCTGACGGACGATGTCCCGGATGCGACTGAACCCCTTCTCGACGAGCCCCAGAAGCTCCGCCTCCGACCTGCCCGACCCCACCTTGCCCCTGAGCAGGTTGAGACAGTTCTTGATGCCTTCGAGGGGGTTGTTGATCTCGTGTGCGACGGACGCCGCGAGGGTGCCCATGGCGGCGAGTTTTTCGGAGCGCAGGAGCTGCGCTTCGAGTTCCTTTCGTCGGGTGATGTCGTGGGCGACGCCGAGGATGGCGCGCTGTCCCATGATGTCGATGGGGTTGAGACGGAGTTCGATGATGCGACGTGCGCCGTCGGGCCGCGTGAGGGAGAGTTCGGGGATGAAGGTCTCGGCGTGTGCGGCCCTGCGGGTCCATTCCTCCAGCGGCAGTGAGATGCCGCCCTCGGGGGCTTCGAGCCGGAGCGGTCGGTCGTCGGCGGGGTCGATGCCGGTGAGCTGCACCCACCGGTCGTTGGCGTTGATGACGCGTCCGGTCTCGCTCATGAGGAAGATGGCCTCGGCGGATTTCTCGAAGAGCGTGCGGTAGCGGGTCTCACTCTCGGTGAGTTCGCGGGTGCGGTCGGCGACGATCTCCTCCAGCTCCTCGTTGATCTTCCGGAGTTCCTGGTAGAGTCGGGACTTTTCGACGGCGACGGCGATGTGCTCGGAGAGCTGTCCGAGGAGGTCCTGGTCCTCGCGGGTGAAGCCGGCGGGGTCGGTGCCGCCGAGGACGAGCGTCCCCTTGGCCTTGTCCTGAAAGATGAGGGGGACGATGAGTCCGGCGCGGAGGCCGTCGGTGTCGATGAGGTCGGAGACCTCGCGGGCGCCGGCGGGGTCGAACCGCACGACGTGTCCGTCACGCAGACTGTGACTGACGATGGAATCGGTGAGAGCGGCGACGTGAGATTTGGCGGGGGCGCCCGAGTCGAGGTCGAGCGTGCGGACCCGCAGCGTGCCGGCACTCTCGTCGAGGGTGGCGATGGAGGCACGGTCGAAGACCACGAGCCTGCGGATCTGGTCGAGGATGACGCCGAAGACCTCCTCGGGGTCGATGACGGAGTTGATGGTCTTGGCGATGCGGTTGATGACGGCGAGCTGACCGGCGGTCTTGCGGACCTCGCCGGTGCGGACGGCCACGGTCTCCTCGAGGGCCTCGTTGATCTCCTGGAGCTGCCGGAAGAGACCCATGTTGGCGAGAGCGACGCCGGCCTGACTGGCGATGATGAGGAGGATGCGCTCGTTGTCCTCGGTGAAGGCGTTGATGTCGGAGTGGGAGAGGTTGAGGACGCCCCAGACGCGGCTGCCCTCGATGAGGGGGAGGCAGAGGAGCGAGCGGATGTCGAGACCGCCGGCCTCGCCGGGACGGAAGCGGTCGTCCTGGGCGGTGTCGGTGATGAGGACGGGCTCGGCGTGCTCGGCGACCCAGCCGGCGACCCCCTCGCCCAGCTTGAAGCGTCCCTCGGGACCGGTGCCCTCGAAATAACGGGCCTGGGCGTCACGCCGGCCGCGGGCCGCCTTGATGGAGAGCGTGCCCTCGTCACGGTCCAACAGCATCAAGGAGCAGTTCTCGGCGCCCACCTCCTCGACGAGGGTGTCCACGATGACACAGCAGACACGTCTGACGGAGGGCACGGAGCGGAGGGAGTCGCCCACGCGTCTGAGGGCGTTCAGTTCCTTGACCTTCTCCTCGTAGAGACGGTTGGCCTCGGCGAGCGTCTTGGCGTAGAGGTTGCGCTCGCGGGTGACCTCTCCCAGACGGTCGGTGATCTCCTGCTCACGATCGGAGCGGGAGTCGTCGGATTCGGAAGAGGAACCCATCGACGTGCCTCAGCGTTACATGAGGGCCTCGGTGAAGCTTTCGATTTCGGTGCGACGGTTCTCGAGACGGTCGGCCAGGGCGTCGGCCTGCTCGGACGTCAGTTCGAGGCGGTCGAGTGCGGCCTGGGGGATGTCGGGAGGGAGGGCGTCGACGGCCCAGCCGATGCGTCGTCGGTGCGAGAGGCAGTTGCCAAGTGCGACGCCGGCGGCCCTCCGGGCGAACTCCTCGCCGCTCTCGCCCGGGTCGTGGTGCCAGTGGACGGGCTCGACCAGTCCCGGTCCGAAGTCCCATCGCTCACACAGCAGGGCCCCCAGCTCGGCGTGCGTGCCGCCCATCTCTTCCCGCTCCACCTCCACCATCGGCGCAGCGTCCTTGCGGGCCTTCTGGATCAGCTCCGTGTAGCCCTTGGGTTCCGCCGCCAGGAACGCCAGTCGACCGATGTCGTGGATGAGACCGGCCAGGAACACCTCGTCGGCCCCGGGCCAGCCCTGCTCCTCCCACAGCATCCGGGCACACACCCCCGACGCGATGGTGTGTTCCCAGAACCGCTCGATGTCCAGCACCTGCCGCTGGGCGTACGGGAGGAAGGAGCGGAAGACGCCGACACCGAGACAGAGGTTCCTCACGGTCTCGAAGCCCAACAGCACCACCGCGTGACCGATGGTGGTGACCTGCTGACGGAGTCCGTAGTAGGCCGAGTTGGCGACCCGGAGCACCTTGGAGCAGATGGCCTGGTCGTTCTGGATGATGTCCACGAGGTCGTTGGCGGAGGAGGCGGAATCCTCGACGACCCTGAGCACACGTGAGACGACGATGGGAATGGTGGGCAGTGCTTCGAGCGAACGCGAGATCTCATCGAAATTCTTCATGGGCGTCATGCTCCTGGGTTGGCCCGGGGCGTCCCGGGCGGGTCGGTTCGTCAGGCATTGCCCCCGGTCGACGTGTCGATCGGTCCGAGGGTCTCCCTCAGTTCATCGAATTTCCGTTTCAGTGCGGCAAGGGCGGTCTTGAGTTCCTCGCCGTCGAGTGTCGTCATGCGCGTGAGTTCCGCGTCGAGGGATTGCGCCGCCGCACGGAGTTTCGCCTCGGCACCCTCCAGTGCCGCCACGCGCGACCTGAGCCGCTTCTGTTCCAGTGCCCCCTTGATCTTGTACTTCATCTCGCCGTCGTCACACGGCTTGGTGAGGAAGTCGTAGGCGCCGTCCTTGAGTGCGGACATGGCGGCTTCAAGCGTGCCGTACCCGGTGAGGATGATGACGGCGGTCGCGGGCGAGGCGCGTTTCACCTGCTTCAGCACCGCCAGTCCGTCCACGTCCGGCATCATCAGGTCCGTGAGCACCAGGTCGAAATCGCGTCGGGTGAGCATCTGGAGTGCGGTCTTGCCGTCCGGGGACACCTCGACCTCGTACCCCTCGTCGAGAAGCAGCCACTTGAGACTGTTGCACACGAACTCGTCGTCGTCGACCACGAGGATCGAGCCGGCCCTGGGCCGGACGTCTTCGGTCATCTGCCGCTCCTTTCACATCCGTGCAAAGCACTGACCGGGGAGTCGCTTCACGAGTTTACGCATCTCGAGGATGGTCAGTGCACTGTTCAGTTCCGAAACGCTCAGTCCCGTGCTCTCGGTCAGTTCGTCCACCGAGCGGGGGGAACCGTCGAGTTCGCTGTAGATCCGCTTCTCGCGGTCGTTCAGTTTGAGTGCCTGAGGCCGGACGACCGCTCCCATGTCGGGGGTGAGTGCGGGCGTCGCAAGCGGTCCCAGTTCGTCCACGACGTCGGACGGGTTCTCGACGAGGTGTGCCCCGTCACGGATCAGCCGGTGACACCCGCGCGATCCGGGGGAATCGACCATGCCCGGCACGGCGAAGACCTCACGGTTCTGTTCCATGGCGTGCCGGGCCGTGATGAGCGCCCCGCTCCGCTCCCCCGCCTCCACCACGACCACGGCAAGACTCAGCCCGCTGATGATGCGGTTCCGTCGGGGGAAATTCCCCGGCGTCGCCGGGAAGCGCATGGGAAACTCACTGAGGAGTGCCCCCGAGTCGATGATCTTCATGGTGAGTTCCGCGTTTTCCGGCGGATAGATCGCCGCCAGTCCCGTGCCCAGCACCGCGATGGTACGTCCCCCGGCGGCCAGTGCCCCTTCGTGACATTCCGTGTCGATGCCCCGCGCCAGTCCGCTGACCACCGTGAACCCGTACGCGGCCAGACCCGCCGACAGTCTCCGGGCCTGCTTCTTCCCGTAAAAACTCGCCCGGCGTGCACCCACCATCGCGATGGCCAAGGCGTCCTCCGGTTTCAGCTCCCCGCGCACGTAGAGCACGAGGGGCGGGTCCGCGATGTTGCCGAGGCCTTGCGGGTAGTTCGCCTCCCCCCTGACGACGACGTGCACATGGTACTTTTCGGCTTCGGCGAGTTCCGCGTCCACTTGTTCTTCGCTGACGGACCGAATTTGCGAGGCGGTCGTCGTGCCGACGCCCTCGACGGCGGTCAGTTCCGTGGTGCTCGCCTCCAAGATGCGCTCCGGCTCGCCGAAGGTCTCCATCAGCCTCTGAAATGTTGTGGGTCCCACGTTCGTCGTGAGACTGAGCCGGACCATGGCGCGCCGACGCTCGTCATTCACCCCGCGAGTCCTCCAAGGCACGCACCACCAGCTCGGGATTCACGTCCTCGACCCCCTTCACCTCGCCGATGCGCACGGGAAGCACCAGCTTCAGCCTGCCGCCGCGCGTCTTCTTGTCGTGACGCATGGTATCCACCACGGCGTCGGTGTCAACGTCCCCCACGGTGACCGGAAGTCCCGCCCGTTCGAGCAGGGCCTTCTGACGGCCGGTCACGTCCGGCGCCGTCATGCCGAGCGCTTCACCCACACGGCTCTCCACCACCATGCCCGTCGCGACGGCTTCGCCGTGAATGAGGCCGCCGTGCCCGGCGAGCGTCTCGAGGGCGTGTCCCACGGTGTGACCGTAGTTGAGGACGGCGCGGAGACCCGACTCCCGTTCGTCCGACGCGACCACCTCGGCCTTGATCTCGCAGTTCCTCTTTATCGCTTCACCCGTCAGCTTGCCGTCAAGTTCGAGCAGTTTGCCGATGCGGGTCTCGAGCCACTCGAAGAACGCCGCGTCCCGGATGACGCCGTGCTTGATGACCTCGGCCAGTCCGGCACGCAACTCACGTTCGGGGAGCGTCCTGAGCGTGGCCGGGTCGATGAGGACGGCGGCGGGCTGATGGAACGCCCCGACGAGGTTCTTTCCGGCTTCGAGGTCGATGGCGGTCTTCCCGCCGACCGAGCTGTCCACCGAGGCCAGCAGGGTCGTGGGGACCTGGATGACGCGGATGCCGCGCATGTAGGTCGCCGCGGCGAAGCCCGCCAGGTCGCCCACCACGCCCCCGCCCAGGGCGACCACCGTCGAGGCGCGGTCCATGTCGAACGTCACGAACCCGTCCCAGAGTTCCTCGAGTTCACCGGCGCACTTCGAAGGCTCCCCCGCGGGAACGGTGAAGACACGGGGGGTGAAGTCCTCGTCGTCGAGGGAATCGGTCACCGTCTTCGCGTAGAGCGGCCCGACATGGGTGTCGGTGACCACGGCGACGCGTCCGCGTCCGCCCAGTGACTTCAGCACCTCGCCCACGCGCGACAGCTGCCCCTCGCCGATCTCGATGTCGTACGACCGTTCGCCGAGATTCACCTGCACCCGGCTCATAGGTCCCTCATCTCTTCGGGCTCATCGGGAGCCGTCCGGCTCGAGGCACCTGAGGTGAGCCTCCGGGCCTTGCGACGGGCCTCCAACAGCGCGTTCCGTCCCTGCTGCCGACGACGCAGAACGAACATCATGACGAAGTAGACGACGAAAAGCAGCACGAGCACCACGAGGAGGCCATGCCACGACGCCCCCCCCACCGGACCCTTCCCTTCCGCACCCGCGAAGACCGGGTGACTCGCCACCACCAGCGGTGCACTCTCCTGGGTGCCTCCCTTGGCACCGTAGGTCACCAGCTTGACGAAGAGTCCCCGCAGTTCCACGGTCTGGCCCACGCGCACGCGACCGACGCGCGAGGTGATGAACATGCAGATCCCCTCACGACCGACCACCAGTTCCCCTTCGAGCACCTCACGGATGCCGGACGGGTTCTCGGCGAGGGAGGACCGCTCGACACGACCGATCGTCCCCCGGATGATGACGGGCTTGAGACGGAACTTGTCCGGGTCGGCACGCAGCTCGCTCAGGGCGACCACGGGGGCCCGTCTCATGAACAGGTTGTCCGCGGGCCGACGCGTCTCGACCTCCCGCAGCAGGTAGTAGAGCGGCTGCGCTTCAATCGTCGCCCCATCCCGGATCGACTCGAGCCCCACGATCGCCCGCACGTCCGCCGCGTTGTCGTCCGACGACGGCACGACGGGAAGGTTGTCGGGACTGGTCGGCAGCGGGAACCGTCTCAGGTCGATGTCGTAGGTGACTTCTTCCGTGGTGTTGTCGGGGGTGACGGCGGGCGCAGGCTTCGCGCCGAAGATCCGCCGGTAGTAGATGGGACCCAGGTAAGCCACGCCCACGATGACAATGAGGATGGTCATGAGCCTGAGGATGGTCTGAAGGCCCAGCGATCCCCCACGCCCCTTCCCCGTCATGTTCAACCGCTTCGGCATGTGGGCTCCCCGTCGCCCCCTGACCCTCTGGGCTCTGTCCGAAGACTGTCAGCCCCTCAGACAGGGCCTAAGACGGCTGTTGCAACAAACTTACACTATTCAGCTTTTAGCAGTCTCGGGAGGAAAGGTCAAGGAGATTCACAGGCACCGGACGGCGGATGGAAGCCGGTGAAGAAGCCGAGTGAAAAAATTTTGGCCGCAAAAACAAATGCCGCTTCCTGCATCTCCAGGTGCTCCATTTCAGAGTGCTTTGCAGGGGGTGATTCCCCTCGAAATGGAGCACTTCCCTAGGGGCTGCGCCCCCCTGGCGGCCTCTCAGGACTCCGAGGGGCCCTCGGGGCTCCGAGGAGCCGAAAACGCTCTTCTTCATTGCATTTTCGGCCTGTCACCGCGTCCCGACCACTCGGGATGCCGACCCCCGACCACCCCCGGCACGTGCTCGCGACGGAGCCCATGGCCCTGCACGCATTTCTGAGCCCGAGCACGACGAGACCGTTTCACAACCCGGCCGGTCCCGTCCTGGGTGTGCCAGGCGCTGCTTGCCAGCCCCTGCAAACGGCGCTAAGCGGTTTCACCTAAGTCCTCTACTGTACGAGCGTGGTGGGGCTCCCGCCCCACCACGCCAAACCCGGCAAACAGGCGGCGCACGCAGGAGCCCCGCCGCCCAGACACTTTAAGAAACTCAGGCAGGACCGCTTAGAGCGGCAGACAAGCTCTCTCGCTGCGCTCGGGATAGATGCCGCCGGCACACTCCCGAAACAACCTGCCCGGGGTTGTGAAACCGTCTCCTTCCGTCCCGGACCCCCTCCAGCGCGCCGGGTCACGCCGACGCGTCGGCCTCATCCCGGGTGTGACGGGTCTACTCCCCATCGCAACGGCCACCCAGGCCCCGTCCCGGCAACTCGACGGCCATGTTCAGTTTTTACGACCCAAAGGGCGGCGGGAACGGCGGAGACCTAACCTCTTCCAGTTCCAAGAGTTGTATCGAGATCGTGTCCAGGCACCGCCCACGCGTGTTCAGAAAAACGGACGCGTTCGGTCTTCTTTGGGCGGCTTCTGAAGTACATGACAGAATCGCCCTACTTGGTAACCAATTGGGGGTAAACGAGTTACGACGCCAGGATGAGATGTGCAATACTTTGTACAGCCTTTGGCGCGGAATTTGCGTTTGTGACTGTACGCTGTCTTCCCACGGGGTATAAGTCACTGACAGGAGTCCTGGGGGACCTCGTAAAAAGGAGTGAGACGTGGAAATAAGTATCAGGCAGAGAACGGCCCTGATTCTGAGTGGGATTCTTGCGCTTTTCCTGGCCGCCGGAGCGGCGAGTCACGCGGACCTCATCTACACGGGAAGTCTGCAGTACACGCCACCCAGGCCGGAGGACGCTGGTGATGAACTCAAGGTGGGCGGCCCGGCCGGACAGTGGGACGACAAGACGATCAGCTTTTCCTGGACGGTCTCCGACACCGACGCCGCTTACGTGGGATTCCCATGGAAATATGAGTATCGGGTCCTGCTCAGCGGCGACGACCACGCTTTCAGTCACCTCTGCCTCGAGGCGTCGGAAGGGTTCGACAACACCAACATCACCGGCATCACCGGCGCCGTCCTCGATTGCATCGGCACGCAGAGATTGTCGGGTGTCGCGAACCAGGGGATGCCGGAGAAGTTGTACGCGATCAAGTTCAACCCGCCCGGCGAAGGGGTAACGGACTGGACGTTGTCGTTCTACAGCAACCGAATGCCCGTGTGGGGTGACTTCTACGTCCGGAACGGGGGCCACGCCGGCGTCATCAACCACGCCTACAACTGCAACATCCCGGACAACGGCATCGAGACGGGTTTCCTGAGCCCCGACATCGATCCGACGTTCGACCCGTCCCTCGGGACGGCCGAGAACCACTACTTCTACCACATCCTGCGACCGGACTCGCACGTTCCCGAGCCCGGCACGTTGGCGCTCGTGGGCACGGGGCTGGCGGGACTCGTGGGCATCTTGCTTCGACGTCGGATGCGCTGAGCCGTCACGGTCGGCAGCGACAAACCACAGGAGCCGGGCCCGATACCTCGGGCCCGGCTCCTTCACTTGTACCGCCAAGGCACGCGGCATCCCCAGCCGCGGCCCCGCTTGACTATCGCTCCTAATCCACGTAGTGCCGCTCAGTCTGGAGTTCCTTCGCGATGAAGCGGTCGAGGCCGTCGGTGTAGCGCTTGCCGGAGGTCATGAACCCCCAGTTGTGGTCGCCGGTGATCTCGAGGAA
>DATKVD010000505.1:0-2877 GCA_035530235.1 Planctomycetota bacterium | reverse complement strand
GGTGTGCACTGCTCTTGGTGGCGGCTCTGAGCGGGTGCGGTCCGTCGAAGCCCCGAGCGGACGTGAAGGGCCTGGGGGATTTCGAGGACGGGAGCCCGCAGGGGTGGACCGCGAAAGAGGGTGCGGAAGCGGTCGTTTCCGATGAGCACCCGTCACAGGGCAAAAAGTCGCTGTGTGTGAAGTTCTCGAAGGCCCCCTATCCGGGTGTGGCGCTGACGGTGGGCAAACAGGACTGGTCCGGCTTCGACGTGCTCAGGTTCTCCGTCTACAACGCCGAGCGCAAGGAGGCGACCCTCTCGATGCGCATCGACGACGCGGCAAGCACCGACTACGGCACACGGTTCAACCTCGACGCCGGCTTCAAGCTGGGAGCCATGCGGCGGACCGACATCGAGATCCCCCTTGTCGCACTGTCGCAGGGCAGCCTGGAGAGTCGCGGACTCGACCTCGACGCGATCAGCTCGGTCCATCTCTTCATGGGGAACCCCGAGGAAGCCGTCACGCTTCACTTCGACGACTTCCGTCTCATCGGCGAACCGCGCACCGGCCCGGACCGTCTGACCGTGGTCGACTTCGTAGAGACCGGGACATTGCGGCCACAGGACGGGACCGCCGGCACGGTCGGTGAGACCGAAGGTCTGACCGGTCCCGGACTGAAGCTCGAACTCAGGCCGGAAGGAAATTATCCCGGTGTCGGGCTCACCGGACTCCCGGCCTGCTGGCTCACCTACGACCTGCTCGCCTTCGACCTCGTCTGTCCTGAAGACACCCCCACCCCGAGCGGGATCTCGATGAAGGTCATCGACGGCTCGGGCCGAAGCCTGACCTTCGCCACGGGACTCAAGCAGGGAAAGAACACGATCGCGTTTCCACTGGACACGGCCGGGGGGGTGGCACTCGGGAACGTCAGTGAGTTCGTCATGTTCACCGGGAAACCGGCTGAGAAGCAGTTGCTCTACGTGGGGCCGCTGTCCCTGGAGCGGGTGAAGTCGGTGCGTGGTGCGGCGGTTCACGCGGCGGAGGCACCCGACGTCCGGCTCACGCTCGATTTCTCGCCGCTCGTGCGCGTCGGCAGGAACACCTGCTTCGCGGCGACCGTGCGCATCCCCCTGACCGACGCCACTTGCCGGGTGGTCCGGTGCAACTCGACCGGAAAGCAGCAGCTCACCTACGCCGTCGGCGCGGACGCCTTCGAGGGTTTCGACGCGGCCAGGCCGGTGCGGGTGTGGGCCTACTTTCTCGACCACGGCGTCTGGCACTGGACCTGGACGGAGGTGACCGCGGAGGGCGACAAGCCGATGAAGGTCCTCTTCGACGACCCACACGCCTTCGGGCGGTAAGGCCGGGATCGCGGACCGGCCGCGGGAACGTGCCTACTCCAGCCCGTAGACCTGTCTCGGCGTGAGGTGCTCGGGGAACCGGTCGATCAGCGCCAGACGCACGACATAGCAGAAGTGGCATTCGTCGACGTAAGTCTCGTCGTGCTCGACGTCGTACTCTTCCGCCAGGCGTGCCGGGCCGCCGGCGACGAGCGGCCCGCAGATGGGGTGTGCCTTCGCGTCATAACTCTCAAACAGCGCGGCGAGTGGCGTCCGCCACACGTTCCCGATGCACAGTCCCTGGCAGACGTGGACGTTGCCGTAGGCATCGACGTGGACGCGGGACGGGTTTGCCAGGTCCTCGTGCGGGCAGGTCGTGAGTTCCCGCCAGGGCCTCCGGGGCAGTCCTTCGGTCAGTTTGTCGACCGCCCGGCCTTTAAACATGACGCCCCCGGTCACCTCCGGTTGTCCTTTCTCGCCGATCCTGACCGCGGGTTTCTCGGTGCACAGAGCCCCGGCGGCGATGCCCAGCTTTTCCGCGGCGGCGAGGGCCCTCTTCGCCGGGGTCTCCTCTCCCTCGCCGTGGTGGAGTGAATCGTCGCTGATGCTCAGTTTCGAAAGCCCCAGTTCGCGGAACGGCCTCAGCCAGAGCTCGGCGTCCTCGACGGACGTCGCCCAGTAGGCGTTGGTGACGATGCCGGCCTTGAAGTCCATCTCACGGGCGGTGCGGATCCCCTCCAGCATCACCGCATAGAACTGGAACGGCTCCCCGCCCTCGAAATAGATCTGGTCGATCGTGCCGACGTCGGCCGCCTGCCGCAGCACCTCCCGCACCTGTCCGATCGTGAAGGTCCCCTTCGAGTGCGGACCGCAGTAGAGGAAACAGTGGTCGCACTCGTAGTTGCACGCGTAACTGAGCAGGATATGAATTGCCGTCAGCATCAAGCGGCTCCCTGGCTTGCGATTCTCCAAGGGAAGTACCGGTGCAGGAGCCCCCTCGGCGAGCACTTGGCCGTTCCTCAGGCC
This sequence comes from Planctomycetota bacterium, assembly GCA_035530235.1. Classification (GTDB taxonomy): domain Bacteria; phylum Planctomycetota; class DG-23; order DATKVD01; family DATKVD01; genus DATKVD01. The sequence continues at coordinate 532 of DATKVD010000505.1, read as the reverse complement.
GAGCGCTCTTCCGCTACCTATCGCTGTGGCCCGGGCGGGCCTTTTGTCACAGGGTGAGAGAAATTCCAGGTCGGCTGTGCCGGCCGGGAAAGGGAATCCCACTGGGGCCGAATCGGCATCTGGGTGGAAAGCTGGTCTATTCCGCAGCACTCCCGGATTGTCCGGATTCAGGCGTCGTCCTGTCACCCCGGAAATGATGGGTTTTTCCAACGTAGTCTCGGGCTATGTGAACACAAAGGGAGACCGGCTCTAAGTCCTGACCGGATAGGCACTTACGATGAGTCCAATCCGCCGCTATTGAAGACCGTGTTTAAAATATTAAACACACCCAACCGCCCCCTATGCCCCCTGACGTCATATTGCCGGAAAAAACTTCGTCAGAAGACGTTATTCAGGCGGGCCTTGCAGCGTGCGGCCGGTCTCCAGGACCTTTTTGTGCCAGTTTGGCATGCAATTTGCATGGCAGACAGTCAGGGAGGATCATGGATAGCCCGATGTAGGGCAGGATGTCATTCTTGGGGCGGTCTTGGGG
>DATKVD010000504.1:0-13356 GCA_035530235.1 Planctomycetota bacterium | reverse complement strand
TTCGCCCCCGAGCTTTTCGCGAGTGCCGCCGAGCCGGGGGGACAGAGGTGCGCGGGGCAGTCGAGCGACACGTCCCAGAGCAGCACGTCGACGTCGGCGAAATCGAGCAGTTCGTCGATAAGGCGGGTGTCGCCCGGGTGCCAGATCGTGCCGTCGGGGGTGCGGATGAGGTAGCCGACGCAGTCCCCGCGCTTCCACGGGTTCGTCGCGTCGTGGTCGTGAAGTGCGGGGGTGACGGTGACGGCGACGTCGCCGAAGATGAGCGTCTCGAAGTCGCAGGCGACGACGCGCCGGGCGTCCTCGATGCCGATGTCGCTCAGTCTCTCGAAGACGGGGGGCGGAGCGACAAACGTCGGACGCAGACGATCGTTCAGCACCCGTGCCGTGGCCGTGCCGCAGTGGTCGTCCTCGGCGTGTGTCACCATCACCACGTCCGCACGGGGGACGTCGACCGCCTCGATGGGCAGCGGCACCTTGAGACGCAGACCGGTCTCCGAGTATTGCCCGCCGGGCTTCTCCGTCGCGACGAGGAGCGGGTCGACCATGAGGACGGTCCCGCGGGCGTTGAGGGCGAGCCCGGCCATCCCCAGCCACGCCAGCACGGTGTCGTCTCGGTCGGCGAAGAACGACGCGTCGATCGGTTGCGTGACGAGGTCGGTCATCCCATGGCCCCCCTCATTCAATAGGTACGCTACGCTACCAGATATTGCATCGTCTTCGAAGTGAAATCCGATTGGGCTTGACCCTGCCGACGCGGTGCCGGAAAATACGTCTGCAACCGGAGGGAAGAGGCATGACCTCGACGCGCGAATACGACGTGGTGATCGTGGGGGGCGGACCGGCCGGTTCGGCCGCCGGGAAGCTGCTCGCCGAGGGCGGGCTCTCGGTGCTCATTCTGGAGAAGCGCCGGTTCCCGCGCGAGAAGCCGTGCGGGGGACTGCTCTCCGGACGCAGTCTCCGGGCCGTCACGGACGTCTTCGGCGGCGACGCCGTCGCGCGGATATCGCGCGGCACAAGCACCGGCTGCCGGATCTTCCGCCGGGATCATCTCGTGGGCGAGGTGACCGACGCCGACACCATGGTCGCCGTGAGACGCGAGCAGATGGACGCGTTCTTCCTGGAGCGGGCGACGGACGCGGGCTGTGACGTGCGGGAAGAGGCGAAGGTCACCGGCGTCTCGCGTGGTCGGTCCGAGGTGCGGCTCTCTTCGGGAGAGGCGGTGCGTGCGGCGGTCATCGTCGGTGCGGACGGCGTGGCCGGCGTGGTCCGACGGTGCCTGCGACCCAGGAGGCGGGGAACGCTCCACGGCGGGGGGTTCAGTCTCGTGTGTGAGGCGCCGGGCGAGGAACTCGTGCCGACGGCGACCCGCGACGCCCCGCACTACCTGCCCGAGATCTACTTCGGACTCATGCCGTGGGGGTGCGGGTGGGTCTTTCCAAAGGAGGACAGCTTCTCGATCGGCGTCGCCGGGCCGCTCAAGAGCGCCGGGGCCGTCCGGCGAAGCATGAAGCAGCTCGTCGAGATGACGTGCCGGACGGGTGCGTGGGAACGTCTGCACGTCCGTGGGCACCGTCTGCCCGTCGGCGAGTTCGATCGAACCCCCGGTCACGGAAACGTGCTTCTGACGGGCGACGCCGCCGGGCTCGTCGACCCGGTCACCGGCGAGGGCGTCTGCTTCGCGCTGGAGAGTTCGCGTCTCGCCGCGGCCGCCGTCCTCGAGGCCCTCGCGGCCGGCACCCCCCGTCAGGCGGGCCGCAACTACAACGCGGCGTACCGCCGCCGGCTCCTGCCCCACCTCAGACACGCGGCACTCGCCCGGTGGCTCCTCTTCCCGCGATGCTGCATGCCGATCGCCCTCTGGGTGCTCCGACGGAACGCGGACCGCATCCGGTGGTTCCTGGATATCCTGTCGGGGAGGCTGTCGTACCCGGGGTACTTCAGACGGCTCCTGGCGTCGGCCGGGTGTTCGACCCGCACCGATGACGAAGCCGATTAGGGCCTTGACGTCCGTCGGACAACGCGGCAAGATAGTCTCGAACGTCGGCGGAAGGGACCCTCGCCCGTGCGCGTTTTCTGGAGGGGGAATGATGTTCAAGCTGAAGGAAAACAAGACCAACGTCCACACGGAAATCATCGCCGGGCTGACGACGTTCGCGACGATGAGCTACATCATCGTGGTGCAGCCTCTGATCCTTCAGGGGGCGTTCCCCGAGGACGAGCGTGAAGCCGCCTTCGGCGCCATCATGATGGCCACGTGCATTGCAAGCGCCCTCGGGACGCTCCTCATGGGATTCCTGGCGAACTATCCCATTGCGCTCGCCCCCGCCATGGGACACAACGTCTTCTTCGTGTACGTGGTCAACGCACTGGGCATCCCGTGGTATTACGCGCTCGGCGGGGTGGCCGTCTCAGGGACGATCTTCATCCTGGTCTCGGTGTTTGACCTGAGGGAACGGATCGTGCGTGCGGTGCCCACGGGTCTGCGCAACGCCATTGCCGCCGGCATCGGACTCCTGATCGCGCTCCTGGGGTTTGAGTGGGCCAGACTGGTCGTGGAGAGCCCGCCTCCGGGGACGCTCATCAAGCTTGGATCGCTTCACGAGAAGACGGTGCTTCTGGCCCTGGGCGGCCTCGCGATCATGACGTTCCTCATGGTCATCAAGGTGCGTGGGGCCATCCTCGTCGGCATCATCATCACCGCGATTCTCGGGGCGGCGCTCGACATCACGCCGGTGCCCCCGGAAGCGAAGGACATCATCGGCGTGCCTCCCAGCATCGCGCCGACGTTCCTGAAACTCCGTCTGCCGGGCCTCGACTGGGGAATGTGGCGGAACTTCATTGCGGTCATCTTCGTCTTTTTCTTCCTGGATCTCTTTGACACGGTGGGGACGCTGATCGGGGTCTCCGAGCGCGGCGGGTTCATGAGGGACGGTGAACTGCCGCGGGCCAAGCAGGCACTCCTTTCCGACGCGATTGCGACCGTGGCCGGCGCCGGGCTCGGCACCTCCACCGTCACCAGCTACATCGAGAGCACCTCGGGTATCACGGCGGGAGGGAGGACGGGACTGGCCAACATGGTCACCGCAGGGCTCTTCGTTCTGGCGATGTTTTTCTACCCCTTCTTCAAGATGATCAACAGTGTTGCCGTCTCCCCGGCACTCATCCTTGTCGGCGCGCTGATGATGACCTCGCTCAAGAACATCGCCTGGGACGACATGACCGAAGCGATCCCGTGCTTCCTCACCCTCACGATGATGGCGTTCACGTTCAGCATCACGGAGGGCATCTCGTTCGGGTTCATCAGCTACGCGTTCGTGAAACTGGTTTCGGGGCGGGGGCGCGAAGTGAGCCCCATCGTCTACGTCTTCAGCGCACTGTTCGTGGTCTTCTACGTCTTTCATCCGCTGATGTAGGCTTGTTCCCCCTCCCCCGGTGATGGGGGGAGAAAGGCAGGGTCATGGAACACATCGAAGGTCTCGTCGCCCCGGTTGTGACGCCGATGCACGTCGACGGGTCTCTGAATCTGGGCCTGGCGGGACAGATCGTCGACCACCTCGAGCGGTGGGGGGTGGCGGGCATCTTCGTGTGCGGCTCGACGGGAGAGGGTCTGTCGCTTTCGGTGGCGGAGCGTGAGGACACGGCCGAGGCGTTCGCGGAAGCGGTGCGAGGACGTCTGCGCGTCATCATCCACGTCGGGCACAACGCGTTAGGTGAGGCCCGGAAGCTCGCCGGCCACGCGCAGAAGCTCCACGCCGACGCGATCGCCATAAGTCCGCCCAGCTACTTCAAGCCCGCCTCCGCCGACGTCGTCGCACGGTGCATCCGCGACGTCGCCGACGCCGCGGACGAGCTGCCCGTCTACTACTACCACATCCCCGCGATGACGGGCGTCGCCATCCGGGTCATCGACCTCCTGCGCATCGCCGACGACGTGTGCCCGCAGCTGACGGGTGCGAAGTTCACCTTCGAGGACCTCGAGGATTTCCGGCAGTGCGTCGAATTCGACCGCGGCCGGTACGACATGCTGTTCGGTTGTGACGAGGTGCTGCTCTCGGCGCTTGAAGTCGGCGCCCGAGGCGCCATCGGCTCCACCTACAATTATGCCGCCCCCGTCTACACGCGTCTCCTGGCGGCGTTCGACGGCGGCAACCTCGAGGAGGCCCGGAGACTTCAGGAATGCGCCGCGTCGCTCGTCGAGGTCATCCACCGTTACGGGGGCCCCAGCATCCACAAGACCCTGATGAGACTCATCGGCATCGACTGCGGCCCGTGCCGGCTGCCGCTGGTCTCCCCGAGCGCCGACGCGGAACGCCGACTCGAAGCCGACCTCCGCGAACTCCAGTTCTTCGAGTGGATTCGGTAGACCCACACTCCCCCTTTCAGGGGGAGGGCCAGGGAGGGGGTCGGAATTCCTTCAGGCAGAATGTCTCTACCCTCCCCCCAGCCCCCTCCCTGAGAGGGAGGGGGGACAACGGAGGAAGCGATGATCGAGAAATTCATCGTCAGTCGTGACGACGGCATTTACGAGGCGTTTCCGGACGTGGCGCTGACGCCTTTGGGGAGGCTGGTGTGCGTGTTCGCGGAGTGCACCTCGCACGCCGACCGGTCGTACACGCGGATGATGGTGTGCGACTCGACCGACCGCGGACGGACCTGGTCGCCCAAGCGTCCGCTCACCGAAGCCACCCGCGGGGAGACGTTCTACGACTGCCCGCGCATCACGCAGCTCAGCGACGGACGGCTGGCGGCACTGGTGGACAAGCACAGTGGCAAGGGCGACCGCCGGACCGTCGAGAACAGCCTGCTCTTCAGTGATGACGACGGCGAGACGTGGTCCGAGCCCGTGCTCACGCCCGCGGCGGGCATTGTGCCCGACAAGCTGCTCGAACTCGAAACGGGACGCTGGCTGATTGCGTGCCACCATCATGACGAGACACTCGGCAATCTGGTCCAGCGGCTGTGGTATTCGGACGACGGGGGCGACTCGTGGTCGGGACCCGTCATCGTCGGCAGGAAAGAGGGACTCAACCTGTGCGAGGCGTCGATCATCGCGGTCAGAGATTCCCTGGTCGCCTTCATGCGCGAGAACAGCCACCAGGGATGGGACTGCTACAAGACGATCTCGTCGGACGCCGGCGAGACGTGGTCGGCGCCCATCAACTTCCCGCTGCCCGGATGTCACCGCCCCGTCGCGGGACACCTTTCGGACGGTCACATCCTCATCACGCACCGCTTCATGCAGGGCGGGAAGGGGTGGCTGGGTCACTGGACGCAGAACTTCTTCGCGGCGATCACCGACGACGAGAGTGCGCTGGTCGGGACGCGTGACGAGGCGTGGACGCGCATCCTCCCCATCGACTTCGACCGCTCACCCGTCAGCGACCTCGGCTACTCGGGGTGGGTGCAGTTCCCGGACGGTGAGATCTACATCGTCGGCTACATCGTCGACGACGCCCCCAAGGCACACATCCGGGGCTACGCACTGCGGATGGAGGATTTTATCTTCACGTGAAACGGGCACTGCCGCCCGTCCGAAGGGGTTCACGGCGTCAGCGCTTTCACCGTTTTGGCGTCGAGCTTGCGGACGAGTTCGACGAGGAGTTTCACCGCGCCGTCGTAGTCGTCGGCGTGGAAGATGCCCGCGTGCGAGTGGATATACCGGGTGGGCACCCCGAGGTAGAGCGTGGGGACGCCGGCCTGGTGGATGTGGACCACCCCGCCGTCCGTGGCGCCACGGGTCAGCACCTGGAACTGCACGGGGATCTTCTTCCTTCGGGCCGTCTCGACGGCGAGGTCGCGCAGTCGACGGTTGGGGATCATGGCGTGGTCGAGGACGGTGATCTGCGGACCCGCGCCCAGCTTGCCCATCTTCTCCTCGGCCTTCGATCCGGGCACGTCGTCGGCAATGCCCACCTCCAGAACGATGCAGACGTCCGGGTTGACCACGTGTGCCGAGGTCCTCGCCCCGCGAAGTCCCACCTCCTCCTGGACGGTCCCGACGCCGAAGACGGTGTTCGGGTGCCTGATCCGTTTCAGCCGCGTGAGCACGTCGATGAAGAGTGCACACCCCACACGGTCGTCCCACGCCTTGCCCAGGAGCATCTTCCGGCCCTTCATCACCTCGAAGTCGAAGACGGGCGTGATGGTGTCGCCCGGTCGGATGCCGAATTTGCCGGCGGCTTCCTTCTGGGAGGCCGCCCCCACGTCGACGTGCATGTCCTTGACGTCCACGGGCTTCTTGCGTTCCTCTTCGGAGAGTGCGTGGGGAGGCACGGAACAGGTGATGCCGACGACGGGACCTTTCGAGGTTTCGATGCGCACCTTCTGGGCCAGCATCACCTGGCTCCACCACCCGCCCAGGGGTGCGAACTTCACGAACCCGTGCTTGGTGACGGCACTCACCATGAAGCCGATCTCGTCCATGTGACCGGGCAGCATGACGCGCGGTCCCGAGGCGTCGCCCGTCTTCTCGCAGATGATGCTTCCCAGCCGGTCGGCGGTGATCTTCGTGAAGCCCTCGAGGTGCTTTCCGATGACCTCGCGGACCGCGTGCTCGTTTCCCGGGGCGCCGTGCGTCTCACTCAGTTCCTTCAGCAGTGCAAGCTGTCGGGCGTTCATGGGCCCTTCTCCTGAGGAATCGAGGGGAGGACATCAGGTGATGAACTCGACGGCCACGAAGATCCCGTCGGACTCGCCGTGGATCCGGACCACACGTGCGATGCCCTCACGGCCGCTCTGACCGCTCGGTGAGTCGACGAAGTACTGCATCCTCTGACCGGCGGCGACGGGATATCGCGTCACGAAGCACATCCCTCCCTTGGAGAGGTTGATGACCTCCCCCATCCGGTACGGCTCCGGTTCGAGCGGCGGCGGCACCGTGAGCACCCTGAACTTGACGGCGTAGATCCGGGCCTCGACCCGTCGGTGACGACGTCTCTCGTCTCCCCGTTCGCCTCTCTCCATGACACCCCTCCATGTCCGTGGTCCCGGACACACTCGGGAGACAGATCAGGCCAGGAACTCTACGGCCACCAGGAACTGGTCCGGGTCCTGGTGGATGCGGAGGATGCGTGCCGTCCCGCGTCCACGGACCCTGCCGAGCGGAGAGTCGACGTCATACTCGATCCGCTCGCCGCTCGTAATGGCGTGGTCGGTCACGAAGCACATGCCTCCCTCGGAGATATCCACCAGGTTCGCGTCATGAAAGACGTCCGGCTCACCGGAAGGGAGGTTGTTGAACCGCTTGAACTTCATGGGAGCCATCTGTCCGTCGAACCGGAGGTAGCATCGTCTCTGGTTGGCCTGCCGTCGGTCCCTCAGCGGGGCGCCGTCTGCCGCTGTGCCGTCCTTCGACATCGAAGCCCCCCCTGCACACGACCCGGCTCTGTGTGAAGCCCCTCACGAAGGACCCGCATTCCGCCTTCATTGTGCCGTCGGACCCGGACACTGTCAAGGACTTAGTGCTCCCGTCCATAAAATCATGTAGGGTTGGATACACCATCCCGCGGACGCCTGTCGGGACACCGTGCGACCGAAGCACCGAGGACCAAGCACCAAATTCCAGACAAACGCCAGATTCCAACCGACAAATTCCAGACAAACGCCAAATGCCCGGCGCCCATGTCCGTATGTGCCCGCCGTTTCTTTGGCCTTTGGTGCCTGGCGTTTGGTGCCTGGTGTTTGTTTGGGCTCTGGAGTTTGGTTCTTGGGGCTTGTCTGGCGTGTGGGCCCTTGGTTCCTGGAATTTCCGCAGCGGGAGGGCGGCACGGCGGGCCCCCGATACACGGGGGCGAGCCCGAGTCGCGCCGGCCCAGAGCACAACCCTGCACGGACTTATGAAATCCAGGACTTAGAGCTTATAACAAAATGATGTAGTCGCGGGGCCTTGTGCCCCGCTTTTGCCCGTTTCCGCCGGGCCGCCCCACGAGGGGGCAGCACTACATCTCATTTTGTTATAGGCTCTTAGCGGGAAAGGGGGCCCGGGTTTTGGGCTTGACCCGGGGGTGGGGAACCGGCTACACTGACGGCGACGGGGACATTCGCGTTTTCCGGAGAGGACCGTTGACGTTTTCGCGAAGTCCCGGCAAGCGGGTCGAGGGGCTGGCCGAGCAGTTCCGCTCGTCGGTGAACCGACTGGTGGGCAGTGTGCCGCTGACGGCGGCCTCCGTCTCGGTGAGACCCCGGGAGGGCGGACCGCTCGATCTCCTGTACACGTGCGGTTTCGAGGGGGCCGTCGCGGAGCCCGGACTGGCCCTGGGCGACGAGGCACGTCGATGGCTGGAGGCCAACCGTCGGGAGCTGGTCCTGGCCGTGCGGCCGGAGCACCGTGGGTCCGGGTTCTACCGTCCGTTCATCGAGCACGGCATCCGCACCGCCATCATCGTGCCCATCTTCCGGAGCGGCCGACTGGCCGGAACGGTGACCGTGGGCTCCGGCGAGCGTGACGCCTACACCGCCCGACACCTCCAGCTCATCCGGATGATGACGGCCGAGCTGACCCCCTTCTTCGCGAAGCCCGTCCCACCCTCACGCACGTACCTCGAGCCGGAGGTCACGCCCGGCTCCTGGGGTCCCGGCCGGCCGCACGCCGCCGTCGACGTGGAGGAGCGCGAGCCCTCACGTCCGCCGGCAGCGGAGGTCGTCCCGCCCGAACCGGGCGAAGCCCCACGGGAGGCCCGCATCGAGGCCGACGCCCTCGGACGCATCGCCGAGTGGAACGAGGCCGCCGAGCGCATCTTCGGATGGTCGCGATGCGAGGTCGTCGGACACGTCCTCACCCTCTTCTACCGTGAGAAGAACCGACGTCTCATCGATCCGACCCTCATCGGACGACTGCTGAGGGACGGGACGTTCCGCGGACGTGCCCTCACCTGGGACAGCTCCGGCCTGCCGGTCTGCTGTGAGGTGGAACTCAAGGAACTCGAGACGGCCCCCGGCCGGGCACGGGGGTTCCGCGGCCGCTTCCGCCGTGTCCCCTCACACACCCTCCTGGCGCACGAATCACTCGAATTCGGCTTCGCACGACTTTACGACTTCTCCAATCCCCTCCGGTAGAAAGCGGTAAGCCCGCCCGGCGCCCGTGCACACATAAGACGGTCGAAGAGCGAACCGACGTCACCCGGCACGTGAAGGGAGAGGGATGGTGAACTGGCACATGATGCGCGGTGTCCGGTTCTGCCTGACGGCGGTCGCCCTGGTGGTCCTGTCGGCGGCACTGTCCGCGGCGGAGGCGGAATCCGGCCTGCCGACGCCCGTGACGACCCCTGCCGCGACACCCTTCGTGCCCGAGGGCGAGCGGAGCTTCTACCCCGGTTACATGCACACCACCCCCGGTGCACGCATCTGGGTTCAGAACCTCCACGGCGACCTCTGGCACTACGGGACCACGCAGTCGGTCGGCGACGGCACGGGGATGTACGTCTGGCTCGGGCCGAAAGGCAAGCCCGGGTTCATGTGCTCGATGGACACGGGTGTCGTCCGTCAGGAGAAGGACGGCAAGGTCACCCGTGACGACTTCAAGGAGTTCAGGGGCATCTCGCTGTGGTTCAAGGGCGACGGTTCGGACGGGACCGCGATCTTCACCACCGACTATGCCGGGTCGAAGCGTCGGTTCCGTGTCCCGCTCAAGGAGACGCGCTGGCACAAGGTCTTCATGCCCTGGGAGAAGTGGCAGGAGCCGGTCACGGGGCCGTTCTGGTTCCTCACCTTCGGCCTGGAACGCAGGGACGATTCGAAGGCGAACTGGTACATCATCGACCGGGTGCACCTCTACAGGGAGGAGAAGACCGAGGAGGTGACGCCGACGCCCGACACCGACCCCCCCGGACTGCTGGACGCACGTGCGTTCGTCTCGGGCCGCGAGCACATCACGAAGACGCTCACGAAACTCCGGGAGAAAAGACCCGTCAGGATCGTGGTCGCGGGCGATTCCATCGCCGTGGGGGCACAGCTCTGGTACACGGCGCGCGACTATACCGACAAGGAGACGGCCTGGACCTATATCTTCTGGCAGGTCCTGGCACGTCGGCTGAAGGAGCACTGCGGCTACGGCTCGCTGGCGGCCGTCGTCCGCTCCTGGGACGCGAAGGCCAAGGCCTGGAAGGACCGTGAGGACCCTCGGCCCCCGGGCGAACTCACCGTCTTGGGCGTCGCCACCGGCGGATGGAAAGCCGGAAGCGGACTGGAACACATCGACGAGATCCTCGGGGAGAAGCCCGACCTCGTCGTCTGGGAATACGGCGCCAACGACGTGGTCTACGGGAACCTCGACGGGTACGTCAAGGCGACCGGGGAGGCGATCGACCGGATGAAGGCGGCCGGGATCGAGGTCGTCCTTCAGACCCTCACCCCGGGGGCGTCCATCACCCCGGTGCACTGGCTCGGCGGCAAAAGCGTGATGGCGCGCGGCGGGGAGTTCTCGAAGGAGACCCGTCGGCTGGCACGGGAGAAGTCCTGTGCGCTGGCCGACATGGAGCGGGCCTTCCTGGCACGCGGGGCACAGTTCGTCGGCGACCTCTACGCCGACAACGTCCACCCGAACCACTACGGACACGAGATGCTCGCCGACGTCCTCGATGCGCTCCTCACCGACCGTGACGTCCGCATCTGGAAATACGGACCCGCCGCGGAGAAGGCCCGCAAGAGGTAGTCGACGGACCGACCAGAAAAAGGGGTCAGGACCCTTTTGTGCGAAGCACCCTCCGGGCCTACAGGCAAAAGGGTCCTGACCCCTTTTTCTCGTGGGGTTTCGGCGAAGCGGACCACTACTGAGGCTGCGGTGTGAGCTTGCCGCGAATGCCCTCGAGCCGTTCGAGCACGCGCTCCATGGTGGCGGGCCGCTCGGCGGGACTGGGACGACACGACTCCAGGATGAGACTCTCCAGCTCGGGGGGCACGTCGACCCGCCGTGACTGGAACGTCTCGCTCTGGAGCGCGGCCGTGCCGTTCACGGCGGTCCGGCTGGTCAGCGTCATGTGGACCGCCTTGCCGGTAATGACGTGGAAGAGGGTCGCGCCGAGGTTGTAGATGTCCGTGCGCTCGTCCACCCACCCCTTGCGGGGCTGCTCGGGGGCCATGAAGTCCGGCGTCCCCTGCACCCGCGGGTTGTAGCGTCCCTTCCTCGTGCACAGTCCGAAGTCCATGATCTTCGCCTGGCCCTCGGGAGTGACGATGACGTTCTGGGGCTTCATGTCCAGGTGGATGTACCCGTGTCGGTGCATGTAGTTCATGGCGTCGGCGAGCTGTGCGTAGTAGTCGACGATCTGTCGGGGGGTGTAGTTTCCGTCGGCGGACAGGGAGTCGCCCGGGACGTACTCCATGGCCAGCGCGAGCTGCAGCTTCCACAGGAGAAGCCTCTCGGCGACCAGCTCGTGGAGTCGCACGAGGTTGGGGTGGGTCCACTTGCGGGCGACCTTGAACTCGTTGGTGATCTGCTTGAAGAGGCGGGCACTGTCGGGGGCGTCGTGACGGACGATCTTGACGGCGGCGATCTCACCGGAGCGCATGTGGCGGGCTTTGTAGACCTCGGACCCCGCCCCGCGACCGATGAGGTCGATGATCTGATAGCCCTTGGCGTGAGGTCCTGCCATGGATGTCCCTTGCGAGGGTCCCAGCACCCGAACCACCCGATTATACCCCGTTTCACGTCCCTCCGGCAAGCAAAAACGCGGAATGGCGCGGTCCGGCCCATCCTTCAGGAAGATTCCCGAAGCGTCTCGAAGACCTCCACCGCCGCCGCGATCGTCTCCCGGATGTCGTCTCCCGAATGCGCCGTCGAGACGAACGTCGCCTCGAACTGCGAGGGTGCCAGGTAGACCCCGCGCGCGAGCATCCCGGCGTGCCACCGGGCGAACCGCTCCCGGTCGCTCGTCAGGGCGTCGTCGTAATTCGTCACCTTGCCGGGCCCGAAAAAGAGCGTCATCATCGACCCGACACGGTTCGACGTGACCCGCACGCCGGCCTCCTTCGCCGCGGCGAGGAGCCCGTCGGAGAGCAACTTCCCCTTCCGCTCGAGGTCCTCGTAGGTGCCCGGCTTCTTCAGTGCTTCGAGCGTCGCCAGGCCCGCCGCCATCGCGAGCGGATTGCCCGAGAGCGTCCCCGCCTGGTAGACCGGACCCAGGGGGGCGATCCTCTCCATGATGTCGCGTCGGCCGCCGTAGGCCCCCACGGGAAGTCCTCCGCCGATGATCTTTCCCAGGACGGTCAGGTCGGGCGTGACCCCGAAGCGCTCCTCTGCCCCGCCCCGCGCGATCCGAAATCCCGTGATCACCTCGTCGAAGATGAGGAGGACGCCGTGCTCTTGGGTCAGCTCGCGGAGGGCTTCCAGAAATCCCTCGGCCGGGGGCACGACGCCCATGTTCCCGGCGACCGGCTCGACGATGAGCGCCGCCACCTCGTCGCCGTTCTTTGCCAGATAATCCGCGACCGCATCCGCGTCGTTGTATCGAAGCGAGACCGTGTCGCGGGCCAAGCCCTCGGGCACACCCGGACTCGACGGGTGGCCGAAGGTCGTCGCACCCGAGCCCGCCTTCACGAGGAGCGCGTCGGTGTGACCGTGATAGCACCCGTCGAACTTGATGACACGATCGCGCCCGGTGAAGCCGCGCGCGAGCCGCACCGCACTCATCACCGCTTCGGTGCCGCTCGACACCATCCGCACCAGCTCCATCGACGGGAAGGCGTCTTTGATCTCCTCCGCGAGCCGTGTCTCGCGCTCGGTCGGCGCCCCGAAGCTCGAGCCGTCTTCCGCCGCTTCCTTGATCGCGGCCACCACCTTCGGATGCGCATGCCCGAGGATCAGCGGCCCCCAGCTCCCGACGTAGTCGATGTACTCGTTGCCGTCGATATCGGTCAGGTGTGCGCCCGAGCCCTTCGCAATGAAAGGCGGCGTCCCCCCCACCGCGCCGAACGCCCGCACGGGCGAGTTCACCCCACCGGGGATCGCCTTCTTCGCCCGCTCGAACGCCGCTCCCGATTTCTTCAATCGCTTTTCCGACATGATGTCCGCCTCTGACTCAATCCCCAATTGCCTTTCCCATCTCGAACGCCGGGCCGATCGCGTCGCCGATCGCGTAGTATACCCGACGGTGGGTGTTGTAGACGAACGGCTTCACCAGTTCGATGTTCGCGGAGTCGCCGTCGAGGACCGATTCGTCCGCCTTCACGTCCACGATCTCGCCGACGAACTGGGTGTGGAGTCCCAGCTCGACCGTCTTGTAGAGTTTGCACTCGGCGACGAGCGGGAACTCCGCGATGTAAGGCGCATCGACCAATTCGCTTTTCACGGGTGTGAGACCGGTCGCCGCGAACTTGTCGACGTCGCGCCCCGAGGCGAGGCCGAAGTAGTCGGCTTCCTTC
>DATKVD010000503.1:0-6618 GCA_035530235.1 Planctomycetota bacterium | reverse complement strand
ACAGGCCGCGGAAGTAAGCGGTCACCACACGGTCGGACGGCTTCCACGCGAAGAAATCCGTCTTGAAGCGGCCCCGACGGAAGTACCGGGAGGCGCTCACGAGGGTGGCATACTTCACCGGGGAGCCCGCCTTCGCGATGTCGCGGTCCTGGTGACTGTAGAAACTGTGCGAGCCCACCGCCCAGGGCACGCCGGGCGCCAGCTCGGCGAAGAGCGCGACGACGTCGTCTGAAGGCGGAATGTCGGTCGCCCAACCCAGGAGCGCCGATTTCTCCAGACCGCGCTTCTTCAGTCTCTCCATCACGCCGTCGATCACCGGCTTCCAGAGCGCCTTCGACCGCGGGTCGCCGTACTTCGGCAGTTTCTCCATCGTCACGCCGCCCTTGTCGTCGAGCAGGCTCACCGCCACCTCGCCCGTGCTCACCTCCACGCACCCGCGGAACCCCTCGGCCTCCTTCCGCTCGTTGTACGGGTAGTCCCACACGTAGAGGAACACCATCTTCGGCGTGCCCATGTGCTTCTCGACCGCGTCGAGGTATCGGTCCATCACCGTGTAGTCGTGCCGGTAGCCGGCCCCGTCCTTGATCCACCGCACCATCGTCTCCTCGTTGCCGTGGTTGGTCTGGGAGACGAGGTAGAGGTTCACCGAGCGGTTGCCCGCCTTCCCGATGAGGCTGAGGGACTTGCCCATTATCTCGAAATGCTTCTCGGACCAGAGCGGCACCTCGTAATACATCGCCACGGTCTCGGGCGACTGAACGAAATCGACGCACGTGGTCACGTCATTCGGGTCGCTCAGACGGTAGTCGTGGACCGTCAGTTTCACGGGCACGTCGGCGAGCGCGGCGTCGGCGATGGTGAGCTTGAGGGTCCCCTCGTATGCACCGGGCCGGGCGTCGGCGGGGACGTTCACGGTCACCCAGACGGGCTGGTAGGCGTGTTCGAGCGTGGCCCATTTCGTCTGCTTGCCCGGCTGCTTCGTGAGCAGCGGCACCTCCTCGGGAGGCGTGGGGTGGAGTGCGTCGAAGTGAGCGACCGCCTTGGGAATGGCGTTCCAGTCGCTCCAGATATCCATGGAGGGATAGCGGACCTCGATCGCCGACAGGGCGATCCTGCCGGCGCCGTTGGTGTGCACCATCTCGCCGATCGCCGCCTTGAGCCCCGTGATGGGCTTGGACGACCCGACGACGACCTCAGCGCTGAACGTGCCGTTCCGTGCGCCGACCATCGTCATCGGTCCTAACGGCTTCCCGTTTCCCCCGTCGATGAGGTCCAGGTGCGGCGCCAGGACGTCGCCGTTCCACACGCGGATGCCGGCCGGGTTCTCCTGCGCGGACGCGGTCATCCCGCACAGCGCGATCATCGCGACGGCGAAAGCAACGTGTCTTGCGTTCAAGGGCATGGCCTTTCTCTAAGGGACCAGTGCGATCTCCCGCCGGTCGGTGTATTCCAGCCGACACCGCAGCACGCGGTGGGCGTACATGTCGGAGATGAGCAGGTCATCGTCATGGACCGCGATCCCCTTGGGATACGACAGCGGGACCTCCGGGTCGATGACCACGTCCTTGAGCTGCGGGTGGCGCCTGTCGCCGCCGCCTCCGCGGCAGTCCTCGTTGCCGTACTTGCCCACGCGGAGCATCTCGTTTCCGGCCCGGTCCACGGCCTTCACGCAGTAGAGGAACGAATCCGGCACCCAGAGACGCTCATCCGGGTCGAGGCAGATCTGCGCGGCCGGGCATTCCGCGTCGCAGTTCCAGGGCGAGACGCCGGAGACCCCGGCGTAACTCCATAACTGCCCGCGGCCTTCGGTGTCGTCGAGAATGCCGCCCTCGGGGGAAAACTTGACGAGCCGGGACAGCAGACTGTAGCGCTTGTTCGCCTGGGTCTTCGGGTCGAGCGCCGCCTGCTCGGGCGTCAGGTAACTGAAAGGCCAGTGCTTCTTGCCATACGCAGCACGCCCCACGGCCACGCCGGCCATCTGTGCCCCGTGCCACATCGTCCCGTCGATGACGTAGATGTTCCCCTCACGGTCGACCGCGACGTCGTTGATGCCGACGCTCCTGACGATGCCCTTGGTCTTGAGCGTCCCGTCCGGACCGTAGACGTCGACGCGCGTCTGGGAGACCTCTGCCCCGCGTGCGGAGAGGTCGCCGAAGACGGCGCCGCCGGTCTGCGCGGGAGGCTTCGTCGACCACTTGTTGGTCTGGGTGACGACGTAGACGTCGCCGGTCGTCGCGACGCAGAGTCCCTTGTTGAGACGGAACGGGTCGTTCTCCTCACCGAGCGAAATGGCGTCGCGGTCGGCGAACTTCGCCCGCGTGTCATCGGGAGCATACTTCCAGACCTGCTGCGGCTTCTTATACACCCCCATCGCGACGTACCAGTTCCCCTGCGCGTCGAAGTCCGAGTATCCGTGATACGGGTTGCACGCCCACGGCTGCTTGAACGGCTTGAACGTCTTTCCGTCGACGTCGCTCTCGATGACCCGCACGTCCCGTCCCTCATGCATGATGAAGAGCGTTCCGTCCGCTCTCACCTTCAGGAAGTGCGGGAACACGAGTGCCCGGGGCGCCTTCTCGGCGTCGGTCACGGCCTTCGGCACGGGGCTCGCTGCGGGGAACGCGTCCTTGCCTGCCTTTCTCACGAAGCGCCCGGCCGCGTCGTAGACCTTCACCTCATCCCCGTCGAGGACGCAGAGGTTTCCCTCGTCGTCGAGGGCGACGTCGTCGGGGCCCGTGAAATGCCCGGCATTGTCGCCGGCCTTTCCCATCTCGCCGAGATAGCAGCGCGGCGGGTCCAGTTTCGTCCCGCCGTTGTGCGTGAACGAATCGACGGGGGTCATGTCCTTCGCGCGGAAGCGCCCCACGACGTGGTGGTAATTGTCGGTGAGGTAGAAATCCCCGTCGGTCCCGGCCGCGATGCGTGATTTGGTCTTGTAGGTCTGCTGCCTGACGTACCACGGGGCCCGCCATCGCCACGCGTGCGGGAACCCGTCCGGATCGATGGCATACCCCCCGCCGCCCACGCCCGCGAAGAGACCTACCACGTAACCGTCCGTCGTGACCGTGATGCTCCCCGAGCGCGTGCCGAAGATGTACCACGAGTTCATGCAGACCTTGAAGGGCACGCGGTCGCCGTCCCAGTCGGCGGCGCCCCAGCGGCCGCCCAGCAGCCGCTCGACCGCTTCGGCGGACCGGTTCAAGTTCGGCGGCCACACCTCACGGACGAACTTCCCTTCCGCGTCGAACACGCGCAGCGTGTCGAGGTGCACCCCGGACATCTGGATGACGTACGTCTCGCCCCCTCGCGTCGGGGCTGGATAGTACAGGTTCGGCCGACTCCTCGCACAGGCGTCTTTTTCCCCGAGGATGAACCGGTCGAACTTCGCGGTCATCCCGGTGCCGAGGGTCGCCTTGCACCCGGCCGCATCGACGGGGTTGCCCGCGTCGTCCTTGCCGTCCCAGGGGATCTTCTGTGAGAGCGTCTTCGGGGCAAGGGGGGAGGCGGCGCGTTCGCGTCCCACCATCCCCGAGGCGAGATGCCGGACGACGCGGCCCTTCGCGTCGACGATGCGCACCGTGACGTCGGTCGGCCCGGCAAGCGTGAAAGCGATCTCGAATCCGGTCCCGACGCGTCGGGACACCGTCGCGTCGCGGAGCATCCCGCCCGTCCCGCTCGCGGGAGCCGACCACGAAACCGTGGACAGGAGGCACACCAGCGCAATGAGCGTGCATCGTCTCAACATGGCGTCACTTCCTTTCGACGGCCTTCGCGACCTCGGCGGCGGCGGTGTAGAGCTTCCTCGAGCGTTCCTGCCAGCCCGAGCCGACGTACCAGTTGTAGCCCATCAGTCCCGGCCAGTTCCACCACGTGGAATCGCCGTCCTCGCCGGAGGCCAAGAGCGTCAGTCCCATGCGCATGGGGACGATGCGCTCGTCGAGGACGGCCTGGGCACGTTCGGCCAGGTCGTCCGGCAGCGTCTTGGCCAGGATCGCCTTCTCGATGAAGATGCGTGCCTCGCATTCCTGGATGCCTTCGCGCAGCATCTCGAACCGCTGGGTGGACAGGGCCCCGTCGCCGCCCGGGGAGAAGAGGCACGAGCAGATGTTGAGATTGCGCCAGGTGGTTTTCGGATAACGTGCCTGGAGGCTTCCAAGCCGGCCGCGCCGGTCCTTCAGCACCGGCCAGAAGTCGGCCCCCAGCCGTGCGAACCCCCGCTGCTGACCGGCGATGTTCATCTCGCCCGCCAGACGGTACGCCGTCACCGGGAAAGACCACCACGGGTTGCGGGGATAATGCACCAGCACGGCGCCCGACGGTGACGAGAACTCCTTCGCCCCGACGCCGGTATACGTGCGCGTCCACCCGTACGTGCGCCCGACCGACGGATCGTCCGGAAACTTCCCGCCACTCCACACCCCGGACAGGTACTTCACCGGCACCCCGTGCAGTTCCGTGGGCATGGCGTGTCCCTGGCTCACCCACGGGGTCTCCGGCGACAGTCCCTTGAAGAGCGTCACGACGAACTCGTCCGGTTTGAAGTCGCTGCTGATCCCGAACATCATCGTCTTCTCGAGTCCGCGCGCCTCGAGCCGCTCGCGGACGCCGTCGATCACCGGCTGCCAGAGCGTCTTCGCCCGCGGGTCGTCGTACGCCGGGAGACTCAGCTCCTCCGTCTTCCCGCCTGCCCCGAGCGCGGTGACGGGCACGCTGCCGGACTTGTCCCGCTCGTCCTCGGGCGTCCTGAACTGCGGGTCGGCCCACTGGCCGCCCGTGCTCTTGTTGCAGTGGTAATCGTGAACGTAGAGACAGACGACCGACGGCTTGCCCCCATATTTCACGGCGAGGTCGAGGTACCTCTCCAGCGGTGAGAAGTCGTGCCGGTAGCTTCCGTCCGGCTCACGGATCCAGCGCACCATGGTCTCGGCGTTCCCGGCGTTGGTCCTGGCGATGAGGTGAAGGTAAACGACCTTGTTGCCCACACACCCGAGCAGCTTCATGGATTTCTCGAGGTGTTTGAAGTGCGCGTCGGACCAGAGGGGCACGTCGTACTGAAGGGCCACCGACTCGGGCGACTGGATGATGTCGACCCAGGTGACGTAGTCGCGAGGGTCGGGGAGCTTGAAACCGCAGACGGTGAGCCGCACCGGGACGTCCACCGGCTGTTCGTCCGTCGCGCTGAGGGTGAGTTTCCCCTCGTACTCACCGGGCCTAGCGTCGGCGGGCACCGTCACCGTCAACCAGACGGGCTGGACCGCCCCGAAGGACACCGGCACCCCGGGAGATTCGACGGGCTTGAACGACCACGGGCGGTTTCGCTTCGTGATGACGGGCACCTCGACGGGCGGGGAGTCATCGAGCCCGCCGAAGCACCCCGGGTATTCCATGTAGCGGCGGGCCATGCCCGCCTGCTGCGTGTCCGCTTTGGCGTAGCGCACCGCGACGGCGGAGGCGGCGATGGTGCCGCCGCCCGCGGCCTGCTTCAGGTCGCTCATCACCGCGCGGAGGTCCCTGACGGGCTCCGACGCGCCGACCACCACCTTGCCGCTGAACGCGCCGTTCGGCGTGCCGACAATCCACACGGGCCTCAGCGGCTCGTTCGGGTCGCCCCAGTCGAGGTCACTGTCCATCAGCATCGCATCGCTGTTCCAGACCTGCAGTCCCCTGGGTCTCGACACGTTCGGCGCGACGCCGCCTGCCCCGCTTGCGCCTTCGCCCTCCGGCGAGGTGAGCCGCACGCTGACAACCCCGCAGCTTCCCCAGTCGAGCGACGGCCGCTTCTTCGGGTCCCACTGGACGTCGCGCTCGTCGTAAGCGGCCCGATGGGCCTCGACCGCGAGGACGTTCACGCCCTTGCGCAGGAGCCCCGCGGGAACCTTCACGTCCGTGAGGCGTCGGTGCTTCGTCTCCGGCGTCTTCGGGTCGTGTTTCTCGAACGGGTAGGCCTCGGCGAGTTGCTCGGGGCCCCCGCCCGCCGGCAGGTGCCCGCGGGCGATCTCGGCGCCGTTCAGATGGACGACGATGCCGCCGCGGTAGACCGCCGAGAGCGTCATCTTGCCGGCTTTCGCGGGGTCGGTCACGGTGAACTTGCCGCGCATGCACTCGAGCGCCATGAACGGGGACTTGACGGCGAGCACATGGTAGCTGGGGCTCACGTTGAACATGCCGGGGAAGCGGGCCCAGGCGGTGTCGTCGAAGTCCGGGGAGGTCCAGTCGGCGGGGGGCGGCGGCGTGCCGCGCATCAGCCACTTCGCACGGAACTCGAGCGGCTCGGCGGCGGCGCCCTTCATCACCACCGGCGGCTGGATGGTGTAGTGCACCCGCCAGAACCCCGTCGTGTCGAGCACCGGCACGCCCGGCTTCTCGTCGGCCGGGCAGCTTGCGGCCACGCCCGCCGCCAGGATGACGGCACCCAGGAGAAAGCGCACAAGTCGATGGGGCATGTCTTCGGTCTCCATTGCAAGACTCGAAACTCGAAGCACGAAACCCGAAACAAATTCAAATCAAACAATGACCGAAATTCCAAACCCGGCGTGCGGCCCGTTTCTGTCATTCCGTCATTTGAATTTCGTGCTTGTTTCGTGCTTCGTGCTTTGAATTTGACGCCCGGGGACGGTC
>DATKVD010000502.1:0-9454 GCA_035530235.1 Planctomycetota bacterium | reverse complement strand
CCGACGGAGATGTCGAGGTCCTCTCGGCGCTCGATGCGGTCGATCTGGCCGTCACGGATCCAGACCACGCGGTCGGAGACGGAGAGCATCTTCATGTCGTGGGTGGCGGAGATGATGGTGACCTTCTGCTCGTCGTTGAGCGTGCGGAGGAGTTCGATGATCTCGCGACCGGTGGCGAGGTCGAGGTTGCCGGTGGGCTCGTCGGCAAGGATGATGGACGGGTCGTTGGCCATGGCGCGTGCGATGGCGACGCGCTGCTGCTGACCGCCGGAGAGTTCGAACGGCTTGTGCCTGGCGCGGTCGTCCAGTCCCACCTTCTTCAGCAGTCCCATCCCCTTGTCGCGCGACTCGTCGGTGGTGAGTCCGGCGAAGGTCATGGGCAGCGTGACGTTCTCGAGCGCCGTCATGACGGGGATGATGTTGAACGACTGGAAGATGTAGCCGATCTTCCGGCAGCGGAGCCACGCCAGCTCGTAGGCGTCGAGCTGTGCGACGTCCACCTCCTCGATGTAGACCTTCCCGGCGGTGGGCTTGTCGAGTCCGCCGATCATGTTGAAGAGGGTGGACTTTCCCGACCCCGACGGTCCCATGATGGAGAGGTATTCCCCGGTGCGGATCTCGAGGTCGACGCCCCGCAGCGCCTCGACCGTCACCTTCCCCATCGTGTAGACCTTGCGGACGCCCCGGGTCCGGACGACGTTGTCGACTGCCGTGTCTGTTGACATTCCGGCGACTCCTGCCTACGTGTGGCCCTTGCGGGCATGTGCATTATAAGTGGCACGAACGGGCCGTTTCAAACCCGAAATTCGAAGCACGAAATCCGAAACAAATCCGAAATCCGAATGAGCGAAATTCAAAACCGCGCGGGCGGCGCCGTTGTTTCCGTCATTCCGTCATTTGGATTTCGTGCTTGGTCGCCAGAGGCGACTGAATTTCGTGCTTCATTCTTCAACGCGCATTGTGCCACGGCTGGCTTGTCCAGCCGTGCGCCTGTGCCCCCCTCACCCTGACCCTCTCCCCCCAAAGGGGGGCGAGGGGATGAAGGAGCGGTCCCTGCCCACTATTCTTCGACCCGCATCGCTTCCACCGGCGCCATGCGGGCGGCACGGAGTGCCGGGAACACCGCCGCCAGGATCGACAGTCCCGACCCGATGAGCAGGGCGTAAACGATGATGGCCAGCACCTGGCCCCCCGGGAAGTAGTGACGCGTGGCACTCCCGAACGACCACAGACTGGAGAGGATCATCATGGCAAAACCGATGGCCACCCCGAAGCAGGTCCCCGCCACCCCCTGGAACGTCGATTCCAGGAGGAACAGCTTCACGATGAAGGAGTCGAGTGCCCCCAGACACTTCATGGTCCCGATCTCCCGGAACCGCTCCGTCACCGACATCAGCATCGCGTTGGTGATGCCGACCCCGCAGACCATGAGAGAGATGATGATGAGCCAGAGCACGGTGGGGGAGATTTTTTCGAGTTCGGCGACGGGGGTCTCGGGCTGGATGTCCTGACGCTGAAGTGCGAGCTGGAGCCGGTTGAAGCGGTTGACCTCGGCCTGGACGACGCCCTTGACGCCGGCGAGCGCCAGGCTTGCGTCCGTCCGGTAGACACCCGTCACCGCACCCGTCTGCGGGTCCCTCAGCTCCCGCTCGGTCACCCACCCGTCGAGGTCGGGGGTGAGTTCGATCCCGCGGGCCGCCTCGGCCAGTCTCCCGATGACCTCCGGGGTGATC
The DNA here is from genome assembly GCA_035530235.1 of Planctomycetota bacterium. GTDB lineage: Bacteria > Planctomycetota > DG-23 > DATKVD01 > DATKVD01 > DATKVD01. The sequence goes on along the minus strand of DATKVD010000502.1, from coordinate 7,721 downwards.
TCCGGCGTGGTCGGCAACTTCGACAGGTCCACGCGCTTGTTCTCCAGACGGTGGGTCTCACTCTCACGGCAGAAGGACTTGAAGGAGGCGGTGCTTCCGTCGTAGAGGTTCTGGAGGGCCTTCTGATAGTCACCGCGTCGTGCGGTGAATCGGTCGGCCAGGACGCGCTCGAACGGCTTCCAGACGTCGTCGACCTGCTGTGCGACGACGGCGACCTTCGCGGCGTCCGGACGCATGCCGATGGCCACCGCGCTCTGCACACGGTTCGACGCCCACACGAACGTGAGGAACGCGATGGCGAGGATGATGGAGGCAACGGTGAGCATGCTCCGCCAGAAGCGGACCCGCAGACTCTTCACACTGATCTCCACCGCCTTCGACAGCGGCAGCTGAATCTGCTTGCCGATCTTCCCCTGCCCGGGGGGGTCCAGGATGTGATGGGCTGTGTCAGTCATATTGTCACCTTCGACCCGCGCTCACACTGCAGAATCCCAGGCACGACATTCGAAACAGATCCGGAATCCGAAGTCCGTGTTTCGGATCTCGACGTCCCTATTCCTGCTTCTCTTCCTCCACCACCAGCACGATGATCCCGCGCTCGGCGAGCTGTCGCAGGTAGGTCACCATGCTGAGTTCGGCCTCCTTGCGGGAAAGCCGGTGGTGCTGGGCCAGTTTCCCGATGAGTTCCTTCACCGTGTGCTCGCCGTCGCACATCTCCCACACCGACGTCCCGACGGCGTCGAGTGTGACGACGCGGGAATCGGGAAGTCGCCCCAGTTTCGCGAGCACGTTGAGCCACCACGTCCGGCGTCTGGGAATCCGGACGGTCACCTCACCGTCGTCGGCGCGCGTGACGTCGAGTTCCGGGTTGCGAAACGGTCTGGCCGCGAGGGCCTGCCGTCGGGTGATCTGCGGAGCCGACTTCCGACTGAAAAGACCCATCACGCCCGCCTCCCGCCGCCCTCCTGCTCGGCGAGCCGAAAATCCCAAGCACGAAGCACGAAACAAATTCGAATGACGGAAATTCCAATGACGGAAACCGTTACTTCGACTTCCGCAGGATCGCGCCGAATATCTTCATCAGTTCCGTTGCCTCCTCCGCGAGGGCGCGTCGCGCCTCGGCCAGTTCAGACTTCTCGCCTGTATGCAGCAGCTCCAGCCAGTAGCGACTCTCCTTGGCCTCTTTGCGGCAGATCTTGACCCGCATCAGAAAATCCTTCTTGCCGAGCGAGTCGTTCGCCTCGATGTAGTTGGCCCCGACGGACCCCGACGACCGGATCAGTTGCCTGACGTCCTCAGCATTGCTGAGGGTCCGGGGCAGCCGTCTGACGAAGGTCCTGACCCTCTTGGCAAAGGCGAGCGTCCGCGGCTCAAGGTCATATTGCTTCTTGTCTTTGGTTTCGGTCATTCGGATTTCGTGCTTGTTTCGTGCTTCGTGCTTCGTGCTTCGGATTTCCCTTCCGCGGTGCCACTCAACGCCGAAGCTCAGTGGCAGACCAGTCCCTCACGGACCGTTTCGACCACGTCACGCACGTCGCCCGGGCCCTCCGCCGAGACGGTCAGGATCTTGTCCGACACGTCACAGTAGAAGCAGTGGACACTGAACGCCCGGTCGGCACGGAAGAACCCGAGGAGTCTCCGGTTCGCCCGCAGTTCACCCGTCCCGGCGTGGCCGATGTGTCCACGGAAAGGCTCCTCGACCCACGTCACGTCGAACGGTTTCAGGAGTGTCCGGGCGGTCGTCTCGTACCACGCCGTCATCTTCTGTTTTTCAAGCATCACACGTCCCAGGGCCGCGCGACCGACGTGCAGCTCGACACGACGGTCGGTGAAGGTCAGCTCGCACAGTCCGGCCCTGAGCGAACTGTGCTCGAGGTCGAACCGTGTCGGGACCTTCACGTCGAGTCCGAAGGTCCCCCAGCGCTCGACGTCCCCGGCGCAGTAACACGCCAGTGACGAGAAGACGCGTCGGGCCTCATCCGTCGGGGGCCCGTCGGGGTCGCCCACCACCCTGACGAGGACCACGCGCGAGCACGCCTTGCACCGTCCGACCAGCTCACACGCACTGACGTCGGCCCGCCAGGTGAACGCTTCGTATTCGAACCCCTTCACCCGCCCGATGCGTCGTCGACGCTTCATCTCGAGGTCGATCTTCCGGCGTCTCGCCGCCGTCTCGAGCATCTTCACCTGTCTGTCGGCGATCGCCTCCACCGTGATGCGGGACTTCACCGGCCGCCAGCTCACCTCCAGTCTCACCTGGTCGCCGTCGTCCAGCGCCAGGTAGCCGGTCGAGCGGTTGCCCTTCACACGGTTCAGTTCCCACGCCGACGGGTGCTCGAGTCCCCACCCGTGCCAGCCCAGAAACGCGTGTTCCCGCGACTCACCCATATCGAACGCCGAAATCCGAAGCACGAAATCCGAAACAAATTCCAATCAGACAATGACCGAAGATTCCAAACCCCGCATGCGGACCCGTTTCGGTCATTCCGTCACTTGAATTTCGTGCTTGTTTCGTGCTTCGTGCTTGCTTTGTGGATCGGATTTCCGGTTTCGGGTTTCCTCAGTACACAATCTGGTTGATGCTTCGTGCCAACAGTGCAATGGCGGTGCAGGCCATGGCGACGAGGGCCATCCCGGCGGCGTACCCGGCCAGGAGGATGGGGGCGTAGGACCGCCATTTCTTCTCCCCGAACCGCTTGGCCAGGACGAACCGGCTCAGCAACGCCCCCGTGAACATCGGGATGGCGTAATGGGGCCACAGCCCGACCCCCGCGATGATGCCGTAGAAGAGTCCGATGGGGGCACCGGCCAGTCGGACCACGGTGTAGAGGGCGATCGCCGCGATCGACCCGGCCGAGATGTACTCCCACCGTATCGCATCCACGATGAACGACTTGTGGTCCCCCACCGTCGAGGAGACCCACATCGACTGCATGAGGGCCCAGTAGGGCCAGAACTTCTGCACGTAGGGATACGCACTCGACGGGATCTGACTCCCCAGACGCCAGATCATGCTCCAGAAGATGAACGAGCACACCAGGAGGATGACGACCACGGCGAAGGTCATCTTGACGTAGCTCTTGTACTTGGTGCGGGTGAGTTCCAGCTCCTTCCAGGCCTGGGTGGCGTAGCCGAAGCCCCACATGGGGACGGGTGCGAACCAGATGTCGGCGCCCTTGTAGCCCGACAGGATGAACGTGCCCTCCCGCAGGTACGGAAAACTGATCCCCTGTGCCACCCCGGTGATGCCCACCATGCGTGCCCCGATGTAACTGAACAGCGGGGACCAGATGAACGCGAAGAAAAGCAGGATGGGCAGTGGGAACAGCGGCACCAGCTTGTAGCACACGATGACGTAGATGGACGTCACGACGATCCACGTTCCCAGTGCCAGTTTGATGGGGATGTCGCCGCGGCCCTCACTGGCCTTTCGCCAGGCGTCGTCGTCCACGTGCACGCGACGCCTGCCGCCGCGTCGGACGAGCACCCATATCACGCTCACGATCCCGATGAGTGCGATGAAACTCGCACTGCCGATCGTGTAGGAGATGTAGAAGTCGAGAGAGTTGCAGATGTTGGTCGGGATCACGGTCATGCCGGGCTTCCACGTGTGGAGGATCCCGAAGCGGTAGAGGATCGGGTTGATGACGATGCGGACGAGGACACTCCCGACGAAGTTCCCCACCACGACCCAGAACGGGAGCACGAACCCCATGAAGAAGAAGGACAGGTCCGTCCAGATGCCGAGGATGGCCGTGGGGGCCACCTTGCCCACCAGGTGGGTCACGTCGATGAAGGGGATGGGGATGAGCTGCACGGTGGTGGCGCCGACGGCCCCCGTGATGGTGGGCAGTGCCACGTAGAGCACCGCGTAGATGACCCCGATGACACTGCCGACGCTGAAGATGCGCCACCGCCACCCTTCACTCTTCTGCGAGGTCTCGGCGAGGGCCAGGATGCCCCCGGCGGCCACCTGGGCCATCGGGTACTCCAGACGCTCGATGTCGTTGGTGACCCGGTAGAGCGTGTACGAGAGCGACAGGGACGCCACGCGCGTGAGGATGACGTGTCCCACCAGAAGCACAATGGGGAAGACCCAGCCGTGGGTGAGGAAGGTGCGTCCCACGATCCCGGGGGAATCGGGAGGGGGGGCGATCCAGGGGGGGATGAGATGTGTGAGACCGAAGCCCTCGGCCTGGGGCGACCGGACGATCCACTGGTTCCAGATGAGTCCCCCGAAGGGTCCGCCGAACAGGTTCACCCCCGTGCCCAGACTCCCGCCCATCACCACCAGTCCCCCGGCCACCCAGTAGAGGATGATGATCTCCTGCTTTCGGAGCTGGACGAAGGAGCGCTTGGCGATCTCGATGAAGAGGATGATGGTGACCCACTGGGCGGCCCCGGCGAGGGACTGTCCCGTCACCAGACCCATGTAAATGGCGCCCGGGAGCACGATGAACCCGACGAACAGCGCCCCCCAGATGGTCTTCCATCCGAAGCCCTCCTGGTACTCGTCCTGCTCGAACAGGACGGGTGCCACCTCGTCGGTCGGTTTCGTCTCAGACATTCACCGCTCCCTGGCGCGCTCGCGCGCAGAGCCCCGATTCATCGGGGCGGTCTCCTGTTCCACTGCTCCGCCGTCCAAGCCTACTGTCTCACGGCACCCAGTCGTGCTTCACCTTCCCGACGGTACTCCTCCTTCACGTCGGGGGCCACGGTCCGCCAGATGAGGAACTGCTTCCGCATCAGGGTCAGGAACCCCCGGTTGAGTCGCTGCCAGTTGGTCACCTCACCGCTTTTGCGGGTGATCTGCACCTCGATGCGTGTGATCCCCTCGTCCTCCGTCGGGAGCGCCCTCAGCTGCACGTTCTGACTCACCGACAGGTCGAAGGGCGCCAGCCAGCAGTCCAGTTCCACCACGTACCCCGTCCCGTAGGTGTCCTCGACCGAGTAGAACTTGATGTCGGCGGCATAGAACGAGCCGATGGACTCCTCCTTGTAGCCGTCGAAGTAGTTGTCGAGGAAGACGAACAGTCCCAGCACGCCCTTCGAGGCGACGGTGAACGGGAAGTCGAACCGCCAGACGTCGCCCTCGGGGGGCGGGAACTTCCACTGCCGGGTCACGTCCGGCACCGACATGTTCGCCGCCATCTTCGCCGGGTAAAGGGTCGACAGCACCACCGTGGCCATCACCACGAGCGTGCTGAAGACCGCGGAGAGTGAGGAGTAGTTGAGGGTGAGTCCGGGGATGGCGAGCACGGAGACGACCTTGCCGACGACGGTGCCGAGGAGGTAACCGCTGATGGCGCCCATGACGGCGTAGACGCACGATTCGGCCAGGAAGAGCGCGGCGACGTGCACCGGGGCCAGTCCGACCGAGCTGTAGATGCCGATCTCGTGCGCCCGCTCGTGCACCGACCCCATCATCGTGTTCAGCACAATCAGCGCGGCGAGGAGAATCGGGACAATCAGCCGACCGGTGTTGCCGGGGGTGGTGATGGCGAGCGAGGAATACGCCTTCACCTGGCCGTCGCGTCCGACGAAGATGGTCATGCCGACGCGGGCGAGGAAGTCCTTCAGCAGCGGCTCGAAGTCGAAGTCTTCCGGGAACACCACGGCCGCCGAGATGATGCGTCCCCCCATCTGCCGGCAGACGTCGTACGGCACGATGGCGGTGGCCTCGGTCGAGATGTGCGGGAGCTTGACGATTTCGACGATGTTCTCGGAGAACTCCCCGCCCTTGAGTTTCGAGCCGAAGGCGCTCTTGGTCGCGGTGTCGAGGGGGGCGTAGCTTTCGTCGTCGAGGTCGTGCAGCTGCTCCAGTCGGGTGGAATCGAGCACCCCGACGAGTTCGAGGTCCATGCCGCGGACGCGCACCCGGGCCCGGTGCGATTCCACGTCCGCCTGGGTGAAGCCCAGGAGGTCGAAGGCGACGTGACTGGAGAGGATCACGGAGGGCTCGTCAATGGTTTTGAACCACCTTCCGGCGACGAGGAGTGCCCCCGGGTTGAGTGCCCGTGTCTCCTCGGGACACATCCCCGAGACGCCCTGGCAGTCGGTCTGGGCCCCTCGGCTGCCGTAGAGGATGAAGTTCCAGTTGTCGGTGCCGGCCGCCCCGGTCGACGAGGCCCACGCCCGGGGGATCACCTTGCCCGCCGGCTCGAAGTGACGTCGGAACTGGTCGAGCGCCGGATGCTCCACCGCGAACCACGTCCGGTCCCGCAGCAGCAGTCCCGTGTAGTTCGCCTTGTGCGACTGCGGGATCTCGTTGTAGATCGTCTCACTCTTCACCGACGTGAAGCTCATCACCGTGAACGTCAGGAGGATGAGGGTGAGGGTGGTGAGGGTGGTGCGGACCTTGCGCTTCTTCATGTTCGAGATGCCCAGCATCACCGCCGCTCCCGTCGCCGAGAGCCGACCCACGTCCGCCTCGTGCACCTTCGCGGCTTTCCGTCGCATCTTCGCCATCTGCTCGTTGAACTTGCTGATGATGATGCCCAGCACCGACACCGCCAGCACCAGGATCACGAACGCCAGGAGGATCACGTAGGGGGCCTCGGTGATCCGGAACACCGGGTGGACCACCGCCATGATCCCGAAGATCAGCAGGAAGAACCCCGCAAACCCGAACAGCTGCTTGCGGATGTCCGGAAACCCGAAGAACAGACGCTCACAGAAGAACGCAAACGGCAGCAGCAGCACACAGTAGAACATGAACCCCTTCACCGTGTCGTTCGCCGTCCCCTTGACGTCCGGGTAGGCCCGGGCCTCATACCCCAGGGCCTTGTCCAGGTTCGTCCGGAACGACGAGTAATCGTACCGTGACAGGGCCTCCTCGGCCCCGGCGAGGTGCACGATGGCGTTGTGGTGGATGACGGTGAGACGGTCGTTCTCCGCCTCCGCCGACGGGTCGTACTTCCTCACGACCCCGTAGGTCTCGAACCGCTTCATGCGCCAGTCGTCGATGCGGATCATGTCCCGGGCACAGCTGAGGGCCGAGTTGAAGACGGTGTGTGCAGGGGCGGCCGGGTACGCCACACCCTCGGGACGTCTCTCGCCCGAGACGTCCGGCTCCTGGGTGTTGGTCAGGAGGTATTCGACGCCGAAGACGGTGGAGCCGAGGATGAACTTGACACGGTTGGGCTTGGTCCCGGGCGGGGCCTTCTTGACGTAGACCACGGCGACGTTCTCGGTGTCGCCCACCTTGATGTCCTGACTCTCACGCAGGTCGTAGCCGAACTCCTGGGGAATGGCGTTGTTGACGTCGAAGATGATGGGCGGCTCGGCACCCCCGGCACCCACCGCACGGAGGTACCGGGCGTTGTCGACCTGGTACATGTCCAGGGGCTCACAGCCGAACGCCACCACCTGGTGCTCGGCCAGGGGGTGTGTCACCGTGAGCATGATCGGGTAGTTCTTGTCGCCCTGCTCCCCACGGTCGGGGGCGTAGACGATGCGTCCGTCGTCGGCGGAGAGCCGATAGGGCGTGACGTAGACGGTCTGACCGGAGATGTGGGTGGCCCCGGCCGCCCGCACGAAGCGGTTGACCGCGATGCCCCGTTCGTCGGCCATCCGCACCTGGAATCCCCTCACCCCGCCGCAGTTCGGGACCGACGACGGGATCATGTTCGCCCACCCCTGACGGTACACCACCAGGGCGTCCACGACCGGGGTGTCGGCGACGAAACTCTCACGGTAGTTGGCCTCGACCACCCGTGTCT
>DATKVD010000501.1:0-4103 GCA_035530235.1 Planctomycetota bacterium | reverse complement strand
GAGCTTGTCGACCTCGTAGCGGACGATGGACTTGGGCAGCCGGAACTCCGGGATCCCGTAGATGAGCACACCTCCCGGCTCGTGGAACGCTTCGAAGATGGTGACGGCGTGGCCCATTCGCGCAAGGTCCGCTGCGACCGTCAGACCCGCGGGACCGGAACCGACGACCGCTACCCTGTGTCCCGTGGACTCGGCCATCTCGGCGACCTCGTCGGTGCCCTCGAGACGTTCGTAATCGGCGATGAACCGTTCCAGGTGGCCGATGGCGACGGGATCGCTCTTGACGCCGAGGATGCACACGCGCTCGCACTGCTCCTCCTGCGGACACACACGGCCGCAGACGGCGGGCAGCAGGTTGGCCTCACGCATGATGGCGGCGGATTCCTTGAATTTGCCCTCGGCGATGGCCCTGACGAACCCGGGGATATCGATGCCGACCGGACATCCGTCGACGCATTTCGGGTCCTTGCAGTTGATGCAGCGGACGGCTTCGGCCCTGGCGGTTTCTTCGTCGTAGCCGAGCGGGACCTCGTCGAAGTTCTTCGTGCGCACGTCCGCCGGCTGCTGCGGCATCGCCTGACGCGGGGTCTTGCTCTTTCCCAAAGCGACAGTCCTTTCCAACTCGAAGACGTCATCTTAACCACAGAGGTCACAGAGAGCACAGAGGAAAGCAGAAGAAGACACGGAATCAGGGGGAGAAGAAGAAACGGTAACATCAGGTGGTGCTGCTTCTTCTTCTAGCCCTCCTTCCTGCTGTTCTCCTCTGTGTCCTCTGTGTTCTCTGTGGTTCCCTTGTGCTTGCGCGAAGGCTTCAAGTCTTCCGGCGCGGGTTCAGCTTGCAGTAGTGCGACGAATGTTCTTCCTCTTCCAGGTAGAAGCGCTGACGGTGCATCAGTTGGTCGAAGTCGACCTGAAGCCCGTCAAACTCGGGCCCGTCGACACACGCGAACTTCGTCTCACCTCCCACCGATACCCGACACCCGCCGCACATCCCCGTCCCGTCCACCATGATCGGGTTGAGACTGACGAGGGTCGGGATGGCTTTTGGCTTGGTGAGGGCGACGACGGCCTTCATCATGATCGCCGGCCCGACGACGACGACCTGGTCCGTGGATCCGCCGCTCTCGATGTATTCACGGAGGGGTTCGGTGACGAGGCCCTTGCGTCCTGAGGAGCCGTCGTCGGTGATGATCTCGGTGCGGTCGCTGATCTCTGCCATCTCCTCGGCCAGGATGAGGAGGTCCTTGTTCCTGGCGCCGAGAATGCTCACGACATGGTTCCCGGCGTCGGCCATCGCCTTTGCGATGGGGTAGAGAAGTGCGATCCCCACCCCGCCTCCGACCGCGACGACGGTGCCGACCTTCTTGACCTCAGTCGGGTGTCCGAGCGGCCCGAGCACGTCCTGTATCGTCTCGCCGACGGTCAGCCCGGCAAGCTCGACGGTCGAGCGTCCCACCACCTGGTAGATGAGCGTGATGGTTCCGGCCTCCGGGTCGGAATCGACGATGGTCAGTGGGAACCGCTCGCTCGTCTCAAACACGCGAAGGACGACAAACTGACCCGCTTTCCGCTTCCGCGCGATCAGCGGGGCCTCCACGTCGATCCGGATCACCTCGGGATTCAGGTATTCCTTTCGGACGATCTTGAACATGGTGTCCTTTCCAGCAACGGGCCGAGTCAACCTGACGTATGTGGAAACGGCGGGCCAAGTCGCCGCGACGAGTCGGCCCGCCGCCATTCAGCTTCCAGGATCAAGAACCATCGGCTACATCGTGAAGATCTTGTCCATTGCCTTCGAGGTGCGCTTCAGGAGCGTCGGATCGGGCGGCATCATCTCGGCGGTACACGGGCCGTCGTAGCCCACCGCACGGAACGCCTTCATGACCTCGGCGAACGGCACGTCCCCCGCCAGGAGGTCACAGAACCCCGCCACGGTGCCCACCGACGTCTTGAAGTCCTTGAAGTGGATGCGCTTGATGCGTGACCCGAGATAGCGGATCCACTGCTGCGGGAACCCGTAGAGCATGATGTTCCCGACGTCGAAGTAGCAGCCCACCCACGGCGAGCCGACGGCGTCGAGAAAACACTTCATTTCGACCGGGCTCAACAGGAACTTGTTCCAGACGTTCTCGACACAGAGGTAGACTTTGTGCTTCTGAGCCACCCTCGCGAGCTTCCTGAGTTGCTGGACCGAGCGCTTCCACACCACCTCGTACGGGACCTTCTTGAAGTCCGGCTTGAAGAAGACGTCCACCGCGCCCGGCACCACCAGCACGTGCTTCACCTTGAGCATCTTCGCGGCCTTGATGTAGGCGACCGTCAACTCGTAGGCTTTCTTACGGACCGATGCCTTGTCGTCGGTCAGGCTGTAATCCCAGTACATCCCGGTGCAGAGGCTCGGCAGCCTGATGCCGATCTTTTTCGCGTCGGCGAGGATCTGCCGGCACTGCTTCTCGGTGGTCCTGGGCGAGAGCACCCCCTTGGCCGCGAAGCACAACTCGATCGCCTCGAAGCCCGCCTTCTTCGCCTGCAGCATCGCGTCCCTGATCGGCAGCGTCCCCTCGAGTCCGCCGTCGAACGACCAGTAACTGATGGATTTGATCATGACACGACTCCTCTGGATCGGGGTCCGATGGGTCCGGTGCGATTAACAGTGAGTGGCTATTATACGTCCGCCCGGGGGACGGTTCAAGCCTATTCTCGGGTCTCGGGCGATTCGGTTTTCCCGGCGAAGAGATCCCGGTGCGAGCGACCATGCAGCCACAGGTCCACGAAAATCTTTCCGACAACCAGCAGCACCACCAGTGGCATCGGTGAGCCCAGGAGCACCGTGGGCATGGCCGCAAAGAGGATGGCCACGTGCAGCAGGACGATCCGCCCGTAGGGCCGGCCCATCTGGCGCTCGACAGTCGTCGAGGCGTACTCCTTCCGGATGATGAAGTTCTGGACGAAGGAGATGCCGTGACTCACGGTGAGCCCCAGGAACGGCCAGATGAGCTGGCCGATCACCCGCATCACGCCTTCCTGCACCATCGGGCTGAACGATGCCAGCAGGACGACGAAGACCCCGTGTCCCACGCAAAAGAGCCCGTAGTGGACGCAGAAGAACGCGATCAGCCCGCCCTTCTTGTGTTTCGCCCGGGCACCCTCGACCGGCACCCGTGCCATCTTGAGGACGTTATAGAACCCGACGATGAGGTTCTCGCTCCAGTACAAGAGCACGATCATCCCCGCATCCCAGCCGGCGACGATCACGCCCACAATGGGGACAAGGTTCGCAAGGATGAGTGTGATGAGGGAGACGCGGTCTTTCGACTGGAACGGATTGGTGATCATTCGGTTCCGTCGTGCTCCGCGCAGAAAGGTCTAAGGACGTCATTCTGAGACCCCGCGTCGGCGGGGGCGAAGAATCTGGCGCCGCGCGCAAGAGCGGATGCGATCCATCAGCAACTACCGGCGCGGCTGCGGATTCGGGGCCAGATCCTTCGCTACGCTCAGGATGACATCACACAGAATGGGGCTGATCACAGGTCGAAGATCTTCCCCGGGTTGAGGATGTTGTTGGGGTCGAAGACGCGCTTGATCGCCTTCATCAGTTCGAGGTAGACCGGTGAGACCACGAGGGGCAGGTATTTCTTTCGCTTGTGCCCGATGCCGTGCTCTCCCGAGACCACCCCGCCCAGCTCGGCGGTGAGCGTGTAGAGTTCGTTGAGGATTTTCGGCAGCGTCTCGTGCCACTGTTCGACCGACCAGTCGTCGTTCTTGACGATGCGGGCGTGGATGTTGCCGTCGCCGGCGTGACCGTAGCTGAAGACGGTTACGTCGTATTTCTTGCCGAGCTTCTCGATGGTGACGACGAGCCGGGCGACCTCGCTCATCGGGACGGAGATGTCCTCGTTGGCCTGGTGGGGCGAAAGCAGTCCCGCCGCCTCGGCCAGGTTCCTGCGCACCCGCCAGATGCGCTCCGAGGTCGTGGTGTTGTCCGCCACGTAGACCTCCGTCGCCCCCGCCTGGAGCACCTGCTCGCCGATGGCGTCGTACTGGCGCTCGACGAGTCCGCGGTCCGACCCATCCACGGAGACCAGCAGCATCGCGCCGCAATC
>DATKVD010000500.1:0-3488 GCA_035530235.1 Planctomycetota bacterium | reverse complement strand
CGGCGACCTCGTCGCCGACGACACCCTCTTCGACCGTCAGTACACGTGTCCGTCGTGGCCGGCCGCGCAGCTTCACAAGTGGTACGCCGCACCCGTCGCCGGACTCAGCTTCAACGACAACTGTCTCGACATCGTCATCTCGCCCACGACCAGCGGCCGACCCGTCCGACTGACGCTCCACCCGGACACACGGTACTTCACCGTCACCAACCAGCTCATCACGACGTCCAGTGCGGCGGCCGCCCGGAAGCAGGGGTTCTTCCTGTCCCGGGCGCTCGGCACCAACCACGTCATCCTGAAGGGGGGGTGGCCCGCCGGTGCGGCGCCCGAACGGAAATTCGTGACCGTGAACGAGCCCCCGCTCTATTTCGGTACCGTGGTGGCCGAGGAGATGCGTCGGGCGGGCATCACCCTGGGGGGCACGGTGCGTCTGGCGAGACGTGCGGGACACTTCGTCGGACCGAAGGACCCGCGCGTCCACATCATCCACACCTCGAGCCTGCGGGACACCATCCGCGTGATGAACAAGCGCTCGCAGAGCTTCTACGCCGAGCAGCTCTTGAAGCGGACGGGGGCGGCGTTCCAGGGACACGGGACCTACGCGACGGGGGCCGCCGCCGCCTCGGCCTACCTCAAGACCATCGGCGTCCCCCCAGGAAGCTACGTCATGGCCGACGGCGGGGGCTTGAGCCGCGCCAGCCGCTTCACCCCCCAGCAGTTCGCCACCGTCCTCACCCACGCCTACAACGCCCCTTACGGACGCATGTTCGTGGATTCCCTCTCACGCTCGGGCATCGACAAGTCGATGCAGAAGCGTCTTGGGACCCCGGCCTACCGCGGACGCATCGCCGGAAAGACCGGCACCCTCGACGGCGTCGTCACCCTCTCCGGATACGCCTTCAACCGGCACGGACACGTGCTGGCCTTCTCCATCCTCGTCAACAACTCCCACAACAACTGGACCGCACGAGCCTTCACCGACGACATCTGCCGCATCCTCATCGACGAGAAGCTCCCTTAGGCGCACCTGTGCCGGCCCGGCGGGTGGTCTTGCCTTGTCGCGGCATCTAGCCCCGTTGGCATTCCCCGTGGCGGCCTACCGCGCCCCCGCGACAGACCAGGCCCCACAAAGCTGATCGACCAGAATTTCATTTACGGGCAAGCGCATGTCAGGTACGCTATGTGTTGAGAGGACGGACGCACCGGCCGGATGCACCCCCCAGCGAGCCGTCCGGCGTGGTTCACTGAGGACGCCCGTCGAGAATGGACACCACAGCCTTCCGGAAATACGTCACTGAGGAGCGTTTCGAGGTGTTCTGCCGGGCCGCACTCAGCGAATGCGTGCTGCCCCGGAAGGGACGCAAGACCTTCACGTTGCCTGAAACGCCGGCCGCGGAACAATCCCCCTTCGATGCCGAATTCATCGGAGAGTGGCTCGGCCACAAAGGGAAATTCCTCCTCGAGTTCAAGTCCGCCGACCCGGGACGCGATGTAACCAGGCAGCGTGCGGCCATCCGCAAGGATCTCTGCGGCGATGAACGCAGGAAGGGAAAGCTCCTGCGGGCGGCCGAGCGGGAACCGAATGCTGCCGCTTACGTCCTGGTGATGGCGGTGCGGGCGACGGATGCTTTCCTGCAGGGCATCCGTCGGCACCTGAAGGAGCACCGCATCTGCTTTGGCTTCGAAGTCCTTGACCTTCCGGTCGTCGAGAAATGGCTGCAGGATTATCCTGAACTCCACAAGCGCTTCCGTCCGCCCGAGGAAAAACGCAGCTTGCCCGACTTCATCGAGAGGTTGATCGAACAGGGGGCGCCGGTGAATTTCCCTCCCTACAAGCGCCTTGACGAGCTCTATCAGCCGCCGCGGGAGTTCGGGCTGATCTGCGACATCCTGCGCACCAAACACATCGTCTTCATCACCGGTCCGCCCCAGGTCGGGAAGACTTTTACCGCCGCCTACATCCTGTGGCACCATTACCGGGAGTATGGCTGGGAGCCCCAGTGGCTCTTTCCCCTCGATAGCGCCGCGGAGCCCGCGCCCGGCGGCCCGCGCATCCGCCGCGTCCCGACCGAACGGTCCATCATAGACCTTGTTGCCCAGAAGGTCGGGCCGAACCGGGCCGTCTACGTCGAGGACATTTTCGGGAAGACCCCCGAGCAGGAGATCCGAGGCGAGATGTTGGACGCAAACGAGGTCCTTCGCGGCATTGTCGATCTCGTCAAGGGGGGCCAACACAGCTGCTGTGTGATCGTCACGTCCCGGAAGGAAATCTTCGACCGTGCCGTGAAGAAGGACCGACGCCTGCGCGAGTTCGTCGTGGACCTTAAGACCAGTCTCACGTTAGGCTCCTACACCACTGAGCAGCGAGCGGGCCTCCTCAGGCGGTACGCCGAATTGTATGGGTGCACCTGGCTGGAGGGGGAAGCCCTCCCGGCGGACGTCACCGAGGCGGCGGAGATCCTTCAGGCCCCCGGGGCCATCCGGTACTATTGCCAGGCCGGCCGTGACGCCTCAACCGCGGCCAAGCGCCAGCGCCACCTGAGGGCGTCACGCAAAGAACTGGTGAACGCCTTCGCCAATCAGATCGCTTGCTTGGACGAACTGCCCCTTGCTGTGCTTCTGACGGCCCACTATTTCGGCGCCTTGCGGAGGACCTTTCAGGCCGCCCTGCCCCGGCTGGTGGCGCCCGATGCCCCCACGGCATTGCGTAGCGCAGGGCGAAAGCTCGAACACATCGCCTCGGTTGGAGGTCCTCTGACCTTTGCGCACCCCGATTATGCGGCCGCGATCCGCCTAGTGATGAAGAAAGTGAGAAACGTGCGGCGGCTCTTCCATGAACTGGCGACCAACCTCGCCAACGCGGCCCCGGAGCTTCGTGGGCGGGCGGCCTTGGGTCTGTGCTGGAATTATGCGGAGTTAGACAAGGCGGGCCGTGAAATACTTAGCAAGCTCACGGCAGACCCTGATCGAGGGGTCCGTAGGCGAGCCGCTTGGGCTCTCGGTGTGAACTATGAGAACCTGGACAAGGTTGGCCGCGAAATCCTCCGGGAGCTCTCTGCAGAGCCCGATCCGGAGGTCCGTGGGGAGGCGGCGGACGGTCTCGGTCTCGGCCGTGAAAAGCTGGACAAGGCTGGCTGGGACATTCTTCGTCAGCTCGCCCGAGACCCTCATCCAAAAGTTCGTGAAAAGGCAGCTTGGGCTCTCGCCGGCAACTATGACGGGCTGGACAAGGCGGAGCGCAACATACTGCGTCAGCTCACCCGAGACCCTGATCCGGAACTGCGGAGGCAGGTAGCCTGGGCTCTCGGGTGGAACTACACCAAGCTGGACAAGGCGGGCCGGGACATGCTCGGTCAGCTGGCTCGAGATCCCCATCCGAAGGGTCGGGGAGAGGCTGCTGGCGCTCTTGGTCGGAACTATGACAATCTGGACAAGGCCGGCCATGCCATGTTGCGTCAACTTGCCCGAGACGCCGATCCGGAGGTCCG